>JADKBM010000001.1:300000-466258 GCA_016715115.1 Acidobacteriota bacterium
GGCGAGTTGATCCTGGTCGTTGACGACGAGGAAAGCGTCCGCGAAATAACGCGTGTGACGCTCGAACGATACGGATACGAAGTCCTGACGGCGACGGACGGCGCCGAGGCGCTTGCGGTTTTCTCGAAGAACTCGGACCGCATCGGGATCGTCCTGACTGACCTGACGATGCCTCTGCTCGATGGCAAGGCGCTGATCCGCACGCTTCGCAAGATCGAACCTGAACTGCGGATCATCGCGATGAGCGGATTGATGGGAAACGAACATATCGGCGATCTGAAGAATCTGCAGGTCACCGATATTCTGAACAAGCCCTTCTCCGCCGAGACCTTGCTAAATCTTGTCAGCAAAAGCCTCAGACGATTTTAGATTTGGGATTTGGGATTTGGGATTTGGGATTTGGGATTGGGGATTGGGGATTTGGGATTTGGGATTTGGGATTGAGGATTTGGGATTTGGGATTTGGGATTGGGGATCCTGGAATCTGGAATCTGGAATATCTGGAATCTGGAATATCTGGAATCTGGAATCTGGAATCTGGAATATCTGGAATCTGGAATATCTGGAATCTTGAATCTGGATTCTGGAATATCTGGAATCTGGAATATCTGGAATATCTGGAATCTTGAATCTGGAATATCTGGAATCTTGAATCTGGAATATCTGGAATCGGCGTCAGGTTTGAGATTTGGGATGTCTCGGACTTTCGCGTCGGGCGGCCGCAGCAACGCGCCAACCCGACGATCAGCGAGTCGGTACCGCCTGCGTGAGCGGGCGGGCAACCGCGACCGCACGACGCCAAAACCCCAACTCGTGCTTTTGGAAAAACCGACATGAAGGAAGCAAATCGCGTTTTTTCCAGAACACAGATTGGCGGGATGGAGCGGATTCGTTTCGACCACTAAAGATAGAAAAAGTTCTCAAGAAACGCTGAGTTCGAATTATCCTCTTGCATCCGTTCTCTGTGTCCTGTCAGAATCGGCGCCGGGACCGCCGTAGGCTTCGTGCGGGCGCGGGCCCGCCCGCTGACGCAGGCGGTACTGACTCGCTGATCGTCGGGTTTTCCTTGAACCCGGTTTTTCAAAGTTCCCGAATCTGGAATCCGGTCTCCAGTTCCCCAAGACATCGCAATCCGAATTCGAGGGCCACAAAAATGCCGCAACACATATCGATGTGCTGCGGCTTAAAAGAGGAGGATTGCCAAATTTCAGGAGTCTGTCTTTTGTAGGGTGCCCGTCTGAATGCGCTTTCCCCACGATTTCGACTTACGGTATTTCCGGATGATTCCGATGCGCGACGGTTGCGGGCAAGATCATCATCATTCCAGCGAAGATCATTCCGAAAACCACAAAGCCGATCGCGACACCGACCAACATCGTCATATTACCCGTTACCGTGACCGCGATTGCGAAAACCGCGATCAATGCCCAAATCGTTTCGTAGATTCTAGTCATTCTTCAAAACCCCGTAACTTCTTTCTGAAAGGCGATGATTCTGCGTATCGCCGCTAAAAGGAAGAGCAATACGCGTTCCACACCCAAGATTTGTTCCTTGTGGGGGCATCTCCTAAATCCGCGCGAATTTTCGCGCATTATCAAACAAAAAAAGTGCGGATTTCTCCGCACTTCCCATCTTGCCACCCGGCTTGATCCGTTGTTTACGGCTTTGTCACGACCTTGCCCTCGCTGTCGAGGATGACGATCTCGCCGAGATTCAATTCGCGAATTCCCGCTTCTATCTTCGACAGGTCGCCCACGAGCAGCAAAGACGAACCGCCGACCGATGCGTACTTCTGAACGATCGCATTTACATCGGCCAGTTTCAATTTCGAGAACTCGTCGGTTTCCCGCTGCAGATCGGTCATCGGAAGTCCGTCCGTCCAAAGCGCAATGACCTGGCCGCTGATCCTGCCGTACGCTTCGAATTGCTGTGCGTAGCCGCGCAGTTTGGCCAGACGCGCGCCGTTCAATTCAACTTCCGAGATCGGTTTCTCGCCGGCGAGATTCTTGAGTTCTTTCATAAACTCAACGACCGACTCTTTCGTTTTGTCGGTCTGAACGCCACCCGACGCGATCCACGTCCCGCCCGCCGAGAAATGCTGCGGAAATGCGAACACGCCATACGAGTACCCCTTGTCTTCGCGGAGGTTGAGATTCAAACGGGTTCCGAACCCGCCACCGTAAACCGCATTTGCGAGCGCCAGGGCGTAATAGTCCTTCGACTTGCGCTCCGGAGCCTGAAGCACCTGCGTGACGACCGTTTGGGCCGCACCCTGTTTATTGATCAGATAGACCTTCCCCGGCCCCATCGGCTTGACCGGCGGGATCTTCGCGACGGGCGCCGCGCCGCCTGACCAGGAACCGAAGCTCTTGCGCGTCAGATCCGTGGCTTCGGCGAGCGTGATGTCGCCGACATACACGATCGCCGAACTCGCCGGCTTCCAATATGCTTGGTAGAACTGCGCCAGATCCTCACGCGTGATCGCCGAAACGGTCGACGGCAACGCCGGGCGTCCGTACGGATGGTCCGCGCCGAACGCGACCATCTGACCGACGCGCGATGCAATGCTGTTCGGATTGTTCGCGGCCTGCGTCAATCCGTCGAGGGTCGTTTGCTTCTCGCGTACGAATTCTTCTTCAGGAAACGACGGATTGAGCACGACGTCCGCCATCACTCCGAGCGAATCGCCGAGGTTTCGTTTCAAAACCTCCATATTCATACCCGCCGATTCCCTGCCGGCGCCGCTGAATAGCCCCGTCCCGAGATTTCCGAGAGTTTCGTCGATCTGCAAAGCGTTCCGTGTCTTCGTGCCGCGACGCATCATCCGCGACGTCATCGACCCCAGCCCGGACTTTGCGGCCGGGTCATTTACGCTGCCGGCGCGCGTTGCGAGCGAAACCGCGACCTTCGGAAGTTCAGGCTTTTCGACCACGAAGATCTCAAGTCCGTTTTCCAATTTCGCCGACTTGACCGCAGGAGCCGTAAACGGTTTGTCGCCTCCGAGCCCAGGCTCCTTCGTGCGGTCGACCGCGACGGTCGATGGCTGACCCGACTTCTCCGAACGAAAACGGACGAGCAGACGATCCTTCGTATTGAGATATTTGTCCACCGCCGATCTCAGACTCTCCGCGGAAACGCTGCGGTGCCGCGCGAGATCCGCATCGAACTTGCCCGGGTCGCCGAGAAACGTGTTGTACTGATTCAAGAGGTCCGACTTTCCGCCGAATCCGCCGATCGCTTCAAGGCCTGAAACAAAGCCGAATTCCCACTTCGTCTTAGCTCGATTCAGTTCTTCGGCAGTTGGGCCCTCCTTTGCGAGCCGCGCGATCTCGGCAGTCGTAAGCTTTTCGATCTCAGCAAGATTCGCGCCGGGACGCGCCGTCGCCCACATCATAAACGCCCCGCCGAGCGGCTGGCCCGACTGAAATGCGACAACGTTCGACGCGACCTGCTTATCGTAAACGAGCGCCTTGTTCAGACGCGCCGAAAGGCCGTCGGTCATTATCGCCGCCGCGAGTTCGAGTTCGGCGTCTCCTTCTTCAAAATAGGCCGGCGAGTGCCAGGCAAAGTAAGTACGCTCCTGCGGGACGCGGTCCCTGACCTCGACCGTTCGTTCGCCGTCAAGTTTCGGCATCGACTTTAGCGGTCGATCGAGCGGCGGTCCCGGCGGGATGGTTCCGAAATACTTCTCGACCAACCGTTTCGCTTCGGCGATGTCAAAATCGCCGGCGATGACGAGCGAGAGATTGTTCGGCGTGTAATAGGTGCGGAAAAAGTCCTTGACGTCGTCGAGCGAGGCCGCCGTCAGATCTTCGGGGGTTCCGATGACATCCGTTTGATATGGGTGTCCCTTCGGAAACAGGTTCTCGTTGACGATCTTGTACCAACGGCCGTATGGCTGATTCTCAAGTCCCTGGCGCCTTTCGTTCTTCACAACGTCGCGTTGGTTGTCGAGTTTTTCTTTCGTCAAACCTTCCGGCAGAGTCGCGAGTCGGTCGGCCTCGACCCACAGGAGATTTTCGAGATTTCCCGACGGAACCGTCGCGAAATAGTTCGTCCGGTCCTGATTCGTCGTGCCGTTGACCCCGCCTTCCATCAAGTTCGCGCCGGCCGCTTCGACGTATGTGAAATAGTCCTTGCTCGCGTTTTTCGAGCCCTGGAACATCATATGTTCGAAAAGATGCGCGAAGCCGCTGCGTCCCGGACGCTCGTTCGCCGAACCGACGTGGAACCACTGATTGACGTGGACGATCGGCAGTTTGCGATCGACGTGCAGAATGACCTCAAGACCGTTCGAGAGAGTGTACTTCTCGAATTCGATCTTGGGAACGGAACTCTGTTGAGCCGTCACCTTGACCGCCAAAAGCGGCAGCACAAGCAGGACGATCACGAGATTCAGGCTGATAATCTTTTTCATAGAATGACTCCGGTAAGTTTTTTTGATTGATAGATCCGCCGGTCACGGCGTTCGTTTCGATTGGTACGTTGGAAAGCAGCCTCAGGTTTCGGATCAGCCGATCTGAAAGGTCGCAACGCTGGTCGGCGTCTCGTAGCACCGAACTTTGTAAACCAGGACGCGGTCATCGCCGACGCGCGAGTTCATATACTCACAGAAATATGCTGCGAGATTTTCAGCCGACGGGTTGAGTTCCTCGTCGAACGGCGGGAGTTCGTTCAAATTCCGGTGATCAAGATAACGAACGATCTCGTCCGCCGCGTCTTTCAGATCACCGAAATCGATCAGCAGGCCGATATTGTTGAGTTCCGATCCGCGGGCGAAGATCTCGATCTTGTAGTTGTGCCCGTGCAGGTTTTCGCACTTCCCCTTGTATCCGCGCAGTTGGTGCGCCGACGAGAAGTTGCGTTCGATCATCACTTCATAAAAAGATTGCATTTCAAGATTCTATCCGTCCGATTTGGATCCGGGCAAGGGTCCGCCGTCGAAGATCTTCGCCACTTCGGCGAGATCGCCCGTGATTCGGGTGCGCGGGAGCGAACTCAGAAAATCGCGTCCATAAGATTTTGTCCTGAGCCGCGTGTCGAGCAGTGCGATCACGCCGCGGTCCGTCTTGCTGCGGATCAGCCGCCCGATTCCCTGTTTGAGCGCGATCACCGCCTGCGGCACCGAATAATCGAAAAACGACTTGCCGCCGTTCTCGTCGATGAAACGCGTCCGCGCGGCGACGATCGGGTCGGTCGGAACGGCGAACGGAAGCTTGTCGATGATGACGCACGAAAGCTGATCGCCCTGGACGTCGACGCCCTGCCAGAAGCTCGAGGTCGCGAACAGGACCGCATTCGGCGTTGCGCGAAATCGTTCAAGGATCCCGGCCTTCGACATCGATCCCTGGACGAAGCACGGATAATTTATGCGCATTGAAACCAACTCATAAAGCGCGTTCATCGCGTAATTGCTCGTACACAGCACAAACGCGTGCCCGCGCGTGATCGACAAAAGCTTGATGATCTCGGCCGCCGCCATCTGGCTGTACTCCGCCGAGCGCGGATCCGGCATCGCCTTCGGAATATAGATGATCGATTGCCGTTCGTAGTCAAACGCCGACGGCGCAAGAAGCGTTTCAGTCATTTCGCCTTCGAGCCCGAGGCGTTCGCGGATGAAATCGAACTTGCCGTTCGTCGAAAGCGTCGCGCTAGTGAGAACGACGGTCTCGGTCTTGTCGAAGAGTTTTTCCTTGAGCAGCACCGAGACATCGATCGGCGAAGCGCGCAAAAACATCCCGCGGCCACGTTTTTCGAGCCAATAAACGTAGTTCTTTTCGGCCTGCGAGACGATGAATTCAAGGTCGAACTTGGCTTGACGGACGCGGCGGACGAGACTTTCGGCCTCGGTCATCTTGTCGGACCAGAAATCGACCGCCGATTCGAGCCTTTCGAGCGCTTTCTCAAGTTCAAAATACGCCTCGCCGAGCGGCGTCGGTTCGAGTTCGCCCCGCACTTGCTGAACAAACGCTTCCGGAACGAGCGGAAAACGCCCGTCCTGAGCGCGCGCCTGCGTGAAACGAATCCAGAAATGATCGGCCAAGGTCATTATCTTCGCGCCGAGTTTTGACATATCGCGGGTCGCGATCGCGTCCGTGATCGGAAGTTGATCGGCATCGCGGACCAGTTCGTCGAGCTGAAAACTCGAGACCTGAAAACCGAAGTAGTCGGCCGCGATGTCCTCGATCAAGTGCGCTTCGTCGAAGATCACCGCCGAATAATCGGGCAGGACGCGGCCGTACTGATTGCCGCGAATGTTCAGATCGGCAAAAAACAGGTGATGGTTGACGATGACCACGTCGGCGCCCTCGGCGCGCGAACGCATCCGCGTCACGAAACACGGCTCGAAATCCGGACATTGCTGGCCGAGACAAGTTTCGCCCTTGGCGTTGATGCGGTTCCAGAACCCGATGTTCTCCGGCAGACCGACGAGTTCGGCGCGGTCGCCGGTCTCTGATTCACGCGACCAGCCGCGAACTTCTTCAAAATGGTCCATCTCGTCGAGCCCGTCGAGGATCGGCTGATTCTCGGCTTTCTTTATCTTATACAGGCACGCATAGTTCGAACGGCCTTTCATATAGGCGGCGGTGAACTTCTTCGGAAAGATCTTCTGCAGAAACGGAATGTCCTTCTCCATTAACTGTTCCTGCAGATTCTTCGTTCCGGTCGAAACGATTATGCGCTCGCCGTTTCCTACGGCCGCGGCGATCGCCGGGACGAGGTAGGCGAGCGTTTTGCCGGTCCCGGTTCCAGCTTCGACGATCAGATGCTTTTTCTGTTCGAAGGCGCGCGTCACCGCTTCAGCCATCTTTATCTGCCCGTCGCGATGTTCGTATTGCCGGTGGTGCCTGGCGATGAGCCCATCGGCGCCAAATATTTTTTGTATGAAGTCGTTTTCCATTTAAGACGTATTTTTGAGGGAACTTTTAAAAGAATCCTTGGCCCCGGCGTTGACACCGATTATCGTTTGCGGTGAACATTGTTGTGTTTCCGAATCTGATTCACAACTCGAACACCGCATTTTCGGTCCGAAGAGTCATATCGTAGCAAATAAACCCGAACTTTTCCTCTGGACCGATTGCCGGGACCCGAGGCCAATGAATCGCAGGAGAATTTTATTTATTATGAAGAAAGCGCGTAATCCGCTGTTCCTGACCTTGGTCGCTCTGTTGGCCATCGCATTTGTATCAATTATGCCGGGTCGCTTCGGCTCGGCCGCCGGAACCTCTGGCAAAGGGTTGCTCGAAAGGACCGAAAGCCATGTCGAAGGGCTCGAAAACTACGACATTCGGACCGACAAGCAAGCAGTTCCCAAACTGGTTGAGTTTCGCAACGCAGCCGGCAAAGACGCCGTTGCGGTCGCCGACATCAGGACCGGATTCGTCGCGGGCGAGGAACTCCTCAGCCGGCGCGTGCCCTCGCTCAAGATCGAATACAACTCCGACATCAGGATCCCGGAGGTCATCGCGCCGGACGTCAAACAGGGACGTAATTTTCTGACTTCCGCGTCGAACCTGAAACGGGCCGAGATCCTGCGCGGCTTCGTCAAGGAAAACGATTCGCTCATCGGAGTCGATGCTGCCGGCGCCGATCAGTTGAAGATCACCGCGGACTACACGAACCCCGACGGCAATCTTTCGTTCGCGCATCTCGAACAGCGGATCAACGGCATTCCGGTCTTTCGCGGCGAGATCAAGGCGGGCTTCACCAAATCCGGCGAGATCATCCGCGTTATCAACAATCTCGCGCCGGGTCTCGATTACGAGTCGCTTTCGACGGATTTCCGCAATCCGCTTGACGCCGTCAAGGCGGCCGCCGGACACGCCAACGTCGACGTCAACAAACTCGACCTGAAACGAGGCGAATCCGACGACCTCAGGACGGAGTTTGGCCGCGGTGACTGGGCGACAACCGCCGAAAAAATGTATTTTCCGACCGAACCCGGCGTCGCGCGCGCGTCCTGGCGGGTGCTCATCTGGCAACCGGTAAACGCGTTTTACGTCATCGTCGACGCCGCAACCGGCACGATGCTCTGGCGCAAGAATATCACCGAGGACCAGACGCAGTCGGCGACCTACAACGTTTATGCGAACCCGAACGCGATGATCAACGTCGCCGACAATCCGTTTCCCCTGACGCCCGGGCCGACATCGCCGAATGGCGCGCAGGGTGCCGCGATCAGCCGCACTTCGGTGACGCGAATCGGAAACGAGGCGCCGTACACATTCAACAACAACGGCTGGATCACCGACGGCGGGAACGAGACGGACGGCAACGCCAACGAGGCCGGGCTCGACCGCGATTCGACCAACGGCGTCGATGTCACCAACGGCCGTGCGGTCGGAACCGGCCGAACCTTCAATTTCCCGGTCAACCCGCTAAATCCGAACACGAACACGGGCGACACCCCGATCCCGGCCGGCGAGGTCGTGAGCCCTTGCGCTTCGATCGTCCAGCCGCACGGGATGAACGACGCCCAGCGCGCCGCGGTGACCCAGCTTTTCTATATCAACAACTGGTATCACGACGAACTCTATCGGCTCGGATTCACCGAACAGGCACGTAATTTCCAAGGACTCAATTTCGGTCGCGGAGGTTCCGAGAACGACCGTGTTTCCGCCGAAGCCCAGGATTGTTCCGGCACGAACAACGCGAATTTCTCGACTCCGGCCGACGGTGCGCGCGGCCGTATGCAGATGTATCTCTGGACCGGCCCGACTCCTGACATCGACGGAGATTTCGATGCCGAGGTCATCATCCACGAACACACGCACGGACTCTCGAATCGCCTTCACGGCAACGGCAGCGGGCTTTCGACCAATATGTCGCGCGGAATGGGCGAGGGTTGGTCGGACTTTTACGCCCACGCCCTGCTCAGCGAACCGACGGATCCGATCAACGGCATTTACACCGCCGGGGGCTATGACACGTATCTGATCCAGGCGGGATTCGTCAACAACTATTACTATGGCATCCGCCGTTTTCCGAAAGCTGTCAAGGCATTCACCGGCGGTGCCGGCAATCTGCCGTACAACCCGATGACCTTCGCCGATGTCGACTCGACGCAATTCAACGTTTCCGACGGCGCTTTCGCGCGTGGTCCGGTCGGGTCGGCGACCGTCGATCAGGTTCACAACCTCGGCGAGATCTGGAGTACGGCGTTGTGGGAAGTCCGCGCGAAGCTCGTGACGCGGCTCGGTTGGGCGACCGGAAACCGGCTGACGCTTCAGTTGGTAACGGACGGAATGAAGCTCGCTCCGGTAGGGCCGACCTTTTTGCAGGAACGAGACGCGATAATCGCGGCCGCGCAGGCGAGTTCCGCAGCGCCGGAAGCGGCGCCCGATGTCGCCGATGTTTGGGCGGGATTCGCGATTCGGGGAATGGGTTTCAGCGCCGTCGTTACGAACGCCGGAACCGGCGCGAGCAATACGCGCGTAACCGAAGCGTTCGATCTGCCGAATCTTGTTCAGACACCGACATTTACGGTTTCGGATTCGACCGGTGACAACGATGGATTTCCGGAACCCGGAGAACCGGTTTCCCTCTCGATTCCGCTGTCCAACAACACCGGAAACACAGCGACCGGCGTCACCCTTCAGGTTGTCGGCGGCGGATCGGCCAACATCGGCACGATCAACAACGGTCAAACCGTCGCTCCGAACGTCGCTTACACGATCGCTCCGGGAACACCCTGCGGCAGCGTCCTGAATCTGACGTTCAACGTCAACAGCAGTCTCGGTGCGACGAGTTTCAACCGGTCGATCATCGTCGGTCAGCCGATCACGAGTGTTACGGAGAATTTCGACGGCGTTACGGCGCCGGCGTTTCCGGTGGGCTGGACGGCGGCGGTTGTCCAAAACGGTCAGAATTTCGTGACCTCGACCAATTTCGCAGACTCGGCGCCGAACTCGGCGTTCGCGGTCAACCCGGCAACCGTCGGCGGCGGCAGCGATCTGACATCGCCGACGATCGCGATCGTCTCGCCGGCCTCCACCGTTTCCTTCCGGAATCGGTACGATACCGAACCCGGCTGGGACGGCGGCGCGCTCGAGATCAGCATCGCAGGCGGCGCGTTTCAGGACATTATCGCGGCCGGCGGAGCCTTCGTTGCGAACGGCTATAACGGCACCCTTGGCGCGGGCACCAACAACCCGCTCGCCAACCGTGCGGCCTGGAACGGAAACTCGAACGGCTTCGTCACGTCCACCGTCAGGCTTCCGGCATCGGCCGCGGGCCAAAACGTACAGCTCAAGTGGCGGTTCGGCGCTGACGACAACACCGTCGGTCAGGGTCCGAATCCGGGTTGGTACGTCGACAACGTCGCGGTCGTCAGCAACTACGCCTGCTCGTTCACACCGAACGCGGTAAAATCCCGCGGCGACTTCGACGGCGACGGCAAGACGGATGTTGCGGTCTTCCGCGCTTCGGAGTCGAACTGGTACCTGAACCGCTCGACCGCCGGCTTTGCGGTCGTCAACTTCGGCCTCGCGACCGACACCTTGACGCCGGCTGACTGGGACGGCGACGGTAAAGCCGATCCGTCAGTCTTCCGCCCGGTGGCGACTTCGGGGTCTCCTGATTTCTGGATCCTGCAGTCCGGCAACAACACCATCGCAACCCGTGAATGGGGAACGACGGGCGACACGCCGCAGGTGGGCGACTACGACGGCGACGGCAATGCCGACGCGGCGGTCTTCCGTTCAGCGACGAACACCTGGTTCATCCTGAAGAGCGGCGGCGGCACGACGATCACCGGTTTCGGTGCGGCCGGCGACGTGCCGGTTCGCGCCGATTACGACGGCGACGGCAAGACCGACATCGCGATCTTCCGTCCGTCGTCGAACCAGTGGTGGATATCGAACAGCACCGGCCCGGTTACGGCGCAGACATTCGGCGCGGCCGGCGACAAACTCGTTCCGGCCGACTACGACGGCGACAACAAGGACGATATCGCGATCTGGCGACCTTCGACCGCACAATGGTGGATCATCGCAAGTTCGACCTCCACCGCGTCGGCGACGACGTTCGGCATCCCGACCGACACGCCGGTGCCGGGAGATTATGACGGCGACGGCAAGGACGATCTGGCGATTTATCGTTCGGGCTCGGGACAGTGGTGGCTCAACCGCTCGACCGCCGGCGTCACCGCGATCACCTTCGGAATCGGGACCGACACACCGATTCCGACGCTCTACATTCCGTAGTCTGCAGGAATGAACTCAAGCAAAAGCGGTTTGAACGGATTCATTTCGTCAAGCCGCTTTTTTCTTGGATAATTCGTGGAAATATGCGATCCGCCCGAATCTACATCGGAATTGATTGACGCGTAAGTATTTTCTGTCATATGATAGTCGGCATTCGAAATGAGTTATTGGCGGCGATTTACTATTCCTTTTAATACAATTCCGGGCTGACGTTTCCCTTTTTTGTCGGTTCGAACCGCCGAAAATTGACGTATTTTGTGCAAAATCAGACATTTAAAGCGTCTGAACGGTGATTACGAATTCATTTATCTTGTTTAACTTCAGTTCATTTTGTCCTTATTTTTAAGGTTATCCGATTAGAACAACTTCCGAAGGGTTGTTAGAGTTTCCGTTTTTTTAGCTTTGAGGAGGGCTTACAAATGCAGAAAAGTTCTACAGCAAAAGCACGCAATCCGCTTTTGCTTTGTGTATTTATCTTGGGATTGATGACGGCGCTGGTAATTTTGCCGATTCAGTTCCGCACCGAGGCCGGCGGGCAAAAGGGTCTGTTGAACAGAACCGAAAGCCACGTCCCGGGACTCGAAAACTATGACATCCGCACTGCAAAGGCGGTGGATGCCAGCGATGCGTTGATGAAATACCGTCAATCATCGGGCAAGGATGCGGCGATGACGGCCGACATCACGGAAGGTTTCGTGCGCGGCGAAGAGGCTCTGCGAACGAAAGTGCCGACCTTGAAGGTTGAGTACAATCCCGAACTCCGAAATCCGGAAGTCATCACGCCCGATGTCTGGAAATCCGACATCGAACGCCTGAGCGGACCTTCGTCATTGAAGCGGTCGGAAATCCTCCGCAACTTCGTGAAGGAGAACAGCAGCCTGATCGGCGTCGACGAACAGGAGGCGGCTTCGCTGAAAGTCACTGCCGACTACACGAATCCGGATGGCAACATTTCGTATGCCCATCTCGAACAGAGAATCAACAACATTCCCGTTTTCCGCAGCGAGATCAAAGCCGGCTTCACCCGTTCGGGCGAAATGATCCGCGTGATCAACAATCTCGCTCCGGGACTCGATAACGATTCGCTTTCGTCGGATTTCCGCAATCCGCTCGACGCGGTCAAATCCGCGTTTCGGCACATCAATGCCGAGCCGACCAAACTCGATGTCGAGGTCAATTCGGCGGCTTCGTCGGATCTGAAAACTGTCTTCGGCAACGGAGACTGGGCGACGACCGCGGAAAAAATGTACTTCCCGACCGAACCCGGCGTGGCAATCCCGTCGTGGCGCATCTTGATCTGGCAGCCGGTCAACGCTTTTTACGTTATCGTCGACACCGAAGGTACGATGCTTTGGCGCAAGAACATCACGGAAGATCAAACCCAAGCGGCAACCTATCAGATCTACAACAACACGAACGCGTTTATGAAGGCGGCGGATTCGCCGGCACCGCTGTCGCCGGGTCCGATAGATCCGACGCTTGGAACGCAAGGCGCGCTTTTGACCCGTTCGAACGTCACGTTGATCGGTAACGAAGCTCCGAACACGTTCAACAACAACGGATGGATCACCGATGCGGCCAACGTCACGGACGGCAACGCGCTCGAAGCGGGTATCGACCGCGATGGCACAAACGGCGTCGACGCTCCGCAGACCGGATCGCCGACCCGCATTTTCGATTCGACCTGGAACCCGGCACCGGGAAGCCCCGCTCCGGGAGACGACCCGCTGACGGCGCAAGCCCAGCGCGGTGCGGTCATCCAGATGTTCTACGTGATGAACCGTTATCACGATTCAATGTATGAACGCGGATTCACCGAAGCGGCGTTCAACTTCCAAACGGACAACTTTGCCCGTGGCGGCGCCGGTGCCGACCGAATTTCGGCTGAAGGCCAGGATTCTTCGGGCACGAACAACGCCAACTTCTCGACGCCGGCAGACGGCGGACGCGGACGTATGCAGATGTTCGTCTGGACCGGGCCGACTCCGGACTATGATGGAACGGCCGATGCCGAAGTCATCATCCACGAAGCGACGCACGGCACATCGAACCGTCTCCACGGAAACGCTTCGGGTCTCTCGACGAATATGGCCCGCGGTATGGGTGAAGGCTGGTCGGATTTCTATTCGTACACGCTTTTGGCCGAACCGACGGATCCGATCAACGGCATCTACACGACGGGCGGCTACGCGACATATTTGATCTCGGCCGGATTTACCGGCAACTACTACTACGGCATCCGCCGTTTCCCGCGCGCTCCGATCACATTCCTCGGCGCGAACGGAAAACCGCATAACCCGTTCACGTTCCGGTACGTCAATGCCGACTGCAACACGCTGATCGGAACGACGACGTCGAATCCGCCGCCGAACAGCGCGTTCCCGCGCGGCCCGATCGGCGTCACGACCTGCGACCAGGTTCACAATATCGGCGAGATCTGGAGCTCGATGCTTTGGGAAGTCCGCAACCGTTTGGTCACGCGTCTCGGCTTTACGGCCGGCACGACCCGCGCCCTGCAGGTTGTCACGGACGGCATGAAGCTTGCTCCGATCGGCCCGACGATCCTTCAGGAACGCGACGCCATTATCGCAGCGGCGGCCGCTCTGCCGCTCGCCCCTGAGGCGGCTGCGGACGTTGTCGACGTCCGTGAAGGTTTCCGTGTTCGCGGCGCAGGTTTCAGCGCGGCTGTCACGAATGCCGGAACCGGCGCGAACAACACGGTTGTCGTCGAAGCGTTCGATCTTCCGAACGTCGTGATGACCAATCCGTTCTCGGTCAACGATTCGACCGGCAACAACAACGGCGTTCCGGAACCGGGTGAAAACGTTCTTTTGAGCGTTGCGATCACCAACACCACCGGCGCGACCGTCAACGCCGTCACGGCAAACGTCAACGGCGGTCCGAATGTCGCTTATGGCAACATGGCGAACGGCGCGACCGTATCGATGAACATCCCGTTTGCCATCCCGGGCGCAGCCCCTTGCGGAAGCACCCAGATGGTGACCATCAACATCGGCAGCGCGATCGGCGCGCAGTCGCCGCAGATGCGTAGTTTCGTTCTCGGTTCACCGGCCGGCATTACGCAGAACTTCGACGGCGTTACGCCTCCGGCACTTCCTGCCGGCTGGACGACGACGCAGGATTCCGGCACCGGAATTACTTGGGCGACGACCGCTACGGGACCGAATTCGGCTCCGAACTCGGCCTTCGCGAACGATCCGGCAACGGTCAATATGTCGTCGCTGGTCAGCCCCGCGGTTCCGATCACTTCGACGGCCGCACAGCTGAGCTTCAAGAACAAGTACGTGACGGAATCGACCTTTGACGGTATGGTCCTTGAGATCGCCAACCCGTCGGTCAACGCGGGCGCGTTCCAGGACATCGTCACCGCCGGCGGCACCTTCGTCAGCGGCGGCTACAACGCGACGATCTCGACGTCGTTCACCAGTCCGATCGGCGGCCGTATGGCTTGGTCCGGAACATCCGCCGGCGGTTATATCGACACGGTCGTCACTCTCCCGGCGAATGCGAACGGAAATTCCGTTCAGTTCAGATGGAGAATGGCGAGCGACAGCTCGGTCGCTTCGACCGGCGTCAACGTCGATGACGTTGCGATCGTCAGCAGCTACACCTGCGCGCCGGCCATTTCGGTCAAATCGCGTGCTGACTTCGATGGCGACGGCAAGACCGATCTCTCGATCTTCCGTCCGAGCGAAGGCAACTGGTATCTGAACCGTTCGACGGCTGGATTCCAGGTTCTTAATTGGGGACTGGCAGCCGACGTTCTGACACCGGGCGACTATGACGGTGACAGCAAGACCGACACCGCAGTCTTCCGTGCAACGGCCGATCCGGCACAGCCCGACTTCTACATCCTCAACAGCAACGGCTTTACCTTGACCGGCGCTTCTTGGGGGCTTGCGGGCGATGTTCCGGTAGTTACGGACTACGATGGTGACGGCAAAGCCGACATCGCGGTGTTCCGTCCTTCCAACAACACTTGGTATGTCATCAAGAGCGCCGGCGGGACCACGGTCACGACGTTCGGTCAAGCGGGCGACGTACCGGTGGCCGGCGACTTCGACGGCGACGGCAAGGGCGACCTAACGGTCTACCGTGCCGGTTCGTGGCTGCGACAGCTTTCGGGCGGCGGTTCATCGAATGTCTCTCTCGGCTCGGCAGGCGACATTCTTGTCCCGGCTGACTACGACGGCGACAACAAGGACGATGTTGCGGTCTTCCGTCCGAGCACGGGTCAGTGGTTCGTTACGAAGAGCAGTGACTCGATGACGGTCATCACCGTTTGGGGCGCTTCAGGCGATGTTCCGGTACCGGGAGATTATGACGGTGACGGTAAGGACGACTACGCCATTTATCGCAATGGTCAGTGGTGGCTCAACCGTTCGACCTCGGGCATTGCGGTTGCGAACTTCGGTATCGCGACTGACAAAGCGATTCCGAGATCGTACGTTCCGTAACCGGTCAAATTGACCAATAGGACTTCGGCCGGCGGCTTAAATACCGCCGGCCGATTTTATTTTGTTGAAAATATGCCGGAATCTTCGCCGCGAATGTTGCCTTTAGTCCTTTATCTCCTTAAACTTCTGTGAAGCGGTGAGCAATCCGCCAGACTCCGATGGATCTTAGCACTACCTTACAATCAGCTCGGTCGATTTCGAACTCCGGTCGCCGGGATTCCGAGGGCCTTTTGTTCAATCGCGAATTGAGTTGGCTTGAGTTCAACCGTCGGGTTCTGAACGAAGCACTCGATCAGTCGAACCCGTTGCTCGAAAGACTCAAGTTCCTGTCGATATTCTCGACCAACCTCGACGAGTTTTTTATGATTCGCGTCTCGGGCCTCAAGGAACAGATCGCGGAGAACGTTGTCAGATTGTCGCCCGACGGATTGACCGCCGGCGAGCAGCTGAAAGCGATCCGCGAACGCCTGCGCCCGATGCTTTCCGAGCAGATGAGATGCCTGAACGAGGAGATCTTGCCGGCGCTTGCGGCCGAAGGCATCAAACTCTGCTCGTTTCGAGGTTTGTCCCGCGAGATCAAATCACGTCTCAATGAATATTTCAAAACCCACGTTTTCCCGGTTTTGACGCCACAGGCGGTCGATGTCAGTCATCCTTTCCCGTTTATCTCGAACCTCAGTTTGAATCTCGGCCTGATGGTCGAACCGCCGCGTATCCCGGTCAAGTATCCGGCGCGCCATATTTTCACTGGTCGCCGATTTGTCCGCGTCAAATTGCCTCCGAACGTTCCGCGGATCGTCCCGATCGACGACTCCGGTTCCCGGTTTGCGCTCCTCGGAGAGATGATCGGCGCCAACGTCCGGCACCTGTTCCCGAATATGAAGCCGCATTCCGCGCATCTGTTCCGGATCACGCGCGACGCCGACATCGAGATCCGCGAAGACGAGGCCGGCGACATTTTGCGCACGATGGAGCGCGAACTCCACCATCAGCGGCGCTTCAGTTTTCCGGTGCGGATGGAGGTTGCGGACGGAATGCCCGATGAAATGGTCAATTTTCTGGCGGGATCGATCGGCCTCACCGAACACGATGTTTTTCGCGTCAGCGGCCCGATCAATATCCCCGATCTGATGCGGATCTACTCGCTCGACCGTCCGGATCTGAAGGATGTCCCGATCACGTATTCGATTCCCGCGCCGCTCCAGTCGGGCGACAACGTTTTTGACGTGATCAGTAAGCAGGACATTTTGCTCCACCACCCATACACCGCCTACAGCACGGTCACAGACTTCATCGACGCCGCCGCGGAGGATGAACAGGTCCAGGCGATCAAGATCTGTCTTTACCGGACGGGCAAGAACTCCCCGGTCATCAAATCGCTGATGAAAGCGAGCCAGAACGGCAAACAGGTTGCGGCCCTCGTCGAACTGAAGGCGCGTTTCGACGAGGAGAACAACATCGAATGGGCACGTTTGTTGGAGAACGAGGGGGTCCACGTGATCTACGGAATGCGGGGCCTTAAGACGCATTCGAAGGTGACGCTCGTGATCCGCAATGAAGACGACGAACTGCGGCGTTATGTGCATATCGCGACGGGCAACTACAATCCATTTACATCGCGCATCTACACAGACATCGGGCTCCTCACGTGCGATCCGGAAATCGGCGCGGACGCAACCGACCTTTTTAACTTCCTGACGGGCTATTCCTATCAAACCGAGTTCCGGCAACTGCTCATCGCCCCGATCAATCTCCGCGACCGGCTGATCGACCTGATCCGCCGCGAAACGCAGAACAAAATCGACGGAAAACCGGCGCGGATAATCGCCAAAGCGAACAGTTTGACTGACGACCGGATCATTTCGGAACTCTATCGAGCATCTCAGGCCGGCGTCGAGATCGATCTCATCATCCGCGGCATATGCGTCTTGCGACCGGGAGTTCCCGGGCTTTCCGACAATATCCGGGTTACATCGATCGTCGGTCGTTTTCTCGAACACAGCCGGATCTTCTATTTTCAAAACGCGGGTGACGAACGGGTCTTCATCGGCAGTGCCGACTGGATGCATCGAAATCTGGACCGGCGCGTCGAGGCGGTCGTGCCGATCCTCGATCGGGCGTTGCGGCGCCACATAATTGATGAGATTCTCCCGGTTTATCTGGCCGACAACACTAACGCATCGCGGTTGCTTTCAAACGGCGAATACGCGAAGGTCCGCGGCGATGACAATCCGCTGTTTGATTCCCAACTCCGCTTTGTCTCGGACGAAGTTTAGTTTCTGACGCCGGAACGGTATAATTCATCAGACTTTCCGATGCTGCCGGGCGTCATATAGTAGTTCCTTCGTACGGAGTTAGATTCAATGAAAAGATCGTATAGTAATGTCTTTGTCGCAAAGGTCGGCGTTGTTCTTGTTTGCGCGCTGGTTTCGCTGGTCGGATTTCAAGGCTATTTTGAACGTCGGATCGACGCATCCGCATCGGGGCCGACCGCCTCGAACACCGGCGCGCCCGGCGAGTCGAACTGTACGGCGTGTCATTCGGAGTTTACCGTGAACAGCGGGACCGGAAGCGTCACGATCGGCGCGATACCGGCGAATTATCTGCCGAATCAGCAGATACCGGTCACGGTCACGACCGCCCAGGCCGACGCCGTCATTTACGGCTTTCAGATGACCGCCGTCGACAGTTTGGGGCGCGAGGTCGGAACGTTTACGCTGCCGACGCAGGTTCCGCCGCAAACCCAGTTTGCGACGGGGATCGTCGGCGGAAACCAGCGGCGCTATGTCCATCATACGGTCGACGGCGTGATCCCGACCCAATTCGGCTCGAAGACCTGGAATTTTACCTGGACGGCCCCGAACCGCCGCGCCGGGAAGGTGAGTTTCTATGTTGCCGGAAACGCCGCCAACAGCGACTCGACGACTGGCGGCGACTATATCTATACGGCTCAGAAGGCGACGCTTTCGGGCTCCGCGATCTCGAATTTCGACGCCGACGGAACGAGCGACATTGCCGTCTGGCGCCCATCGACCGGAGTCTGGTACTCGCTCAACACAACCAACAACGGATTTCAGTCCTCGCAGTTCGGGTCGAATGGCGACCGCATCGCGCCGGGCGATTACGATGGCGACGGCAAGACCGATCAGGCAATTTTCCGGCCTTCGACCGGACAGTGGTTTATCCGCAAGAGTGACGGGTCCGGATTCATCATCACGCAATTTGGCTCAAACGGCGATATTCCGGTGGTCGGCGACTATGACGGCGACCTGAAGTCCGATCTCGCCGTCTGGCGGCCATCGACCGGCGTCTGGTACATTTTCAGAAGTTCTGATTCAACGTACGATATCCGTCAATTCGGCATTTCGACCGACAAGATCGCGCAGGGCGATTACGACGCCGACGGCAAGACCGAACTCGCCGTCTGGCGACCGTCGACCGGAGTTTGGTACATCTGGCGGACGACAGATGGCGGATTCACGATCCAGCAGTTCGGGCTCAATGGCGACAAACCGGTTCAAGGCGATTACGACGGCGACGGACGCGCGGATCTGGCGATTTTTCGGCCGTCGAACAACACGTGGTATTTGCTCCGCAGTTCGCTCGGTTTCACGGCGACGCAGTTCGGTTTCTCGACCGACATCCCGGCATCCGCCGATTATGACGGCGACGGCCTTACGGACGTTGCGGTCTACAGAAACGGAACGTGGTACGCGCAAAAGAGTTCAGGCGGCACGCTCATCGTCAATTTCGGAATTGCGGCCGATGTTCCGGTTGCCTCGGGTTATCTTTCGGAGTAGGGACGTCTCGAATGCGTTGGCAATCGGGCGTCGCAATGTTTCCACTAGCTTCAGAAGCTGTTTCAAAACTCCGTCGGGATGCGAGGGCTATGAGAAACAAGGAAATGTGATTCGAATTGGGGCCGTCTGGAAAGTCCAGGTTCCTGTGGGTCGCAAACGGGACAACAAAGCAGTGTGCGGCAAGGCGAAAGAAATGAGCGCCGCCCTTTGTTGAACACCGCGACACTATGATGCTGCAAGGGTCCAACAATCAACGGCTTACCTTCGACACCTTCAGGGTCGGCGTCCCATCTGACTAAAAGCCTGGGGTCACGCTTCGCTCACCCCAGGCTTTTATCTGATTCGCTTTCAGCGGATTTATCCGCTTTTCAGACAACCTCAATTGATAGGCAAATCTTCGTGTATGTCGGTTGGATTTGTGGCTCGTACTGACTGCCTTCGTAGCCCGACGGAGTTTTCCCACGGCATCTGAAGCTATTGTCCACGGCGCCATCCGGGGCTCGCGCCGACAGACAACCCGGTGATTTCAACCGATACCGGTCTTCAAGCCCTCGCCGCTGCCCGGAGTTGGCGTCGGTGTCGGAGTCGGAACCGGCGTCGGGGTCGGCGTTGGAACTGGCGTCGCCGTCGGCGTAGGCGTCGGAACCGGTGTCGGTGTCGTTGTCGGGAAAGGCGTCGGACTTGGCGTCGGCGTCGGTGTCGGAACCGGTGTCGGCGTCGGTATCGGGGTCGGCAGAGGCGTCGGCGTCACCCAGGGTGTCGGCCCCGGATACGGAAGATCCGTATTACCCTGCGAATCGCGCGGCACGGCGGCTTCGAGAAACTGTATGTTTCGGACACCGATCTTGGTCGTGCCTTCAACCTGATGATAGTCGCCGTCCTGCAGTTGGTAGGCGGTGCGAACCGAAATGCTCAGTTCGATCGTCCGTATCAGCGACGCTTCGTCAAACGCGACGTTTTCGACAGGTTGTTCGAGAATCGTCGTGTCCACGCCCGGCTTCATAACATACCGAAACTGCAGCGTGACCAGATGTTCGGCGACGATGCTGTCGAGAAACGCCTGTCCCTTGACCCCGAAAACGCGGCGTATCAGCCGGCCTTCGGCGTCGACGAAATACTGAACGATGTTGACACGCTTCAGAGTCGAAGGATTCTGGCCGTAGTTTGTAGCCGAAGCCAATGGCGATGTCCATCCGAGCCGGTTGAGACCTTGCGCATCGCCGTTGCCCCAAGAGATCGACCAGTCCGGCGCGTTCACATTGGTGATCGTCCCGAATGATCCCGTTCCTCCGCTCGAAAGATAATAGATCTCGCCCGTGCTGAAGCGCGATACGTCACCGCCCGGTATCCAGATCTTGCCGGAGTCGTAATTGGTCCACCAAGCGGGTATATCGACCGGTGAAAAGGTTGTATCGGTGACGAGAAAGGTGATTCGATCAGAGTTCGGCAGAAGCGTCGAGGCCGGAGTCGAATCGTGTATCACCACGCCGGCGGCGATGTTGTTGTCGGTAACGATGCTGCCGACGTTCGTGAACCCGATGTTCGAAGGATCGATCTCGGACGCGGTCCGCGTCGTCAGGTATTTGGTGACGAACTGCGTCGAAAGCCAAATGTTCGTCGTTCCTTTGAGCCCGTCGGCGGCGGTCAGGATGTCGCGTGTGATGTACTCCTGCGCGTTCCGCATACTCTGCGTCGCACCGGTCATTTCATAGTTCGCGTTCGCCGATGTGATCGCGCCGCGCATCAACGTGAAGACGCCGGAGAGCACGATCATCGTGACCACCATCACGACGATCAGTTCGACCATTGAGAAGCCGCTTTGAGCTGTTGTTCGGTTCTTCATTTGTCTCTCTTTTTCGATCTCCCTGATTCGATCAAAGCTAGTTCAGGCTCAAACGGAAACCTGTCGCCTGCACATATTGGAAGAACGGCGTTCCGGGCGGCAGTTTGTTCGGCGACAGAAACGTCGAATCGAAGCCCCAGTTGCGGCGCGGCGGCAAGTAAATGATCGAAGTGCTGTTCTCCCATTGCGCCATCGCCTGCGTCGATTTGAAAAGCGGCACAAATGAACCGGAATAGCTCCACGTTGCGATCCCCCCGGTCCAGTTCCAGATCTCTTGAAATCGCGGGTAGTTGATGATTCCGCCGTTGATCTTTTTGCCGGCCAGGTCCCGCCCCGGCGAAGCGGTCAGAGCGGAGATCGAGTTTCCGGCGATGATCGCCGTGCGGACCGCCGTCCCTTCGCTCGTCGAGGCGCCTTCGTCCGCGAGTCGATATGCTTCCCCGCTGATCGCGCGGGCGTTGCTCGATCCTTCCGGATAAAGCGTGCTTGAAGCATCGAACCACGTCCTTGAAAGCGCGTAAAACGCGTCGCAGACGACCGACGAAGGAATCTGGGGTCCGAGAAATCCGCCGTCATTCAATGTCGAACCGCCGGTCGGAATGCTCGCCACGCCCGTTGTGTTGAGATTTCCCCAGACATAGACCATATTCTCCGAGGCTATCGTGATTCCCTTTGTCGGCGAGAGTTTGCCGGTTCCGGCGGTAACACTGAGAGTGTCACCGTCGAACAATCGCACGGCACGGCGAAAGTAGTTGTTCGTGTTGAACCAACTCAGCGCCGTGTTCGAACGCGTCAGGCGATCCGCAACGGGCGCATTCGAAACGGACGGAGTGCAACAAAGCGAACCGGAATCCGGAAGTTCGGTCGTGTCCTTTTGAAGGGTTCCTTTTTTGCTTGTTCCGCCCAGGTTCCAGCCGAAGTCGATGACGTCTTCGCCATCGTCGAGCGTACCGTTAAGCCCGTAAATATCCTCGTTGTCGACGATTCCGTTCGTGCTCGCGAACGCAGTACCGTCGGCGAGATATTCGGTTTTGACCTTGTCGCCGCGACGATCCGAGACGTAAACCACGTAACCGTCGTCGCCGCGGATGTTCGAACTGACGGCCGTCGTTCCGGACAGCAAATTCGTGTCGTAAACGCCGTCGAGCCAGCGCGCGAGGTTTCGCATATTGATCTCGACAACGCTCGTCATTCCGCGTTCGTAGATCTCGTATTCGTTGAGTGACGAGTTGATCCAACCCTCGCGGACATTGTAGACATTGATCGGAACGATCGCGTTGTGGGCTCCGCTCGGAACCGGTTCGCGAATGACCGCGCCGCCGTCCTCGTTGGCTATCGAGATCGGCGAATTGATGAAACCGCGGTTGGCCTGAAACGTCGTCGAAGGATCTCCGATCTCGCCGTCGGCGGCGGTTTGGTAGTTTCTTGTAAGATTCGAGAGTGTCAGGCCATTGACGGTCCGGTCGCGGCTGCCTTGAACATAACCCGCCCAAAGTGGCCTTTGAAGATACACGATCCCGTTTGGTTCACCCTGCGTAACGCCCATACTTAGAACGGTTTGGGTAACATCGACGGTCGTGCCGTCCGGTTTGGTGATCTCGATCAGAATCCTGCCGGCGATCCCCGATCCTGACGGAATGTAGTTTCCACCGACGGTCTCACCGGCGAGTTTTATGCCGCGCACGGTTTGAGCTGTTGTCACGGTCGTGTCCGGAAGACGCTGCGAAACGTTGGAGCCGCCAACGACGCCCGCGTCGGAGATAAGCCGCAACGGATTCGCTCCGGTGAACACCGAAGGAGTGAAACTCGATAGAAGAAGACCTTTTCCGGCCGGGATTCCGGCGACGTTCGACGTTCCGTTTCCAGCCGATTCGTCGTCGATGATGATTCGGATCTCGGATTTCGAATGATAGCGCGACATTCCGACAATTTCGCCGTCGGACGGCAACAGTCTCTTGATCAGTTCGGCCGGCGAATTCCCGTTTAGTTCGAGCGGAAGCTTGAGTTGTGTCGCGCCCGTCGTTCGCGTCAGGATCTTTCCGGCAAATTTGTCGACGTCGCCGCTTGCAGGGGTCGCGACCGAGAGTGATTCCCAATTGCTGTTCGCGATTCCCAGCGGACTATCAGGAAAGAAGCCGCGCTGTGTCGACGCCGCTCCGGTGAACTGCGGACCACCGACCGTGCCGCTGCCGGATTTGACGCTGCCGTTTCCGATCGTGCTTTGAACGTTAAGCCCGTTGACTTCGACCCAGACGTTCGTGTTGCCGCCCGAACTGTTCGGTTCGCCTCCACGCCAAGCATCCCTGATGAATTCTCCCGCCATCGTCAGACGGTTCAGAAACTTGGTGTTTCGCAGCGCGTAGATGTTGCGGTTGCTATGGATGCGGCCGTTGAAAGTCATCAGCGGTCCGGGATGGATCTCGATGTCGTCGTTGCTGAACATCCCGAATTGGAACAAAGGGACAAGATAGTTATTGAACTCGCGCTGCAGTTTCACTTCCGAACGGGTACCGAAGTTCTTCGCGGTCGAGGTCATCTTGTACGGTACGATCGAGGCGTAAAGTCCCGAGTACGGGCCGTCCGGAATGTTGACGCGCGGATAGACATTCGACGGCAAGCCTTGGGTATTGCGAAGTTCCGCGAGCCGGTCAGTGTCTTCGGCCAATGTCTGGGTGAACTGAAACCCCTCGGTCACCAATTCGGGCGGCGGCGAGTTGCGGATGACGTCGATGTCGGACGCCGTCGGGGATAGTTTTTCCCGAAAGACGTTGCTGAAATCGTTGGTCATCTTCTCGAGCCCTGCCGATGCCGCATAAAACGCGTGCGTCCGATTAAGATCGCTCCCGGCGATCCGCGCCTCGCTCGAGGAGAACGCGAGCGCGGTCAGACCGACGATCGAGAGAATCGCCACGACGATCACGGCAATAGCCAGTGCCGCGCCGCGTTCCGACCCGCAATTTGAGTGGTCAATCGTTTGCGCAGAGTTTATTTTCACCTTCTGATCCCCATTTTCGAAGTGCATTAATGCGTCGTTCGAGTCTCGTCATTCAAATAAGCGACGCCGTTGATCTCGCCGACCCGTCCGCCGCTGCCGAAATATCGGATCGTGATTTCGATCCGCTTTAGTGACGCGCTCAGATTCGTGATCGCGATCTCGCGCCTGTATCCGCTTCTGACGAGCGCCGGATTGGTGTAATCGTCACCCGTCCCGAACGTTCCGTCGGGCCCCGCGTCGGTCAAATCGTCGGTTGTGCCTGAAACGCCGTCCGGACCGGGATCAAGCGAAATGTCTTGAAAGCCGGTCGCAAATCCGCCGAATGTCGCGGTCGAACCCGCGTTTTCGACGCTTCCGACATTGGCGATCTGCCGAAAGCTGAGCCGTCTTGAATTGCGCAGAGTCTCGATCTCTTCGATCGTTGAAACGATCATCCCCTTCGCGGTCGTCACGTTGCGGCTGATCGAACCGTAGTGAACGGCATAGCTCAAGGCCGCGGCGGTTCCGATCAAGCCGATCGTCATCACGAAGATCGCGGCGATCGCCTCGATCATCGAAAAACCGTTCTGGAGGTTGCGAGGTTTTGATTGATGTTTCATTTTTACTCGATGTAGGCGTTCGCTCCCTCGCTGTAACGCCAAAGCTTTACCCGACCGCCGGCACCCAGGATTGAAACCGCAAACGCGGTTTCGAGCCGATACTTGTCGTGATAAAAGAAAACTGCCTTGTTTTGCGGATTGCCTGCGCCGTCCAGCACCGAGCCGTCGGATTGAAATGTGATTTCGACCGCTCCCGAAGTGAGCGCCGTCAGGTTCGTGGTGTCCGCAAGCGCGGCGCTTGTAGCTCCCGCCGGACGCCCGTAAGTCACGTCCGCGGGCTCGATCCCTGTATCGGCGAGCATCGTGACGCGGTTCTTGGCATCGCCCAAAGCGCCGAATTCTCCGCCGAAGGTGGTCAGGGTCTTGGCGGCGTTGTCGTATCGGATCGTGATCGGCCGGCGTTGCCCCATTGCTTCCTGGCGTGCCTCGCGCAAGCCGGTCGCGACCTGGCGCTGGACGCCGGCGAAACGGAACAGGCGCCGCGACGAAATGATCTGCGGCAGGGCCAATACGAGGATGATAGCGCCGACAAGCAGGACAACGACCAATTCGGGCAAACTAAATCCCTTTTGCCATTGACGCTTTTTCTGGATCTTGGGGTATTGCGTGTTCATCGCTTTAACAATCGGAAACCAAGGCATTTCCTGCTATATCAAACAGGGAATAACATTGTTGTTCCACAAAAAACAAAATTGATTGAAGAAGAGTGAGCTAAGGGGAAAACCCGTCAGGCGTCGAAACGCCTGACGGGAGAGGTTGAAGCTTATGCGGTTTTCAACATGATATTGGACTCTCTTTCTCGAAGAATCAGTTCCCTTTTCGGCAACCGGCCGGGTCGGTGTCGGTCGGCCGGCTGCCGATGGCAGGGAATGCCATCTTTCGTCTTGATGATTACGGCTTCGGATTCATTTCCGGCTGTTTGCTGACAGTCGGCGCGATCTGCGGCTGCATTGTCGGCGTCGGCGTTTCCTTGCTCGAGTTCGACTGCGGATTGCCGAGCGGAACCGGTTGCAGGATCGTCGTCGAACGCGTTCCGTCCCCGACCTTCGACGGCAGTTGATTTCCGTTTACATCGGCGCGGTAGATGCGCGGCGTGATGAAGAACAGGATCTCATTCGTCGTGCGGCCAACGGCCTTGCGTTTGAAGAGATTTCCAAGCAGCGGAACCTTCGACAGACCCGGCGTTCGGAAGGTGTCGTCGCTTTCCGAATCAAGCAACGCGCCGCCGACGACCGTCGTCCCGCCGTCGGGAACCGTGACTTTCGTCTTCATCCGCTGGGTGTTGATCGCCGGCGTGCCGCCGACCGCGATCGATGAATTGATCGAGCTGTTCTCGGCAACGACGTCGAGGACGACCGTACCGAGATCCGTGACCTGCGGGATGACCTCAAGACGCAGCGGGACCGAAACGAAGGTCGTCGTGAAGACGACGCCGCCCGTCTGGTTGCCGCTGTTCTGTGTCGTGACGACCGGGATCTGCGTGCCGCTTTCGATTTCCGCCTTTTGTTTGTTGAGCGTGGTGACACGCGGCGTCGCAACGATCTTGGCCTGGCCCTTCTGTTCGCCGGCCGTCAGCAGAAGATTGATCTGCGCCGTACCGATCCTGCCGGTCGTCAAACCGATGACCGTATTCGCGATCTGCGAGGCGAGGTTGTTGTTCGGCTCGCGGTTGATCGGCGACGGCAACGGGTTGTTCGTCGTGGCGGTCGTGCTTCCTCCGCCCGTGCTTCCGCCGCCGGAGTTGCCGGTCGACGTCGCGTTCGGAAGCGAAGATCCGCCTGCCGCGCGGCCGTCGTTTCCGAGCACGAAGCCCGAAAGCTGAACGCCCATATCACGGCTGAAGTTGCGGTTGGCAATTACGATGCGCGCTTCGATCTCGACCTGCGGTTCAGGCTGATCGAGCAGGAATACGAGCTGGCGGATGGCATCGATGTTCTCGCGAACGTCGGTGATGATCAGTGTGTTGCTGCGGCTGTCGACTTCGACCGCGCCGCGCCGCGACAGACGTTTCTTGACGACGCCCAGGATTCCCTGATCTTCGCCGCCGCCGGCACCGCCGCCCGTGCTTCCGGTCGTGAAACCGGTCCCCGAGGCGCACGCTCCCGCGCAGGCATAGTTGAGACGGACGAATTCGGTGTAAAGCGGCGAACCGTCTAGCTTCGAAGCCGCGATCAGATTCTGGGTCTCGCGCTCGCTGGCGAGTTTCTTCGAGTCCGCGACGCGAAGGATCGGACCGTTCACCTGAACCGACAGATCCTGCGACATCAGCACCGAGTCAAGCGCGACGTTCCAGGGAACTTCGTTGACATTGACCGTCACCGGAACTTGCTTGACCGAGTTGTCGATCACGAAGTTGATTCCGTACTGCTCGGTGATGTAGTTGAGAATGTCGCGAATGTCGGCATTTACGACCTTCAGGTTGATCGGTTCGCCGATAAATCCGGCGCAGCCGTACGATTTGCAGTCGGCCTGAGCGCTCGTCGCGACCGCAAAAGAGCTTACCAATATCATAGCGAAGACTGCCTGACGGCACACAACGCTCGCTTTCTGAAGAAAATTCATTGCTTCCTCCCAAATTTTGATCTCGTTGACCGGAGACCACGGGTTTAACTTTTACTGTGGAATCAGGCGCGCCGGAGAAACCCCGGGGGACACCCGTAAAAGACTTTGTGACGATCAGGACTTCTTGGCCGTCCTCACCGGTTTCTTGGACTTTTTGCTGTCCTTGACCGAATCCTTTGGCGTCTCGACCGGCTGGTTGTTCATTTCATCGACCGGCGAGACGATCCTGCCGGGCGTCACGACCTGGGTCGTGGTCGATCCGGTCGTCGTCGGAGCGGTCTGCGGCTGGGTCGGCGTCGAATTGTTGACAACCTCGGTCTGGCCCGGCGTCTGCTGGCTATTCTGCTGAACCGGCGCGGTGCCCTGGACCTCTTGTTGGACCGTGTATTCGCGAAGAGTCTTGTTCTCGACCGCGGTGATGAATTTGCTGTTGCTCATCTTCGTCACCTTGCGGAAGACCGCGCGATTGTCCTCGATCGCGACGAGTTGCCCGTCAAAGAATTTCTCGCCCGGATAGATCGTATAGGAGAGCTTTATCGGCACGGCCTCGACCATCGCGGCGTAACCGCGCGGTGTCTTGAAAATTCCGGTGATCGCCAGTTCATCGAGTGTCAGGACGCTCGTCACCTTCGGTACCGGAAGTCCGTTCACGACAGCCGTTTCGCGCTGTTGCTTGTAAAAGGCGATGCGCTGTTCGATCGGCGGCGCGAGAACCGCGATCACCGGCGGCGGACCGGGTTTGGTCGGTTTCGTCGCTCCCGGTGTGGTCGCTCCGGCCTGCTTCTTCGGCTGTTTCCAACTCGGAGTGCAGAACGGATCGCCGTTGCACTGCGCGTTGGTTTCGTTGAGGCTGCCCGCGATCAGAACCAACCCGACCGTAACCAAACTCAGACAAAGATAACGTTTCACAATTGATTTGTTTCTCATGGCTTTCTCTCTCTTCGGAAAAGAACTTGTAGGTGATGCGACTATTTCGCGGCGGGCTGCTGCGGAGCCGGTTGGGGCTGGCTGTTCGGCGCTCCGGCCGGCGTCGGCGCATTAGGATCTCCGGGCTTTTGCGCGGCCGGTTTCGGTGTCAGATCGTCAGGCGACGCATAATACGCCGTCAGCATAAATCGTGAATGAAGCGTACGGTCGCCGGTCTGGGCCGGAAGCCTCGTCAGCTTGAAATCGCTGATCGAGACGATTCGCTGAAGTTTCGCCATCTTGTCGAAGAAAACCCGCAGATTCGCGAAGTTGCTGTCGACTTCAACCTCGACCGGTTTGGCCATCACGCCGTCCTTCTGCGAATCTTCGCGCGGATTGAAACGCATCATAACGAGTTTGCTTCCGCTGGCGGTATCCTGGAGTCCCTGAAGAACGTTGGTGATCTCGCGCTGTTCCGGCAAGAGGACCTTGAGTTCGTCGTATTCCTGCGACTTGCTCGCATAGACCGAGCGAAACTCGTTGATTCTCTGAGTCGCGACCCGCGCCGTTTCATTCTGCGACGTCTTTTGTGCGACCTGATCCTCAAGCTGTTGGATTTCAGCACGCGTTCCGCTGGTCACGAAATACCAGACCGACAGATAAAGCAGGGCCGCGAGTCCGACCAGAACGATTAACTGTATGTGCCACGCAAGGGCTTTGAATTTTTCTAACATCTCGGTTTCCTTCTACTCTTTGGTTATTCTCAAACCGCTTCAGCTTTTCGCTAAACTGTTAATTCTTTGCGACTTGCGGCGGAGCCGGGGCGCCGTTCGGGGGACCGCCCGGACCTGGTTGGTTCGCCGCCGTCGTCGACGTCGGATTTTGACCGGCTTTCGCCGAATACGCGCAACGGATCACGAAATCGAACGATACGAGTTTCGGGGCTTCCGCCGGGTTGGTCGTCGTCGGTGTCGTCGTCGAAGCCTGGGTCGTGATGGCTTCTTCCTTGCGCGTTGTTTCGATACCGAGGTTCGAGAACAGGCCGCCGGAGAATTCGAGACTCTGACCAAATCGAGTCGGCGCCGATTCGTCGTTCGACGTTCCGCGGATCTCGAGCTGATCTCCCTTTTGCTCAACGCTTTCGAGATAAAGCCCCGGAACCATCGAAATGCGTTCTCGCAGCGCGTCAAGCACCGCGCTCGGTCCCGACTGTTCTTCGCGAAGCTTCTTGATCGCACCGATGCGGGCATCGATCGCGGCGATCTTCGCTTCGAGTTCCTTCTGCTCCTTCATCACCGCTTCGAGTTCAGACGCGATGCGTTTCTGTTCCTCGAGCCTCGCCTCGGCGTCGGCTTTCGCCATCTGGGTGCTGACCACGTCCCAGCCAATGAGTGCGATCGCCAGGACGAAGACCGCGGCAGCCATCAGGAGGAGACGAGACGTCGCGCTTCCGACTTTCCGTTCGACGGTTGCGACCGTGCCGCTATGTCTTTCGGTTACTGAATTTAATAGGTTTACTTTGATCATCTTAGTTCAACTCCCCTTACTGCCAATCCGACGGCAACCGCCATCTCCGGCATAATTTCACTCAGGTAATCGGGGTCAAATTTCCGCGTGTCGACTTTGATCTGACGGAACGGGTCGAGGACCTCGACCGGCAGTTCGAGCTTTCGGGAAATGTCTTCGGCCAGCCCGGCGAGTTTCGAACCGCCGCCGCTGATCAGGATCTTCTGCACCTGGACGCCGCTGTCTTCGGTCGTCGCGCGGTAAAAGTCAAAGGTCTTCTGGATCTCCATCGCGACCATCTCGGTGACGTTGTTGATCAAGGGTTCGATCGATTTCTCGTCAACGCCGTTCGAAGCGTCGGAAACTCCGCGCTTGACCGCCTCCGCCTGCTGATAGCTGAGCCCGAGGTTACGCTGGAGAATATCTGTGAACTGGCTGCCGCCGACGGTGATGTCGCGTGTGAACACCGAATTGACGCCCTGAACGATATTGACGTTCATCGTCGAGGCGCCGATGTTGAGCAGCGCGACGACCTGCGAGGCGTCCGGCTGATAATTGATCTCGTAGCAGTTCTGAAGCGCGAAGGTGTCGATGTCGATCACCACCGGCTGTTTGCCGGCAAGCTGGACCGCCTGCTTCAGACTGTCGATGCGCTCGCGTTTGCACGCGGCGATGACGACGCTTGTCGCACTGTTCGACTGCTCGGTGATGTGATAGTCGAGGCTAACGTCGGCAAGATCGAACGGAATGTGCTCTTCGGCGTGCCAATCGATCGACTCTTCAAGCTCGTCCCGGCTCATCGGCGGCAACACGATGTTCTTGACGATCACCGAATGCCCGCTGACGCCGGTTACGACCTGCGGCGCGTTTATCTGATGATTCCGACAAACGTCCTGGATCGTTTCGCTGACGGCGTTCATCTCCATTATCTGCCCGTCGACGATCGCATCATCCGGAAGGTTTTCGAACCCGAGTCCGACCAAATTCAAACTGCTCAATTTTCCGTCGAGTTCGACGACTTTGACAGAGCTTGAACCGACATCCAAACCGGCAACGCCTTTCTTTTTACCGAATAGCATTCTCTTCTACTCCTTGAGCCGCTCTGGCGGCAATCATCATTTTTCTTTGATTTTCTGTCTTTTAAGGAACAAAACGATTCAGGGTCTTGGCTAACTGGGGGAATCTTTTTTACCACCTTTTCGGACTTGACAGCGAAGACGGGACAACTGTTGATAGGTCTAAACTGACGGAGAGCCAAAACACCTGATTCGTTTTTTCATCCTTGGCCTGTGTGACTGATTCCGCAAGAGTGAATCTGTTCGCACATGAATTTTGCTTTTAGGTGGCGATAGGATAGGACCTTGTGTCGGTCGCTACATTTCCAAACTACAGGAGTGACAAATAGTTGTCAACAATTATTTACAATGTTTAACGCTTTTTGACACATTAATTTCTCAGTTTGAACTGTTTTCGGTCAGAATGACGGGAAACCCTTTTGGATTTGGGTCTTCGAGCTTTGAACCCGGATTAAGCCATAGAAACCTTCTTTTCTGCCAAACACGCTAAAATAGGCCACGCACGGCAGGCTTTACAAGTGCAGTCCGCAAAGACAGGTCAGTACCATCTGCGGTAGCGGATGGTTTGCCGTGGCAGTCTGCCGCCCCCGCTGTCCGATCGGCAGTTCGTATGCCGATCGTCAGCCATCCGCTACCGCAACTGGTACTGACTGATCTTGGCGGACTTTGCGCCCTTCGCCGATGAGGCATTTTCCCGCGCGGAGTTCGCAAGGAGCGCAACTTTCGAGAAAGCGAGGTCGTCAAGAATCCGCGATGGAGATCCTGAAGCGTAATTTGGGTTGAAGGCTATTCGCCGGGAATCAAGGACCGAGGATCAAGGACCGGATCGTCGAAGCCGTCATTTCCGGACTTTCGAATGGAAAAAGATGCGATCCCGGAACGGTCTCGACTTCAATCCCGAAATGCTTCTGCATAAAAGAAAGCCGGGCAAGACGGCCCTCGCGCGAATCTGAACCGCCGACATAGGCGGTCGGGACGCGGAGGCGCCCGCGGAGTTTCGGCAGATGGTGCGGGATCGTCCGATAGATCGCGGCTTCGACGCGCGGCGTGAAGAAGAGTTCGATCCCCTTCTCGGTTTCGACCGTTCCGTAGTCGATGTAGTCACGCAATACATCGGGATCGAACGCAGAGAACTTCGGCTTGGCCGCGAAATGATCAAACGCTTCGTCACGCGATTTCCACGTATTTCGACGAAATCGCGTCATTTGCGACGGCGAGTAGCGATCGATCAATTTGGCGAGTTTGAGGATTCGCAGTCCGTGGCTGCTGAGACGGCTGATGATCGGCGCGTCGAGCAATATGATCTGTCGGTAGAGTTCGGGGCGTTCGCAGGCGACCATCAGATGGAGAACGCCGCCGAGGCTGTGGCCGACGCCAATCACCGGTTCGGAGTGACGCGTTTCGATCGCGTGGCGAAGTTCTTCGCGGAGATGCGGCCAATTGTCGGTGACTTCAAAGCGCGGATCGTGCCCGAATCGCTCGACGAAGTCGATCTCAAACTCGTCGCCAAGCAGCGAAAAAATCTTGCTGTATGTCCGCGCGGGAAAACCGTTGGCGTGAGCGAAAAAGATCGTTCGCTTAGTCATTGAGTTTGTTGCTCAGTTCCCAATAACCCACATCGACCCAGCGCCCGAGTTTGTAGCCGACCTCCTTGAAATGCGCGACCTTTTCGAATCCGAGTTTCTCGTGAAAACGAATGCTCGCGTCGTTTGGGAACGAGATTCCGGCAACGATGGCATGAATGTCCGTTTCGGCGAGCAAATCGAAAAGCTGCGAGTAAAGCGCGGTGCCGATGCCCTTCTGCTTCGCCTCGTTCCGGACATAGATCAGAACCTCGGCCGTAAACTCGAACTCCTGCCGGAGACGAAACTGCGAGGCGTACGCGTAGCCGTGAATCGCGCCGTCGTCTTCGGCCACGAGAAACGGAAAATCCTTCGTTACTTCCGCGATTCGGCGCGCCATTTCCTCGGCGCCGACCGGCTCGGTTTCAAATGTATGATGCGTGTTCTTGATGTAGTAATTGTAAACATCGACAACCATTGCGGCGTCTTCCGGCGTTACGTTTCTGATGTTCATAGCTCTTTTGATCTTTGACCTTTGACCTTTGACCTTTGACCTTTGATCTTTTCAATGATGATTTCTCGAGCGAGCATTGGTCAACGCTCCAAAATCAAAGATCAAAAATCGAATATCCAGCGTTAAAGGTCAAACTCTCTCCCGTCTTAACTCCATCTTTGCGATCGACTCAAGATGAACTTCATCCGGGCCGTCGGCGATTTGCAGCATCCGCGCGATTATCCAAAAATTCGCCAAAGGAAAGTCTTCGCAGACTCCGGCACCGCCGTGAGCCTGAATCGCGCGGTCGACCACCTTCAGCGCCATCGGCGGAACCGCCGCCTTGATCATCGCGATCTCGCGGCGGGCCGTTTTGTTGCCGACCTCATCCATCATCCAGGCTGTCTTCAGCACCAGTAGCCGCGCTTGATCGATCGCCAGGCGCGACTCGGCGATCCACTGGCGCATCACACCCTGCTCCGCGAGCGCCTTCCCGAAAGCGACTCTCGCTTTAGCGCGCGCGCACATCAATTCAAGCGAGCGCTCGGCAACGCCGATCAAGCGCATACAATGATGAACGCGTCCCGGCCCGAGACGTCCCTGCGCGATCTCAAACCCGCGCCCCTCGCCGAGCAGAAGATTCGTGACCGGCACGCGAACGTCCCTGAACGAGATCTCCGAATGTCCGTTCGGCGCGTCGTCAAAACCAAAAACCTGAAGGTTGCGTTCAACCTTCACTCCGGGCGCGTCAAGCGGAACCAGGATCATCGATTGCTGTAAATGCTTCGCCGCGCCGGGATCTGTCTTGCCCATAAAGATCGCCAGTTTGCAGCGCGGGTCTCCGGCGCCGGTCGACCACCATTTCAACCCGTTCAGGACATATTCGTCGCCGTCGCGGACGATCGACGCGCAGATATTCGTCGCATCGGACGATGCGACCTCCGGCTCGGTCATCGAAAAGCAAGAGCGTATCTCGCCGGCAAGCAGCGGCCTAAGCCAGGTTTCTTTCTGTTCAGGCGTTCCGTAGCGCTCGAGGACTTCCATATTGCCGGTGTCCGGAGCCGAACAATTGAAGACCTCGGAACTCCAGAAGACGCGGCCCATTATCTCGGCCAAAGGCGCGTATTCGAGGTTCGTCAATCCGGAGATCTCCGGAAGAAACAAATTCCATAGTCCTTCGGCACGTGCTTTCGACTTGAGTTCCTCGATCAGGTCCAGTGGCGCCCAGCGGTCGCCGGTGTTGATCTCTTCCCTGTACGTGGACTCTTTTGGATAAACGTACTCACGCATAAACGACTCAAGCCGCTTCTGAAGTTCTTTGGATCTCGGTGAAAAGTCGAAGTTCATAACTATTCCTATTCTCATACCGAAACCGTCGAGATTCAATTCGACCGCGACCCTTTTTTCGGCGATCGCTTCACTCCGGTTTCGGGCGACTTTGCAATTCCGTACGATTGGCGAAATAATCGTGCAAGCAAGAGTACCCGAACTAGAACGATGACAGATTCAGACACCAGACCGGTGCGGGCCGGCGAAGAACTCGACCTGACAAAACTGCGGGAATTTCTGGCATCGCGTCTCGATTCCGGGTCGAATGACCTCGAGATCCTCCAATTCCCTTCCGGAAGTTCGAATTTGACTTACTGCGTGAAGATCGGCGACGCCGAATATGTGCTGCGTCGTCCGCCGTTCGGAAATCAGGTCAAGTCGGCGCACGATATGTCCCGCGAATTCAACGTTTTGTCGAAACTAAGTCCGGTTTACGCGCCCGCGCCGAAGCCTTTGGTTTACTGTGACGACGAATCGGTGATCGGTTCGGAATTTTACCTGATGGAACGCCGCGAAGGACTGATCATCCGCGGCAAATCGCCGGATTTTCTTGAAGATTCGACCGATCTTCAATACGCCGTTTGCGAATCGTTCATCAATAACCTCGCCGCGCTCCACGCGATCGAATACAAAGCGATCGGACTCGGCGATCTTGGCAAGCCGGAAGGATACGTCGGGCGTCAGATCGAAGGCTGGACGAGGCGCTATTTCAACGCCAAGACTGCCGATCAGTTCGAACTTGAAACCGCGATCGAATGGCTCGAAACACATATTCCCGAATCCGAAGGCGCGGCGCTCGTACATAACGACTACAAATTCGACAATGTGATGCTGAATCCGCGGAACGTCACCGAGATCACTGCCGTTCTCGATTGGGAAATGGCGACGATCGGCGAACCGCTGATGGATCTCGGAACAACGCTTGGCTATTGGATGGGGCGCGAGGCCGGTCCGGAGATGCTCGCGATGCCGTTCAACCCGCGAGCTATGATGGAAAACATCACCCGCGCCGAACTGGTCGAAATGTACGCCGTCGCGAGCGGACGCGACGTTTCGAACATTCTCTATTATTACGTCTTCGGAACATTCAAAATCGCCGTCATCGCGCAGCAGATCTACTTTCGTTACTCGAGGGGGTTCACGAAAGACGAACGATTTTCGAGGTTCAATCATTTCGTCAACGCGCTCGGCAAGATCGCGATGCACGCGATCGGTCGCGGACGGATTTGAAACTGTTCGAGATAATCGATGATTGAGCCGTCAATCTCAACTATCAGTTATCAACTCTCAACTATTCCGAAAAGAGTCAACTGACCCCTATGAAACGGATTCTGAAGACGATCCTGATTTTCTCGGCAATCGCCGGCGCGGCCTATTCCGTTGCGATCGCCTACTTTCATTTCAAATACCCGCAGACGCGCTGGGACTGGGCGAAGATCGACACCAACGACATTGCTTTTCCGAAGGGCTTCATTTGGGGAACGGCGACGGCCGCGCACCAGATCGAGGGAAGCAACGAAAACACGAACTGGGGTGAATGGGAAAAGGATCCGAAGCGGATCCGCGACGGCAGCGATGCGACCCAGGCGGTCGACGGTTGGAACCGTGCAAAAGATGACGTCAGGCTGATGAAGGAACTCGGCGTCAACTCGTATCGCTTTTCGCTTGCGTGGAACAAGATCGAGCCAGAAAAGGGGAAGATCAGCGAAGACGCGCTGAAGCATTACGACGGGCTGATCGACGAGTTGAAGGCGAACGGGATCGAGCCGATGATCACGCTTCATCATTTCACTCATCCGCTCTGGTTCGAACGCCTCGGCGCGTTTGAGAACGAGGCGAACATCGCGCGCTTCGTCGAATTTTCAAAGCTCGTCTTCGAACGCTATCGCGATCGCGTCAAGCATTGGGTAACGATCAACGAGCCGAACGTCTTCGTCACGTCGGGTTATTTCAATACCGTTTTTCCTCCCGGCAGGTCCGACCCGAAACTCGCCGCCGAAGTGTTGAAGAATCTCCTCAAGGCCCACGTCGAGGTTTATCGGGAACTGAAGCGGATCGAGTCGAGGCAATCCGGAATCCCGAATCCGAAATCGGAGATCGGCCTGGCTGTGAGCATCTTCCAGTTTGAGCCCGCGCGTCGTTGGCACCTCGGAGACTGGGCTATCGCCCGGGTTTCCTCGAACACATTCAATGAATCGGTACTCGGGTTCTTCCGTGACGGAACGATGAATTTCTACGTTCCTTTCGAGGCCGATCTGTCTTACACGGACAGAAGTGCGCCGGAGACGCTCGACTTTGTCGGCGTAAACTATTATTCGCATTACGCTTATCGGTTTGAGTCCGATTTCAAGAAGGCGACGCGGAGTCTTCCAGTCGAGGGCGAAGAAATGACCGATATGCCCTACACGATCTACACCGAGGGGATTTCACGCGCGATCGACGACGCGGCAAGGCTCAAGAAACCGATCATCATCACCGAGAACGGCATTGCCGACGCACTCGATGACCGTCGCGATAAATACATCCGTCAGAGTCTTTATGCGGTTTCAAAGGCCATCCGCGAAGGTCGGGACATCCGCGGCTATTATTATTGGACGCTTCTCGACAACTTCGAATGGGCGGAAGGCTACACGCAGAAGTTCGGACTGTTCGACGTCGACCGCGTGACCTACGAACGCAGACTTCGTCCCGGAGCCCGAGCATTTATCGAAACGGTGCGCCGTTCCGGTTCGGAATGAGTTGTGTTTTCGATCAGTTTTGAGTAATGTTTCTGTGTCTTTCTTATCAAATACAGAGATGTAAATCGGGAGATCTCAGCGGTTTAGGACAAACACGTGGACTCTGAAGCAATCATCGCTTACGTCGGCCTCGGTTCGAATCTCGGCGACCGTGCGGGCAATCTGCTTCTCGCCGTTCGGGGGCTGATGGAGGCCGGTTTGTGCGTGCACAAGCTTTCGGGGATTTATGAAACAGAACCCGTTGGCGTCACCGATCACTCCAACTACCTTAATATGGCGGCCGAAGTCCACCTTTCCGGCATCACGCCGTCGCAAATGATGACGCGAATGCTGAGAATCGAATATCTTCTAGGACGCAAGGACAAGTTTCTCCAGAAACCGCGATCGGTCGATCTCGATCTTCTCTTGTTTGACGGGATCGAGGTTGACTCGGAACTGGTGAAGATCCCGCATCCGCAGATGCACGAACGGCGGTTCGTCCTCGTCCCGCTTGCCGAGATCGCGCCGCACGCCGTTCATCCCGGATTGCAGAAAACCGCCGCGGAATTGCTTGCGACGGTCGAAGACAATTCCTCCGTTCACCGTTGGAGCCCGAACACGAACGTCGTTTTTGAACACGGCGAAATGAAATTATCCTTGAAGACCTTAAAGACAATGACTTAGCGATTTCGGATTGGGGATTTTTGATTTGGGATTTGCCGTTGCAAGCGTCGGCAACTTCTTCCCGAATCGATTCAAATCCGCAATCCCAAATCCCAATTCCCAAATCGAAATGGCTTATCTACAACCCGACCGACCCGAAAAAGTTTATCTGCCGGCCATTCGCGCGGCGAAGGAAAAGGGCGAAAAGCTCGTTTGTTTGACCGCCTACGACTATCCGACGGCGCGCATCGTCGATGAGGCGGGCGTCGATATGATCCTTGTCGGCGACAGCATCGGGAACGTCGTGCACGGATACGGAAACACGATCCCGGTCAGTCTCGACGAGATCACGACCGCCTGCATCGCCGTCAAGCGCGCGACCGAACGCGCGATGGTCATCGCCGATATGCCGTACGGAACCTATCACGTCAATCCTGACGAAACCGTCCGCAACGCGCTGCGTTTGATGAAGAACGGCGGCGCCGAAGCGGTCAAGCTCGAAGGCGGACGCAACCGAGTCGATCTCGTCAAACGCCTTGTCGATGAGGAAATCCCGGTTTGCGCGCACATCGGACTGACGCCGCAGTCAGTTTACAAACTCGGCGGCTACCGCGTTCAGGGACGCACCGCCGAACACGCGAAACGCTTGATCGACGATGCCAAAATGCTCGAAGACGCCGGCGCTTTCGCGATCGTTCTCGAGCTCGTCCCGCGCGAAGTCGCGGAGATCATCACCAAAGAACTAACGATCTCGACGATCGGCATCGGCGCCGGACTCGAATGCGACATTCAGGTTCTGGTCCTTCACGACCTCGTCGGGATGACGTTCGGCCGCCAGCCACGCTTCGTCCGCCAGTACGCAAACGTACGGCAGGTGATGACCGACGCCATACAGAGTTGGACGAACGACGTCAAAAACGGCCTTTATCCGAACGACAAGGAATCTTACGGCTTGACGGACGAGACAAAGAAAGAGCTTGAAAATATGTGATTTTTGGACCGACTTAGGGGATAATGCAATTGTCAGAGGGTTTGTGATCCCAACGAGCCGGGTTCAGTGGTGAATGGCATTGACTTGTGTTGATGCCGCACCAGGAAAGAATAATTGACTGTGCCTCAGTCAGTAGTTTAATGGAGATTATCAACCGCAGACAACGAATGGCCTCGCTCGCGCGCAAACTTCGGCGCGAAGGCAAGACCGTCGGGTTCGTCGCGACGATGGGCGCTCTTCACGAAGGTCATTTGACGCTCGTTCGCGAGGCGCGGCAAATGTCCGACATCGTCATCGTTTCGATCTTCGTGAATCCAACGCAGTTCAACGAACCGACGGACTTTGAAAAGTATCCGCGCGATATCACTACCGACGCGGCGATGCTTGCCGAATATCAGATCGATTACATTTTTGCTCCCGACACGGAAGAGATCTATCCGCCGAATTTCGCGACTTACGTTTATGTCGAGGGCCTGACGGAAACCCTCGAAGGATCGTCACGGCCCGGACATTTTCGTGGCGTTGCGACGATCGTCACGATACTGCTCAATACTATCCGTCCCGACTTTGCGTTTTTCGGCCAGAAGGACGCGCAGCAGGTCGCGGTCATTGCGCGGCTCGCGAAAGATCTCGGATTCGATACCGAGATCGTCGTTCTGCCAACGGTTCGCGAAGAATCCGGACTCGCGATGTCGTCGCGCAACGAACGCCTGACCGCCGAACAGCGCGAAAAGGCTTCGGTGATCTATCGGGCCCTTCGCGAAGCAAAGGGCGCCGCCCGAAACGGCGAACGAAATGCCGCGAATCTTCACGAAATCGTGCGCCGAACGATCGGGAACGAGCCCTTGGCGCAGATCGATTACGTCGCCTTGGTCGATAGCGAAACCCTGGAACCGATCGATCGGATCGCCGAAAGACCCGTTTTGATTGCAGTTGCGGCCCGATTTGGCGATGTTCGGCTGATCGATAACGTCGTCATCGACTCCTTGCAGTAATTTGGACTCAAACTTGCATCAAACATTGCGGGCTTCACATTTGAAACCCGTAAAGATTATGAAAAGCACAAGAATGATCCTGTCAGTTTTCGCATTGTCGGTTGTCTCGGCATTCGCCGTTTCGGCGCAGACGCTGACGTCCCTGAATGGCGAGAAGGTGGATTTGCAGGGACAAAACGGCAAAGTGGTCGTTCTCGCGATCGGCGCCAGTTGGCTGCCGCTTTCGAAGGATCAGGTGTTGATCACCGGCAAGCTGCAGAAAAAGTACGCGGCCAAAGAAGTTGTCATCTATTTTGTCGCGACCGATTCCCTCAACACGCGCTCGAAGAATTATGCGAGCGACGAACAGTTAAAGGCGTTCGCGCTGAAATGCAAATTGACGGCCGATATCCTGCGCGATTCCGACGGGCTGCTGACCTTGAAGAAATTCTCGATCGACCAGCTTCCTTCGTTCGTAATCCTCGACAAGACCGGAAAAATGTCCGGCGAAGCTTTTGGCGGCATCGATCCCGAAAGCGATCTTTCAATTCCGCTTTCGAAGGCGATCGACAAACTGCTGTGATCGCTTTCGAAAGCGATCCCGGGCGATATTGAAAGGAATCATCTCCGATTCGTCCGGTATCGCAGTGAATCTCCAATTCCGAAACTATTCCAATCAGAACGTTCTTGATTCAAGAATCGAGTTCTAACCCGAACTACGCAACAGTGGCAGATTCAAAGATCCCGCTCTTTGCGATCTTGGCGGACTTTGCGTGAAGTGCCGGCGTTGTAGTGCGCGGATGCTCGACTCGCGCGCACTCCGGCAAATCCGGGAACGGTTTCTCTCGAATTCAGATCGATCCCCAGATGCCTCGTTTTGAGATGTTTCAGATATTTTCGATTTGTGAATCCACAAATTCCAGATTCCAAGTTCCAAGAACCTGGAATCTGGAATCAGGAATCTGGAATCTGGAATATCCGGGAGTCTGTCGGAAAAGCCGTTTGAGAACTGAATCAACTTCTTCAAGCGTGCGGAGCACGCGAACTTGCGATAGCACCACGTGAAGCGGAGCGGAACGTGGTGGTCCGTCGCACCGACTTCCAAAGCGTGTGTAACACGCGTAACTCTAGCGGATGCAATAGGTCTGCGTGTTTCACACGCTCGCTTGAATTGGTGGCCGGTGACACCTGGGTTCCGCTCCGCTTCACGTGGTGCTGTCGTCCGTACGTGTGCTTCACTCGGGTCTGAATCACGAAAGTCACTTCGTGCGGCACGAACTGAAGTGGTCGCCCTTTCTTCACGAATCCGGCGGGCGACTATTGGTCATTGCGTAATATGGGTTAATCCGCGCTTACCCCAAAACCTCTGCCGCCAATCCATAAACCAAATTCACGGGCAGTCCGACAACGTTCCAGTAATCGCCGCGGATCTCCTCGATGAACAGCGCCGCCTGGGCCTGAACGGCGTAAGCGCCCGCCTTGTCGAGCGGTTCGCCAAACTCGACGAGAAACTCCACTTCACGTTCCGACATCGCCGCGAACTTCACCTCCGTACGCTGAAGTCCGACCGCCGAGCGCTCGCCGGAGACGAGTGCGACCCCTGTAAGAACGGCGTGCCAGTTGCCCGCGAGCATCCGTATCATCCGCCGCGCATCGTCGAGATCGATCGGTTTTCCGACGATCTGATCGTCGATCACAACCGTCGTGTCGGCGCCTAGAACGAGTCGGTCGGCGTACTTCGATGCGACCGCACCCGCCTTCTCGAGCGCCAGACGCATAACGTATTCGTTGGGCGATTCTCCCGGCCTTTCCGATTCGTCAATGTCGGCCGACTCCTTTTCAAAAAGCCAGCCGACGCTCTGCAGTATCTCGGCGCGACGCGGACTCCCCGACGCCAGTATGAGTTTTGGAAGTTTCATAAATTCGACTATGATTGTAGTTTGTTAATTTGAAAATGTTAAGAAACTCCGAGGGGTCGTGAACGAACTATTTCGTGCGCTTCCGGCGCTACTCAGGCAATTTGACGACAACGACGCGGTCCGCGAGGCCGTTGCGCTCGCCGCGTGGCGCAAGATCGCCGGCGAAAGCCTCCTGCGGCACGCGATTCCGGCCGGCTTGATCCAAAAACATCTGATCATTGCCGTCGCGGACGAAAATTGGAAAAAGCACCTCGAGCAGCTCGCCGGCCAAATGATCTTCCGTATCAACTCCGTGCTCGGTCAGGCGGTCGTGACGTTCATCGAGTTCAGGATCGACGAGAAGAGGTTTGAGATCGAACGCGCAAAGTCTGCGATCGGCGGACTTTCCGGCGCCGAACTGGCAGAGATCGCGCTGAACGAGGTCGACGCCAACATGCGCCGGTCGGCGGACTCGATCAAGGATGAGAATTTGCGGCAGCAGTTTTTGCTGGCCGCCGGCAGTTGTCTCGCCCGGAAGAAACGGATGCGGGCCGCCGACAAAGAGAATTATGGACGTTAGAAAGATCGCTACGCTCGCGCACCTCGAGATCACCGATGAAGAGGTTGCGCTGTACACTCCGCAAATGAACAGCATCGTCGCCTACGTTGAACAGCTCAACGAGCTCGATACCGACGCTGTCGAGCCGATGCTCGGTGGACTGACGAAAGAGGGCGAGGCAACTTTCGCGGAGCGAGTCGACAAACCCCACGACTCGCTTGGCCAGACGAATGCGCTGAAAGAAGCGCCGTCGGCTGTTGACGGCCATTTTCAGGTTCCGAAAGTTCTTTAGCAGGGTCCGGCGATTTGTCGGCGGTCGAATCTGAAATTCGAATCGGAAATCGAAACGCGTGAAACATTGGCCTGTGATTTGGACTCCGGAATGAAAATAGAGCTTCTAACGGTATTTCGCCCTTTATGGATTGCCATTTCCCTTTCGGCGATGTTCGTTTCCGCCTGCAGCGTGCCGACTCTCGAATCGCCCGAGTGTTCGGCTTCGCGCGGAACCGTAAAGGAGTTCTATTCGGTCCATTTCGGCAACGAGATGAAGATCACGGCGGAGAGTCTGAAGCCGAAAGAAAAGTTTTTGACGGCCGAACTGATCGAATCGGTTCGGGGCGCGTCGCCGGAGACCGACGTTTTCACGACCGGCACCACCGACATTCCGAAGGCCTTCCGCGTCGGCGGTTGCGAGTTGAGTGATTCGGTCAGCACGAAGGTCGAAATCATACTTTTCTGGCGGGACGACTCTCGGAGCGAAGAACGAAAGATCTACGCCGAGGTCGTGAAGCGAGGCGATAAGTGGTTGATAAATAGGATTTTGAACTAATTTATGTCAATTCGGGAAAACATTTCGAAGGTTCTGGGCGATGCCGAAAAACTCAACGGCGAGCTAAACGCCTTTCTTTCGGTCGAACGCGAAAGCGCGCTCAAACGCGCCGACGAGCTCGAGAGTTTGTCGGAAGAAGGTCCGCTTCACGGTTTTGCGATCGCGATCAAGGACAATATCTGCACCAAGGATATGCAGACGACCTGCGGCTCGCGGATCCTTCACAACTACAAGGCGCATTATGACGCGACGGCGGTCAAACGGCTCAAGGATGCCGGCGCGGTGATCGTCGGCAAGACGAATATGGACGAGTTCGCGATGGGGTCTTCGAACGAGTCTTCGGCTTTCGGGATCGCCCGCAATCCGTGGGACACGACGCGCGTCCCCGGCGGAAGTTCGGGCGGCAGCGCGGTCGCGGTCGCTTCGGGCGTCGTGCGCGCGAGTTTGGGTTCCGAGACCGGCGGTTCGGTCCGCCAACCGGCTTCGCTCTGCGGGATCGTCGGGCTTAAGCCGACCTACGGGCGAATCCCGCGTTTCGGATTGGTCGCGTTTGCGTCGTCGCTCGACAACATCGGAATTTTTGGCCGGACCTGCGAGGATGCGGCACGAGTTCTCGGCGTCATCGCCGGACGCGACCCGAACGACGCGACGAGCGCCGACGTTCCGGTTCCGGATTATACGGCGACGCTCGGTGACGACATTCGCGGTCGCCGGATCGGCGTTCCAAGGGCATTGTTCGGCGAAGGGCTCGAACCGGAGGTCCGCGACGCCGTCGAGCGTTCGATCGAGAATTTCAGGAGTCTCGGCGCGGAGATCGTCGACATCGAACTGCCACACGCAAAATACGGGATCGCGGTCTATTACATCATTGCGACGGCCGAGGCCTCTTCGAATCTGGCGCGTTTTGACGGCGTCCGGTATGGATTTCGCGCCGAGGGTTCACACGAACTTCGTGAAATGTACCGCAAGACGCGCGAGCAGGGATTCGGCGCCGAGGTCAAACGCCGGATAATGCTTGGAACTTATGTTCTTTCGAGCGGCTATTACGACGCGTATTATTCGAAGGCGCAAAAGGTCCGCGCGATGGTCAAGAGCGACTATATGAAGGCGTTCGTGAGTTGCGACGCGATCCTCACCCCGACTTCCCCGTCGGTGGCGTTCAAGATCGGCGAAAAGTCGGACGATCCGCTGGCGATGTACCTCAGCGACATTTATACCGTTTCGGCGAACCTTGCCGGCATACCGGGCATTTCAGTGCCCTGCGGATTGTCGTCCGAGAATCTGCCGATCGGCCTGCAATTGATCGGAAACCATTGGTCGGAAGGATTGTTGCTGAATCTCGGTCACGCCTACGAAACGGCGTTCCCCGTGGACGGAAAACCGGCCGTCTGCGTTTGAATCTGGACATATGCAGAACGCATTTGCAGAACGCATTTGCAGAAACGCGCACGAAGTAAGCGTGATGGTTCTTTTTTCACGCTTACTTCGTGCGCGTTTCTGCATTGAATCACGCTTACTTCGTGCGCGTTTCTGCATTGACGATCACGCTTACTTCGTGCGCGTTTCTGCATTTATTGAATCACGCTTACTTCGTGCGCGTTTCTGCATTTATTGAATCACGCTTACTTCGTGCGCGTTTCTGCATTTATTGAATCACGCTTACTTAGTGCGCGTTTCTGCATTTATTGAATCACGCTTACTTCGTGCGCGTTTCTGCATTTATTGAATCACGCTTACTTCGTGCGCGTTTCTGCAGTTATTCGTTGACGACCTTCGCGACCGTTTGCTTCATCTTGGCGATGACGTTGCCGCCTCCACCGCGGAAAACGCCGGTGAGCTGACCCTCGCGGTTGATGAGGATCGTTTGCGGAATGCCGCTCATCTGGTTCTTGCGCATCACTTCAAGCGTGAGATCTTCGTGGGCCCAGCCGATCGTGTAGTTGATCTTCATTTCGGCCATAAACTTTTCGATCTCTTCTTTGCTTTCGGGGTTGACGTCGAGTCCTATCACCTCAAGTCCTTTGTCCTTATACTTTTCCTGCAGTTCGACGAGATGCGGGATCTCCTCGCGGCAGGGGCCGCACCACGTCGCCCAGAGATTCAGCAGGACGGTCTTCCCTTTCTTGTCCTCGATCTTGAGCACCGAGCCGTCAAGGTGACGGTTTTCCGCCTTTGAAATCGCCGAACCGACCGGCGGATACTTCGATTTTGAAACATCGCCGGTATTCCCGTTCAAAGGGTCGGCGGAATTTGCAGCCGGACTTGTCGAACAGGCCGAAACGACGAACAAAACGAGAACCAATAAAACTACTGACTTCATAAAAACTGCTTCCCTATCCAATGTCCTGCATTCGCAAGACGATCAGCGTCGCAAAAAACAAAAAGAAGAACATCAACATCAGGACGACCTGATTCAACACTTCGTCCATCCAGGGATGAAGGAAGTTGACGTAGGTGCTTAGATTCTTGTCAACCTTCGTCGGGTTGTCGATCGTCGGCTCCTTATCGAGTTTCGGCATATCCGGCGGCGACTTTCCGACCGCCAGATTGTCCTTCATCTTGTCTTCGTAATCGTCGATCTTCTTTTCCTGCTTTTTCTTGTAATCCTTGATCTTTTCGCGCGAATCCTCGATCAGTTTGTCGTTCTGCGCCTCGACCCAATCGTAATAGCCCTTGCCGTTGGTCTTGCCTTTCGGGTCCGCGCCTTCGGGCTCGAGCGTGTCGAGCGTCGAAAAGCGCTTCATCGCGTCAAACGACCAGGTTGCCGGCATTATCAGTCCGGCGACCTTGTTCATCCCGCTCGGCACACCGACCAGTCCCGAAAAGAGGATCTGCGGGATGAGAATCAAAGGGACGAGCGACGTCGCCATTTCACCCGTGCTGACAAGCGCCGAGATAAGAAGCCCGAGCGCGATCCCGACGCTCGCCGTGATCAGCATTACCCAAAGCTGCGGGATTCCCAAAAGCTCTCCGGGCATCGGCATCAGATCGACGAGATCGAGCAATTTCAACGGCACGAACAGCATCATACACTGCAGCCCGACGATGATCCCGAGGACGAAGATCTTCGACCCCACATACGGCAGAAGCCCCAGATTGACCATTCGCTCGCGATTGTAAACGGCGCGTTCGCGAATGATCTCGCGCGCCGAAACCGAGGTCCCGAACCAGACCGCGACGAGCGACATCACGAAGTACGCAAAATCGCGAGGCTGGTTTTCGCCCATCACGAAATACGTCAAAACGGCGATGATCGGCGCCTGCGCGAAAAGAATGAAAAGATTGAGCTTGTCGCGGAACAGGACTTCCCAGTAACGGCGCGAAAGCGTCAGGAACTGCCGGATCCCGCCGAAGACTCCCAAACGCCGCTTTTTCTGAACGCCCTGCGACTGCAGCGTTCCAAGCTGCTTGAGCGGCTCGAAAACGTTCTTCTGGAATTGCGGCGTCTTCAAGAACTTCTGCTTCCATTCTTCGGCGACCTGTTCGTCGGCCTGTTGCGTACTTCCGCCGCTCGCCACGATCTGTGCGATCGGTTCCTCAAGCTTGTCGTAGAGTTCCTTGAAACTCGACGCGCCGAGATGCTTGAGCGCTTCGTCCGGCTTTCCGTAAAACGCCAGTTTCCCGCGCATCAGGAGCACGATCTTGTCGAACAATTTGACGTTCTCCATCGCGTGCGTCGTCAGGATCACGGTCCGCCCAGACTCGGCGATCTGTCGGAAAAGCTTCATGATCTTTTCCTCGGTGGCCGGATCGAGACCCGACGTCGGCTCGTCGAGAAAGATGACCGACGGTTTCGTGATCAGTTCGACGGCGATCGAAACACGTTTGCGCTGGCCGCCCGAAAGTTGGTTGATCGGGACATTGCGGCGCTCGCTGAGACCGGTCACGTCCATCACCTCGTCGATGATCTGGTCGATCTCTGATCGCGAAACGTCGCCCGAAAGCCGCAGTTTCGCAACGTAATAAAGCGTTCGGTAGACCGTCAGCTCACGGTGGATGATGTCGTCCTGCGGAACGTAACCGATCGACTGCTTGAGCGAATCGAGATGCTCGTAAAGGTCGAGATTGTTGATCAGGACACTGCCGCCCGAAGCCGGCCGCATTCCGTTGAGCGCGTCCATAAACGTCGATTTTCCGGCGCCCGACGGCCCGAGAAGTCCGACGAATTCATTCGGCAGGATCGACAACGAAACATTGTCAAGAAGCCGGATCATCCCGCCGCCCGAACGATTCTTGACGTCTTTGGTGATATTCACCGAGTCGATCCGCGTTTTCGAACGTGTGTCGAAAACACCGATATTGTTCGCCTGATCGACCTGGATCAGAAACGAACCGATCTGGACGTTGTCATTCGGAAAGACGCCCTGCCGCGAGATCCGTGTGCCGTTGACGTAAACGCCGTTCGTCGAATTGAGGTCCTCGATGACGATTCCCGAGCCGGTCTGCAACAATCTTGCGTGGTGATTCGAGATCTGCAGCCCGTCGAGCCGGATGTCGCAATTTTCTGCACGGCCGATCGACAGTTCCTGTTTCGCCGCGAAGTTGAGCGTCATCAGAAGCGTCGGCTGGCTCGCTTCGGCGAGCGAGACCTTTTGCGACAGATCGCCAACCTTCGCGACGATCGTTTTCGATCCGACGGATTCGACGAAATTCGATAGATCGCCGGCCTGGGCGGACGCGACCGCGCGTTGTCCGGCAAGACTCGCGCCTTTCGGAGCCTGGCGCGTCGGCGAATTGAAACGCACGATCGGCCCGCCCAATCCAAGCGTGATCTCGTCGTTGTGATATATGGGGGTTTGCGCCGAAATCCGGACGTCATTGACGAGTGTGCCGTTGAAACTGTTATTGTCGTTCAGCAGATAGATGCCGTTGTTTTCGATGATCTGCGCGTGTTTGCGCGAAACCATCACGGCGTCGGGTTCGAAGACGATGTCGCACGACGGATCGCGGCCGAGCCAGATCTGCGGTTTCGTTATCGGATACGGAGCCGAATGAACCGTTGATTTTACGAAGTCCAATTGCGCCCGCCCGGTTGTCGTTACCGGCGGCGGCGTCTGGCTTGCGGCCTGAACGGGCACGGGAACCGGCGTCGGCTGAATCTGACTCGGCGTTGCGCTCATCGGCCCGGCGGAGACCTCGAACCAAACGACCCGCAGCGTCGGACCTTGCGTACCGAATTGAAGTTTGTCGCCGATCGCGACCGGGTGCGGTTGCGACACACGCTGGCCGTTGGCGTAGGTTCCGTACGACGAATTCAGGTCGCACAGATACCATTGGCCGCCTTCCCAACGAATTTCGGCGTGCTTGCGGGATACCATCGGGAACCGTGCGCTGTCGTACACAATCTGGCAATCAACCTGATCGCGGCCGACGCGAACCACGCTTTGGCTATATGATTTTTCGGACGAACCACCGTCGTCAGCAAGAACTATTTTCATTGATGTTTTCGAACGATCTGGAGTACGAACAATTCTAGCCTAATTGCGCTGAATGCAAAAACGCGGTGACCGTTAGCTTGTTCTTCGCCTGTGCTTGCCCGCCCGCTCACGCTCACCTTAAGGACTCAGTCCCTTTTGCCCTTTTCCTTTTTCCTTTTTCCCTTTTCCCTGTTGCCCTTTTCCTTTTCCCTTTTGCCCTTTTTCCCTTTTCCTTTTGCCCTTTTACCTTTTCCCTTTTGCCCTTCTCTACCCTTTCCCACGTTGAAGCCGTTTGGCAACCTTCTGGACATCGTCCAGGACGCGGAGCAGATTGCCGCTCCAGAGTTGTCCGATCTGTTTTTTCGTGTAGCCGCGGCGGACGAGTTCGATCGTCACGTTGAGCGCTTCGGAAGCATCGTCGAACCCCTCGACACCACCGCCGCCGTCGAAGTCCGAGCTGATCCCGACGTGGTCGATCCCGATCTTTTTGACCAGGTAATCGATATGGTCCACAAAATCCTTGATGTTGACATCGGGGGCTTTGTCCTTCAGACGCGCGTTGATGATCGGCCGCGCCTTGACGCGAAAGGCCGCCATCTTCTCCATATACGCGCTGCGGTCGGCTTCAGGCAGTTTCATCACATCGGCGCGTTCCATCATTTTGATTCCTTCGGCGACGGCAAGTTCGCGCATAATCTCGTTCGTCAGTTTCGAACGCAGTTCGCTTTTCTCTTTGTGAACGTAACTGCGAAAAGCGACGGCCTGCACGACACCGCCGTTTTTGCGGATCGCTTCGAGCTGTTCGTCGTCGAGATTCCGGCTGTGGTCGCACAACGCGCGGGCACCGGAGTGGGAAGCGATGACCGGAGCTTTCGACAGCGCGATCGACTGCAGATTCGCCTGCTTCGAGGGATGTGAAAGATCGATCATAATTCCCCATTTGTTCATCTCGCCGATCGCCTTTTTGCCGAGCTCGCTGAGCCCGTTATGAAGCCACTTTCCGTCGCGCTCTCCGGTGTTCGAATCCGCCAACTGGCTGTGGCCGTTGTGCGCGAGTGACATATAACGCGCGCCGCGTTCGGCGAACTTGCGGATCAGCGAAAGATCGTTGCCGATCGGATAGCCGTTCTCGATCCCGATCATCGCCACCAGCTTTCCGGACTTGACGATCCGGCGGACGTCCTTCGATGTTCGCGCAAGTTCGATCTTGCCAGGCGCGATCTTCTGCGTCAGACGGTCGATGGCGTCGAATTTGTCGATCGCGTTCTCGTAGGCCTTTTTGTAGGCTGCGTCGTTGAGTTCGCCCTGTCCGGTATAAACGATCATCCACGACACGTCGAGGCCGCCGGCGATCATTTTGGGCAAATTGACCTGCGTCGGCAGATCCTGCGTGTAATTCCTGGTATCCGTAAAGTTGCGCGTATCGATATCGTTATGTGTGTCGAGCGTGATGATAGCCGCGTGGATCTTCTTGGCTTTCGCGACGATCTCGGCCTCGGACATCGTCTTTTGCGATACTCCGGAAACGGGCAAAAGGACGGCAATCAGTACGAGCAGCGACAGTATTCTTTTCATAGTCCGACTAGGTTATTGCAGAACCGTTTCCGAGGCAAATCTTCGCGCGACTTCCTGGGAACTTCACCTTTTGCACTCCGATGACCCGTTTCCCACGCGGAATCCGTTTCTCAAAGCGGAGGAACAGTTTTGAGGAACCGGTTATCATCGGATTTCTGGACGCGATCCGAAACAAGTGCGAAACTGGAAAGCAATATGAAGACAATTTTGATTTTTGCATTAATGATGACCGGACTGGTCTTTATCTCGCCGCGCGCCGCGTTAGCCTGCAGTTGCCAGTTGAGCCCCAAGCCGCTCAAAACGCAGGTCAAGCAAGCCTTTGGCGCGAGTGCAGCGATCTTTTCCGGTGAAGTGCTCGACATCAGTCGCGATCCGAATAGCGAGGGCCGGTTGCTCGTCAAGATCAAAGTCACCGAGAACTGGAAAGGCAAGACCGCGGCCGAAGTGCTGATCTCGACGGAGGAACAGTCTTCGATGTGCGGATACACATTCGAAGTCGGCAATACCTATTTGATTTACGCATACGGCTCGAACGCCGCCGGCCTCAGCACGACAAACTGCTCGCGAACCGCCCGACGCGCCGATAACCAAGACATCGCGTTCCTCAAAAAACTCAAGCCCAAGAAAGGTTGAAAACAATCCGGAACCGCGCACGGAGTATGGAGGCACGGCCGCAGAGCGGTCGGCGCGCCCCGATCGCAGTGAACTTTAATTTTGTCCCAGCACCCGCCGCAGATTGTTCTGCGCGGGAGTGAAATTCGGGTTGATCTGTAGCGCTTTCTGAAATTGCGCGGCCGCTTCCTGTTTCCGGTTCTGCTCGGCATAGATCAGGCCGAGCGTGTTGTATGCTTCGGGCACGTTCGGATTCTTTCTGATCAATTCCTCAAGAATTCCGATTCCTTCCGCCGACCGGCCCGTCATATGAAGCGACAGCGCCAGATTGCGTTGCAAATCGGCATTGTTCGGCGCGAGCTCGGCAGCTTTCCTGAAAAACTCCGCCGAATGCGTGTAGCTCTTTTGCTTGATCGCAGCCACCGCGAGGCTCGTGTAAGCATCGAGTAGTCGGTTCGCGTCGAAAAACTGGCCGTTGTCAATCTCGACCGCTGTTTTGAGATTCGCCGCGGCGGCGTCGAAATTGCTTTGATTCGTTTCGACAACCGCCAGGTTTGCGTAGGCAAGCACGAACTTCGGGTTCAGTTCGACCGCCTTTTGAAAATTCAGCTTCGCCTCCGCAAGTTTGTTCTGCTTGATCTGAACCGTCCCAAGGGTGTTGTAGGCGTCGGGCAGTTCGGGTTTCTCGCCGATCGCCGAAGAGCATTGCGCGGCAGCCTCGTCAAAGCGATTCTTTTTCTCGAGATAATTGCAGAAGTTGTTCTTGACGAGATAATTGTTCCCGGTAACCGAAAGGGTCCGCGTGTAAAGCGTTTCGCTCGTTTTCCAGAACGCCGCCTGACGGAACGACAGCGCCGTCGCGGCAAGCAGACAAATGCCGCAGATGACGGCGACAACGGTCCTGTTTAACCGAAGTCGCTCGAAGATCTCCGCGGCCATCCACACAACCAGGATCGACAGACCAACGTACGAGACGTATGTATACCGGTCGGCGAGCGCCTGTCGCCCGACCTGCAGGATGCCGATGACCGGAACGAGCGTCCCAAGAAACCAAAACCAACCGACGAACAGATACTTTCTTTCCCTGAGCTGCCACAGGCAAAGCACCGTAACACCGACGAGCAGCACGATCGACGCCGCGATCTGCGCGGCGCCGAAATCACTCTCGAACGGATACCAAACGCCCAGATTCGCGGGATAAAAGAACATCGCGACATACTTCGCGTAAGAGACGACGCCGTTCAAAACACGGTCGCCCAGCGGAAACGTCTCGATCGATTGAATCGCGCCGCCCGCTTTCTGGGCAAAGACGGTAATGATCGATGAAACCAGGCTGAGGGCGAAAAAAGGTATCTTCTCTTTGACGAGCGGCAACAAACTGTCCGGCGTCCATTTGTCGAACCGCTCAAGCGCCCAGTAATCGAGAAGGATGAGCGTGAACGGCAGCGTCACGAGCATCGGTTTTGACGCCAGGCCGAGCGCGAAACATAAAACGGCGGCCCACAGAAGACCCGACCGTTTCTCATCCGAGGCCGACCGTGCGTATTTCAGATAGAACCAGGTCGTCAAAAGCCAGAACAGGGTTGAAAGAACGTCTTTGCGCTCGGCGATCCACGCGACCGATTCGACGTGCGCCGGATGGACCGCGAAGATCGCGGCGACGACCGCGCTTTTCCAAAAAGCCTTGGTCAGTTTGTTGACGACGACGAAGAGCAGGATCGAATTGACAATGTGAAAAATGACGTTTACGGCGTGATGCCCGGCCGGCTCGACACCGAAAAGACTCGTATCGATCTGGTGCGAGATCCAAGTCAGCGGATGCCAGTTGGCGACGTGAAACGCCGTCAGCGCCCATTTTAGATTTGTAAGACTGAACCCGCCCGAGACGAACGGATTTTCGTAAATATAGACATCATCGTCGAGATTGATGAAATCGAAACCGACGGTTTGAGCGTAAATCACCACGCAAACGACGGTGAGACCGGCCCAAACATAGTAGTTTGCGGTCAAAACAGGACCGCGGGCGTGCTCACGTTCCGAGTCCTTTTCCGCGGCCTCCGGAGCGCTCGTCTTCGTGATCTTTCTTTTTGCCATTGCGCGATGTCGCAGTTTGAAATGAACCGCCCGAATACGGCCGGAAAACAAAAACTCCTCTATTCGGATTCCGGATCGACCTTCGGCGGTCGCCCGTCGGAATAAACGAAACTGTAAAACCCGACCTGATCTCCGTAAATGACTAACGCGTCAAGCTTTTCGTTCCGCTCAAGTTCGGCAAGTTTTCCGATGATGAAATTCTGTTCCTCAGCCGTCAGATGCTTGCGTTCGATAAAGAAAACACAGCCGGAAAGCCTTGGCGGAAGGGAGTCCTTCCCCATTACCTTGAACGACGTCGCGCTGACCTTGTTCAGATCGATCTGGTAGTCCATCGAATAGGTCGCCGCTCCCAGCAAAAGCGGTCTGGCGAACTGTTTCTGATATGCCGCCGCGACTTCCTCGACGGTCTTCTTTGTTTCCGGGTTGACGAGCCTGAGCAGTCTGGTCCTGACGGCTTTCCGGTCCTGCGATTTGGTCAGGTCGTATTTGGTTCCGCCAAAATCGCTGGCGAGCTTTTCGAGCGTTCGGTACTTCGGAGAGTCGGAAGCCAGCGCAACGGATCCGCCTTCGAAGGTGAACGATGTAAACGGATCCTCGCTCGCGCCGATGTCGGCGAACACATAATCTTTGGTCGCTTCCGCAAGTTCCGCAAGTTCGCCGTTTTGGAGTTTTTCGGCGAGGTCCGAAAAATCCATCGGCAGGCGATAACCTCCGGCGACCATCTCGGCGAGTTTCGCCTTTGGCTTGATCACTCCGTTGGAGGCGAGTTCCGGAGCGACCTCGAGTCCTTTCGGGTTCATACCGACCGGTGCGTTCCGGGGTTCCAATGCTTTTGCCTTTTGCGATTTCGAAAACTCGGGGTCGGCGTTTTTCTCAACAGTTGTTTTCAACGGATTCGCGTTCCCGTTTACGTTAACGGCGCGGTTCGAATCGTCGGATCGGTTGCTCTCGACGGCCGCAGGACCGCAGCCGATCGAAGTCATAACCGAAAGCGCCGCCGGCAATAGTGTATTAGCGATTCTCATATCGAAGATCTCCGTTGGCCGGCGCCGTCGACGGCCGTGCAGAAAAGCAATTGAACGGGAAAGCGTTTTCGAACGATGTTAGGTCCTATCGATATCAAAGTCAAAGATATTGCGCCGAATCGGCCGACAGCCGCGCGCAAAACGTGCGGCTCCAAACGGACGGCTTGACTCGCCGGCAATCGGCGGTTTCTTCGCCTTAGGATGATCACCCCGCAAAACTGTTGACCGCCGGTAAAGATGAGTAGTACTATGTTGGCGAATCATACTCGAATCGACCATTTGTTGCCGTTCGGTTTCCGACCCGTTCATAACGTCTTAATTCGTTTGATAGATACGACGAAGCACACCGAGGAGACCCGGCGACCGATGAGAAAAACGACTGTACTTTCAGCGATAACTTTGATGCTCTGCGTTCTCGTGGGATACGCCGCGTTTCAGGCGGCGAATCTCGTCAAGAATTTTGTCGGCGACCGTTTGAACGCTTGCCACTCGGAGACAGAACGCGGCTGCGGGCAGCGGAATTCGCTTTCGACCGAGCGCGGACCTCAGCGGCCGTGAACTGACGTCAGCAATTTTCGCCGGACCTGCGTTTCGCCGACCTGTTACGGCGAGTGCAGAGATTTTGCGCGAGTATCAGGCTTTGCATCCTTCGTTTCGCGACCGGGAATTTCCGATCGCATCGCTTGCTCCCGGAAACGGATCCGGGCCATCGCGAGGACCCCTTAAACCATGACAATCAGAAAATCGTTATCACTCGCCGCATTGTTCTTGTCTTTGGCGGCGCTTCTTCCGGCGCAAACCGTTCGCCGTCCGCTCGTACTCGACGACCTTTTCAAGATCAAAAATGTCAGCGATCCGCAGATCTCGCCGGACGGCGAGTGGATCGCCTACGTTGTTTCGACGATCGATACCAAGGCGGACAAGTCGAATTCGGATGTTTGGATCGTCAGCTACGACGGCAAGACGGATCGCAGGATAACTTTTACGGCGACCGACAACGAAGCGTCGCCGCGCTGGAGCCCGGATGGAAAGTATCTTTCTTTCGTCTCATCGCGGCCCGGCCCGAACAAAGGCAGTCAGGTCTGGCTGCTTGATCTCGCCGGCGGCGAAGCGCGGCAACTGACCGAAACGAAGGGCCGGCTTCAAGGCTACGAATGGTCGCCCGATTCAAAACGCTTCGCGATGGTCATCGGCGACCCTGATCCTGAAGCGGACGCGCCGGCCGATCCGGCGAATCCGAAGGCGCCGAAGCCGATCGTCATCGATCGTTACAAGTTCAAGCAGGACGGCCAGGGTTACTTGCGCTCGGACCGAAAGAGTTATGTTTACATTTACGACATCGCGACGAAGCGGCTCGACCGTCTGACCAAGGGTAAATCCGACGAGGGCGCGCCGGCCTGGTCGCCGGATGGAACGCGGATCGCCTTCACATCGAACCGCGCACCCGACCCGGACCGCGAACCTTCGTTCCGGATCTATGTCGCCGAAGCCAAACCGGGTGCGACCGAGAAACAGGTTACGCCGGATTCGAGCGTCGGCTCACGCGGCCCCGAATGGAGCCCTGACGGCAAATGGCTTGCGTTTCTCGAAACCGATGAGAAGAAATACGGCGCCTACGGGATGAATTATCTGACGATAGTCGCCTCCGACGGCAGCGCCGCTCCGGTTCGTCCGAAAGCCGCGCTCGATCTCGACCGCGGAGTTTCGGACCCGTTGTGGAGCGCGGACGGCAAATTGATCTCGTTCTTCGTGACCGACGACCGTTCGGTCTATCCGGCGAAACTCGCGATCGCCGGCGGAAACGTCGAAAAAATGCTCACACCGCCGGTCGTCGCCGGCGGCTGGACCGAAGCCAGGGGACGCATCGCGCTTCTTTCCGGCGGCGACAACGCGCCGAACGAAGTTCACGTGCTCGAAAACGGCAAGCTTCGCCGATTGACGCGCCAGAACGATGATCTTTTCAATCGATTGGAACTGCCGCCGACCGAAGAGGTCAACTTCAAGAGCAAGGACGGCACCAGCGTCGGCGGACTGCTGACCTATCCGGCGGGCTACGTGAAAGGGACAAAAGTTCCGCTGCTGCTCAGGATCCACGGCGGACCGAACGCGCAGGACCAGCATTCGTGGAGTTCCGAGCGCCACTTTTTCGCGGCCAACGGCTACGCCGTACTCGCGGTCAATTACCGCGGAAGCTCAGGACGCGGACAGAAATTCTCGCGGGCGATCTGGGCCGATTGGGGGAACTTCGAGGTGCAGGATCTGCTCGCGGGCGTCGATCACGCGATCGCGATGGGCGTCGCCGATCCCGAAAGACTTGGAGTCGGCGGCTGGAGCTACGGCGGCATCCTGACCAATTATCTGATCGCCAGCGACAACCGTTTCAAGGGTGCGACGAGCGGGGCGGGAACGGCATTTACCGTATCTTTCTACGGCACGGACCAGTACATTATCCAGTACGATTACGAGATCGGACCGCCTTGGGATCCGAAGTCTTGGGAAACGTATCAAAAACTCTCGTATCCGCTTCTGAAAGCCGACCGGATCAAGACGCCGACCCTCTTTCTTGGCGGCGAGAAGGATTTCAACGTTCCGATCTCGGGCAGCGAGCAAATGTATCAGGCCTTGAAAAGCCTCGGCATCGACACGCAGTTGATCATCTATCCGAATGAGAATCACGGAATTCAGCGGCCGAGCTACGTCCGCGACCGATACGAGCGCTATCTCGGCTGGTACGACAAAAACGTCCTCAAGAAGACACCGGAACCGAAGCCCGCGATCGCCGGCTGGGAAGGAAAATGGAGAGGTACGCTGAAGAATTTGCCTGCAAAACCCGATGCTTCCGCGGTCGAGGTTGAAATGGAGATCGGCGCGGTTCCCGTCAAGGACAACACCTGCGGGATATGGAAGACGACGTATCTCGAACTCGGCATCGTCAAACAGGTCAAGGATTACAAACTCTGCCGCGGCACAGGCGCCGACGATCTTTATCTCGACGAGGGCAACGGCATCAGACTGGCGGCGCGGATCATCGGCGATTCGCTGGTCATTCCCTTCAAATACGATAATCTGTTGATCGTTTCGACAACCCGCCTGCGCGGCGAGGTCTTGGAGCAAGAGATCCTGACCGTCGAAGACAAACCGGCCGTCAAAGGCGCGCTTCCGATGAGCGCGAAAGGGATTCAGAAGCTGGAGTTGAGAAGGGTTCCGGTCGAATAACCAACGTCGATATCGATCGAGACGATTCTAGATCCAGGGATTTAGAATCTCAACCCCGGTTTCTTTGAAATCGCCTACGTTGCGGGTTACCAGAATGAGGTTATTTGCGATTGCGGTCGCGGCGATCAGCGAATCCATAAACGGCAGAACGAGTCCTTTCAACTCGAGCCGCGAAGTTGTTTCGCCCCAAACGAGCATTTCTTCGGTCCCGATTCCAAGGATGCGTCCGTGATAGCGGACGATGAGCGCTTGAAACCAGGTTTCGAGTTCCGCTCGTTTCCTGGACGACTCGAGTCTCGAAATGCCCTTTTGGATTTCGCCGAGAGTGACGACGCTCAAATAGAGCCGGTCCTCAAGCTGGCCTGAAAGCCACCGCACTACTTTCGCTTCCGGCGTCCGCTTTCGGAATTCCGAGAAGATGCAGGTGTCGAGAAGGAAACTCATCAGTCGAACTCCAGTGTTTCGCGTCCGGAACCCGCTTTCGAGCGTTCGAGATCGATCCCCGAGTTCCGGAGCGGACTGTTCAAAAGAAAATCTACAAAGGGTTCCGCTCTTGCCGTCAATCGCAGGTAATCCTGATACGAGATCAGCACGGCGGTTTCGACGCCGTTCTTGGTGATCAGTTGCGGTTCGCCTTCGACGGCGGCGGCTATCAAAGCACTCAGTCGATTTTTCGCATCAAATGTCGATACATTCTTCATTGGGGCATCCTCCTATCTTTAGCTAGGCTAGCTAATCTTACATAGAATTCGATCTTGTCGCAAGTTCTTTTTTCGTTCGGTACGCGTTCGGCGGCACTTGCCGAAAAGCAAAACTTGACTGAGTATGGAAAAATGAAATCATCGGCATTGAGACCTTTCTCGTTCGCGGCGCTGCTTTTGAGTATTTTGATTACCGGCGTTTTCGCGCAACCCCGCGCGCAGCAGGATCCGGAACTGATCGCGAAGCGGAATGCGGTCGAGAATGAACTGCTGTCGGTCGCGATCGTCGAACGCAAAGTGATGATCGCGATGCGCGACGGCGTCCGCGTGGCGGCGGACATTTACCGCCCGAAGGACGCGACGAAGAAGTACCCGATCATCTGGTCGCGCACCCCCTACAACTTCAACTTCTGGGACGTAAGGCTCGGCGCTCCGCGCGATATGTCGACGCCGCTCGACGCGGTCAAGCGCGGCTACGCTTACGTCGTGATGAACGAACGCGGCCATTTTTTCTCCGAAGGAAATTACGACATTCTCGGCGCGCCGACGACCGACGGCGAAGACGCGCTCAAGTGGCTATCGTCGCGCCCTTGGTCGAACGGCAAGGTCGGCGCGATCGGCTGTTCGTCAACCGCGGAATGGCAAATGGCGGTCGCATCACAGGGAAATCCGGCGTTCGCGGCGATGATCCCGCAAGGTTTCGGCGCCGGCGTCGGACGCGTCGGACCGTACTACGAGCAAGGCAACTGGTACCGCGGCGGCGCGATCCAGATGCTGTTCATCGCCTGGCTCTACGGCGAGCAGAATCAGATCCGGCCGATGTTCCCTGCGAATCTGACGCAGGAAGAGTTGATCCGCGCATCGAAATCGTTTGACCTCGGACAGCAATTGCCGCCGGTCGATTGGTCGAAGGCTCTGCGGCATCTTCCGGTGATGGACATCCTCAAAGCCGTCGACGGGCCGCGCGGAATCTTCGCCGACGAAATGCCCGTGCCAACGGGCGGCGCGATGGTCCGGCGGACACCGAACGATCCGGCGTGGTACAAAGGCGGGCTGTGGCACGACAATATGAAGATCAACGTCCCCGGATTTTGGTTTATGTCGTGGTACGACGTCTCGACGGGGCCAAACCTCGCGGCGTACAATCACGTCCGCAAAACTGCACGGCCCGACATCGCCGACAAGCAATACGCGGTGATCGCCCCGACGCTCCACTGCGGCTACACGCGCGCAACCGAAGATACTGTCGTCGGCGAACGGTCGATGGGTGACGCCCGGCTGAATTACAGCGAATTGACCTACGGCTGGTTCGATCATTTCCTGAAGGGCGAAGAAAACGGGATTCTGCAGAAAATGCCGAAGGTTCGATACTACACGATGGGCTCGAACAAATGGCAGACGTCCGAATCTTGGCCGCCGGCGGGCGCGAAATCCGAGACGTTTTATCTATCGAGCGGCGGCAAGGCAAATTCGCTGAACGGCGACGGGGTTCTGCAAACAAGTCCGCCGGAATCCGACAATCCCGACCGTTTCACATATGATCCGATGAACCCCGTCCCGTCATTTGGCGGCAATGTTTGCTGCACCGGAAACGCCGTCCGGGGCGGATCGTTCGACCAGCGCAAGATGGAAGAGCGCCCGGATATTCTGGTTTACAGCACGGAACCGCTCAAAGAAGGGATCGAACTGAGCGGCCCGATTGACGTCACGCTCTATGTTTCGTCGGACGCGAAGGACACGGATTTCACGGTCAAGCTGATCGACGTCGACGCCGAGGGCCGCGCCTGGAACCTCGACGAGACGATCCAGCGGTTGCGCTACCGAAACGGCTACGACAAACCCGAAGTCTGGATGGAATCCGGCAAGGTTTACAAGTTCACGTTCCAGCCGATGACGACCAGCAACTATTTCGCCGCCGGCCACCGCATCCGGATCGAGATCTCGTCGAGCAACTTCCCGAGATTCGACCGCAATCTGAACACCGGCGGCCGCAACTACGACGAAACAAAAGGCGTCATCGCCAACAACGCGGTCCATCATTCAAAACAATATCCGTCGTCGATGACGATCTCGGTTGTGAGGAAATAGCCCTGGGGAGATTAGAGCCATAATCATGTCTACTTCTTGGAAGAAAGCATTCTATGTTTTTATTACAACTTCCAATCATTGAAATAAAGGCGTCAGAACCCTCAATTATTGGTTGGATAGAATCCCTAATAGATGTTAATCTCGTTAGGGGATTTTATCCATATGGAAAGCGCGTCGCAAACCAAGGCATCCGAGATCTTCCGCGCAAATGGCGGAACGCTTCGTACATCGCAGATCCTTCGGCTCGGGATCCATCCGAGAACTCTTTACCAGATGCGCGAAAGCGGTCGGGTTATTCAACTGAGTCGCGGCGTTTATCGGCTCGCAGATATAGCTCTGCTTGCGAACAGCGACCTCGCGACCGCGGCGATTCGGGTTCCGAATGGGGTCGTCTGTCTGGTTTCGGCGCTTTCGTTTCACGAGATAACCTCCGAAATCCCGCACGAGGTTTACCTTGCGATACCGACCGGCAAAGAAAAGCCCAAAGTCGATTTTCCGCCAACGCGGGTGTTCCATTTTTCAAGCGATAGCTATTCCGCGGGAGTTGAAGAGCTCCAAATGGGCGGCAATCCCATCAAGATCTACTCGAAGGAAAAAACCGTTGCCGATTGTTTCAAGTTCCGGAACCGAATCGGTCTCGATGTCGCAATTGACGCGCTCCGACAATGTATTCGGAAAGGTGGTTCTCGAAGTAAGATTATGGACTTTTCGAGAATCTGCCGGGTTGAAAATGTAATTCGCCCATACCTGGAGGCAACTTAATGACAAAGACGAATCTCGCCGCCTCGATACATCAGCGGTTACTAAATCTTGCGCGTCGCGACAATCGGCCGCTCAACGAACTGTTGCAGCATTTCGCGATCGAGCGTTTTCTTTACCGACTTGGCAAAACGAATCATAGGACGGCGTTCGTTTTGAAGGGCGCGCAGATGTTGCGAGTTTGGAACGCTCCCGCCGCTCGCCCAACTATGGACATCGACCTACTGGGAATGACGGAGAACAATACTGACAATCTGACGAGCATTCTTGAGGAGTGCTTTGCCATCGAAGTGGAAGATGGCGTTGTTTTCGATCCGAAAAGCTTGGAGACGAAAGTGATTAGGAAATCCGACGCTTACCAAGGAACCCGCGCCACTGCGAATGGGCTACTCGGTAAAATCAAATTGCAACTGCAGATCGATGTTGGTTTCGGAGACGCCGTTGTGCCGGGTCCGGTTGAGATTGAATTGCCTCAGCTGCTCGATTTCGGACAACCACTGCTTTGGGGTTATAGCCCCGAAAGTGCGATCGCGGAAAAATTTCATGCAATCGTAGTCCTCGATATGGCTAACACCCGGATGAAGGACTTCTATGACATTTGGTTACTTTCCACGAACTTGGATTTTAACAACGCAGTCTTGGAAGAAGCGATCCGCAAGACGTTCGAGAGACGGAAAACGGCGATTCCCGTCGACACGCCGGTTGCCTTTACTCACAGATTCACAGAAGATGAGTCGAAGAAACTGCAGTGGCACGCGTTTTTGCGAAAGAATAGGCTGAATCTCGACCTCACTCTGGGAAACGTAACGGACGCCATCAAGGAGTTCTTGCTTCCTTCGATTCAGGAGCAAGTAGTAGACCACTCGGAGTCTATTGAGCAAACGCAAACTCCTGTAGATTGAAACGGTAATGGTAACGAGCGCCTTTGCCGATCCATGGGCGTAAGATTCTCCAACGCGACGGATACGGATTTTACCATCAAGCTGGTCAATGTCGACAAACGGGCCGCATATGGAACCTCGACGAAATGATCCAGCGGGAAGACAGGCGAAGCTCGGACAAAACTCGTTCAGAGTCGGGCTCCTTCCTAACCGGAAACGGCCTGCAGAAAACAGTCGGCTATGCCCGAAATCCCGGCAATGATTCGGCGCATCGGACAGCAGTAATTTCCGTGCCCGATAAAGCCGGACTTTGGCTCCATCGTATGACCCTGACGGATTCACTTTGCACGCACGAGAACCCGGTCGTCGCTTACCGGGCTCGGCGGCTTCTGGCCGGCGAGCCCGAAAGCTCGCGGGCGATGAGCACGTTGGGGCGTGAGGTCGGCTCGTCGAAGATGGCGAAGCGTCTCCTCCTTGCACTGAACGGCGAGCGTTTCAATCCTTATCGCAAGTGGCAGGGGCCGCACTGGACGCTGTATTCGCTGGCGGAAATCGGGTTTCCTGCGGGCGACGAGAGGCTCCTTCCCCTGCGTCGGCGCGTAATGGACTGGATGTTCGCGCCGGCGTTCCTGAAGCCGCCGATGACCGCGTTTTTCCCCGATCAGCCGCGGCGACCGCGGCGCTGCGCCTCGATGGAAGGCAACACCATCTGGTCGCAAATTGTACTCGGCATCGTCGATGACGAGCGCGTGCCCGTTCTCGTTGATCGCTTGGTCGAGTTTCAGTGGCCCGACGGCGGATGGAACTGCGACAAGCGACCGGTGGCGCGAACATCCTCCGTGCAGGAGACGCTTCTGCCGCTCCGGGGACTCGCTCAATGGCATCGCGCCACGGGAGATGCGCGCGCGCTGAAGGCCGCGCAGCGCGCATCCGAGTTCCTGCTCGACCGGCGTCTTCTCTGGCGAAAACGCGACGGAGCGCTCATCAAACCCGAGTGGGGCGGCCCTGTCGACCGAATCCACTATCCCATCCGCTTCTACGACGTGCTGGGCGTGCTCGTGGTGATGGCGGAGATTGGTATGGTCCGCGACCCGCGATGCAAGGAAGCCCTCGATCTTCTCGAAAGCAAGCGCCTCCCTGACGGCACGTTCCCGGTCGAGTGGACCAACGTAAAGAAGGCCGACCGAATCGTGAGCCGCGGGACATACGCGGACTGGGGAACCCGTCACAAAAGAAAGGGCAATCCGTTTGTGACCGTCGATGCGCTCTATGTACTCCGGGAGGCCGGACGGGCAGCGTGAAACGCCGGTCCGAAAACATCGGGAAGACGATATGGTGATGATGAAAAGTTGGAAGGCAATCGTTTTGCTCAGTGCATTCTTGGCGGTAACGGCTTGCAGTTCGGCGATCCAATCTCGGGTCACCGATAATCGCCCCGCACAGTTGACTGTCGCCGATAGAGCACCGGTTCCGGACCCAAAGATCTTATGTTCCCGCGTCGCGGACATCAAGAAGATTCCACTGAAAGAGGACCAACCGATTGAGGATTCAGCCTACCGAGATGTTATCGACGCGGGCGAGGCCGTGCTTCCCTGTTTGATCGAAAAGGTCGCGGACTCAACGCCGATGGCGGATCCTCGAGGAATTCCGGGGCCGACAGACACACGAATCGGTGATGTTGCTTATTTCGTCTTAAGTCGCATTTCGAATCTGGATTTTATCGAGTTGCTGCCGGCTTACGTGCAGAAGGAATACCAAACGGAAGGCGTTTTTGCGTATCATCGCTATGTCGCCAAGCGCGAGAACCGCTTGCAGTTACAGGCAAACCTGAGGGACTGGTATAAAAAGAGGCGGCCTTCTACCCGCCCAGATTCCGAAAATGCGCCTACGAGACATCCAAGTTCCGTTTCCGAGAACTGACGACCGAACTCAATGAAATACGAATCGAAACACGAATTGATCGATGACATTCGAACCGAGCACGCTTCGTTGTGGGCGCGGCTCGCCGAGATTCCCGATTCGCTTTGGAACGAGCCCGGAGTCTGGGGCGACGGGTGGAATCTGAACGACCTCGTCGCTCACCTTGCGGAATGGCAGTTTATGTTCCTTCGTTGGTACGACGACGGCCTGAACGGGGTGAAACCCGAGATGCCCGCGCCCGGATTCAAATGGAGCGAAATGCCGCGACTTAACCGTTTGATCCGGGAGAAGCACCGATCGCGGTCACTGTCGGCGGTTCGTGCCGATTTTGATTCGGGTTATGAACGGATCCTGAACATCGCCGAGTCTCTCACGCCCGCTCAGCTTTTCGAACCCGGCCATTTCAGTTGGACCGGAAAGTCTGCGCTGAAAACGTATCTCGGCGCGAACACCGCGAGCCATTACCGTTTCGCGATGAAAGCCGTCAAGCGCTGGCAAAGGCACGGGCCGAAACAAAGTGACCAAAAGTGACGAAATCAAGGCCCGCAACGATTTTGGAGTATTTTGAGGAAACGCATCCCTCGGAAGTGAGGGAGCTTTTGATCGAAGCGCATCGATTCTTGCAGGAGAATTTGCCGCCTTTTGCGACCTGCGGCATCAAATGGCGGTTGCCTTTCTACACTCTCAACCGTAATATCTGCTACCTGAACCGTCATCCGGATCACATCACCCTCGGATTTTCCTTCGGTTACAAACTCTCACTGCGTCCGGGCGTTTTGCTTGATGAAAACGGGACTTTGAAACACATCCGATATCTCGAACTCTTCAGCATCGGCGATCTATATTCGGAAACCGTGAACGGCATCTTGCAGGAAGCGTTGATCATTGATGAGATGATGCGAAGAAAGTTGAACGAAAGGCGGATTCAGAATATCTTGCAAGAGTCATTTTTTTCTTAAAACGAGTTTGATGCTCGGCGGCGGATCGATGAGTGAAAAGGCCTCGGACTCGCCCGCGAATTCGATCTGTTGACCGTCGAGTGTCTTCGTAGCCGAGGCCTTAAGTCGATAGGTTCGCCCTGAAAATGCGCTCAACCGGAAGCGTCCGTCAGAATTACTTTTGAGGTCGCAGACAGAGCCTGTGAAACGCAGCGACGTGGATCTGACGGGCGAATCAACGTCAGCGGACTTCTTCCTGATTTCCATCAGGTAACACCCGGCATAAACTCCCGGAAACGCCTGATCGAAGAGCTTGATCTCAACGCCGGCAGCGGGTGCCCCGTTTTCCCACAATACCTGGCCCTCGATCGCTATTTCCGAGATCTTCGGAGGCAAACGCCAAACGATTCCTTCGATCCTGCTTCCGACTCCGATCTCAAGAATTTTCGCCTCAGAGCGTTCACCGCCGCCAGGATAAAACGTCGTCGGGAAAGGACTCTCGGGATCGGGATTCGAATTGTAGTTAATGCTGAGCGTGTATCTTCCCGCGGGGATCTGTCTGATCGAAAAATCGCCGTTTGACCGGCGCGCGCTCTTCCCTCATTCGGTTTGCAGACTCGGCGAGAACCGTGCCCGCCACTCGACCTTCAGCTCCCGATCGCGAGAGTCTCCGCAATTCAAGGATTTGTTCACCGGCGAACTCGAACGGCAGATTCCCTTCACAGAATCCGGTCCCGAATCCTGACTTTTTGTCGCCGCCGGCAAAGACCAGGTAAATTTCGCCGATGGTGAATTCCGCGTCACAGGAGAATCCACTCTTGTTTTGAACGCGTATTGACTCGGCATTCTCGCCCGACAGGACTTCCTTTACCTCGAATAGCGTGGTTTCAGTCTTGAACGATCCCTTGTTCGACTTTTCAACACCGATCGCCTTTCCGACGAAAATCGTCGTGTAAAAATTGAACCGTTCGCAGGTTGACGCGCGCCCGCACGTACACCCATAGACAGAAAGCGCAGAGCCCAACATCATTGCCAGTATGGTAGCGAATACGGCCAACACCGAAAGTCGGCCACCGCCCGCGTTTTGAATTTCCTCTACCATAAATCCAACGCTGTCGTCAGCTAGCGTAAGAATTCTTGCCCGGGAGCGTCCAGTTCACGGGCGGCCCGACGGTTTCGCCCGGTCACTTCAAATGCTTCTTGAACCAATCGAGCGTCCTTTCCCAGGCAAGTTTCGCGGCTTCGGCGTCGTAGCGCGGCGTCGTGTCGTTGTGAAATCCGTGCTGTTTGCCTTCGTAAGTGTAGCTCTCGTAAGTCTTCTTGTTCTCTTTGAGCGCCTTCTCGTAGGCCTCGATGCCGGCATTGATGCCCTGGTCGTTGCCGGCATAGTTGAACAAAAGCGCGGCCTCGATCTTCGGGACGTCCGCGACGCCGGCCTGGCGGCCGTAAAACGCAACGCCGGCATTGAGATCCTTGCCTAAACGCACCGCCAACTGATTGACCATTCCGCCGCCGAAACAGAAACCGACGGCCCCGAGTTTCTTCTTGCTGTCGGGCCGCGCCTTGAGCCACAGCGCCGAGGCGACAAAATCCTCAGTCATCTTCTTGCCGTCGACCGTGCGGAACGCCGCCACGCCTTTCTGCTCGTCGCCGGGATAGCCGCCGACCGACGTCAGACCATCCGGAGCGAACGCCATATAGCCGGCCTTGGCGAATCTTCGCGCGACGTCCTCGATATATGGATTGAGCCCGCGGTTTTCGTGGATCACGAGCACGGCGCGGAACTTCTTCCCTTTCGCCGGCTTCGCCAGGTAGCCCTTGACCGAGCCGTTGCCGTTCGGCGACGGGACAGTTTCGTAACTCAATTTGAGGGTTTTGTCGTCCTTCGGAACCGTCTGTGCCCAGGCGAAATTCGGCGTCAGGCTCTCAAAGATCGCCGCGGCCGTCAGTCCGCCGACGGCGAACTTGGTCAAACTGTTCAGAAATGACCGGCGATCCATATCGCCGTGCTGATATTCGTGAAAAAGATCCAACAACTCCTGCGGGTACTCGTCTGCGGTCTTGCGTTCCATATTGTTCTCCTCGTTTCGAAAAGATTAACCGAAATTCCATTCGATTCAAAACTGGAAATCCATACATACCGATCAATTGACCTCTGCTCGGTTTGGGCATATATTCGCCGGTAAGACTCTAACGTGGACATATGAAGAAAAAACATTTCATGATGTATGGCGTGATCGTCGCGATTTCGGTGGCGGCTGGCTTAAACCTGAGGTCGGCTAACGCGGAAAGCCAGTCTCAGTTTTCAAGTCCGGCCGCGGGTGCTGGCGGCGTTTGCAACGACGGCTGGGACAGCGCTTTCTCAATCACCGGCACTGACGGCTCCGTGCGTAGTATCGTGTCCGATGGCGCCGGAAACGTTTACATCGCCGGCAGTTTCTCCGTGGTCAACGGTGTCGCCGCGAACCGGATCGCAAAATGGAACGGAACCACCTGGACTGCGTTAGGATCCGGCATCTCCGGCGGAAACATTCTCGCTATTGCGGTCTCGGGCACCGACGTCTACGTTGGCGGCGGATTCACTTCGGCCGGCGGAGTCGCGGCGAACAAGGTTGCCAAATGGAACGGCAGCTCCTGGTCTGCGCTCGGAAGCGGACTTGGAACCGGTTTCGAGGCGGTTTACGCGCTCGCCGCATCTGGGACCGATGTCTACGCCGGCGGGACGTTTACAACGGGTGCCGGGTCTTCGTTACACATCGCTCGGTGGGACGGTTCGGCATGGAACGGACTAGGATCAGGAGCCGACTCGGACGTCCTCGCGATTGCCGTTTCCGGAAACACGGTTTATGCCGGAGGCCGGTTTTCGACAGCAGACGGCGTCGCGGCGAGTCGCGTCGCGAAATGGGACGGAGCAACTTGGTCGCCTCTCGGAGCCGGGGTTTTTGGATACGTGCAGGCTCTGCAGATCGTCGGGACCGATCTTTACGTCGGCGGCGGGATCAGCTCAGGCGTTCCCGGCGGCAACAATATCGCCAAATGGAACGGATCCATATGGACCGCGCTCGGAACCGGGATCGGCGACGCGCCAATAGGCTTGCCGCCGGTCTCGGCGATCACGGTTTCCGGCAACGACGTCTATGTTGGCGGCGCATTCGCGAGCGCCGGCGGATCATCAAGCATCGCCCGCATCGCGCGCTGGGACGGCGTCCAATGGAATGCCCTCGGAAGCGGAACGGGCGGGTCGGCGAGCCAGGTCAACGGCATTGCGGCCGCCGGAAGCACCGTTTTCGTCGGCGGTGATTTCGCGACCGCCGGCGGATTGCAGGCCAAAAGCATCGCGACCTGGAATTCCGGCACGTGGTCCGCGTTTCCGGGAACGGGCCTTGAGTCAACGCCCTCCGCAATCGCGCCGGCCGGAACCGATGTCTACGTTGGCGGCGCATTTACAACGGCCGGAGGCGTTCCGGCCAACAACATCGCGAAATGGAACGGATCGAACTGGTTGGCACTCGGGACCGGAACCAACGGTACCGTTTCAGCGATCGCCGTTTCCGGAAACGATCTTTACGTCGGAGGTACATTCACAAACGCCGGCGGCGTCACCGTGAGCAACATTGCCAAATGGAACGGCGCAAGCTGGTCGGCGCTTGGTCCAGGCGTCGGCGGACCCGTTTATGCGATCGCCGTTTCGGGCGAGGACATCTACGTCGGTGGCGGTTTCACGACGGCCGGGGGAAACGCCGCGAACCGGGTCGCCAAATGGAACGGATCGTCCTGGAGCGGTCTGAACTCGGCGATCATTCCGAACTCTGTCACTGCGATCGCGGTCGCTGGGAACAGTGTGTATGTCGGCGCCGGTTACACGACGCTTGACGGGCCCAATTATTTCCTGAAATACGAGGGATCGGCGTGGACGCCTCTCGGGACCGGAATGACAGGCGGCGGAGTGGATTCGATCGCGGTTTCGGGATCGGACGTATATGTATCCGGCGGGTTTACGTCGGTCGGCGGATTGTCCGCGGCCCGCGTCGCGAAATGGAACGGCGCGAGTTGGTCGGCACTCGGTTCGGGACTGCCAGGTAATTCGAACCTGGTACGGTTGGCGATGTCGGGAACGGATCTTATCGCAGTCGGCGATTTCACGGTCGCCGGCGGAATTCCCGCGAACCGTGCCGCGAAATGGAACGGCTCCGCGTGGTCGCCGCTCGGAGCCGGTTTGAATGGAAGCGGGACGCAGGTCGCGGCGGCCGGCGGCGAGATCTATGCCGCCGGAAATTTCGCGGTCGCCGGATGCAACGTGTCGCCGTTTTTCGCCCGCTGGCGAAACAACCGCTGGCTTGGTTCGACTACTGACTGGCACGCGGCCTCGAACTGGTCCGACGGAACCTTGCCTGGGGCCGGAACCGGTGTGACCATATCCAACAACGACGCGCTGATCGCGTCGGGGAACGTAACGCTAACCAGCCTGATCGTGAGCGGTTCGCGTACCGTGACGATCGCCGCCAGCCGGACTTTGACCGTCAACGGCCGTCTCGATCTTTCAAACGGCAACATCGCCGGCGCCGGGACGCTGATCGTCAACGGCGACCTGAATCTTAATGGTGAATCTCTGTCGGGGCTGTCTTCGGTCACGGTCAACGGAAATCTGTATCTCGGCGCGGGATTGGTCTCGGGAGTTTCGAGTTTCGTCGTCAGCGATTGCCGGGCGGCGGCGATAGCCGGCGGCAGCGCATCTTCTTTTTTCGTATCTCCGCTCACACGCTGCGTTTCGGGGAACGGCGTTTTCCGGTTTCCGGTCGGCGCCGGCGGTGTTTATTCGCCGGTCGAGCTTTCCGCGGTTTCGGGAAGCGGGAGTTTCACCGTCGAAGCGAGATCGGGCGCCTATTCGGGTGCGGCGAACGGGCTTCCGGCGAACAGGCTCCAGCGTTGGTGGAATCTTGCGAACGGCGGCATCACGCAAGCCGATGCGACATTCTCGTACCCCGATTCCGACGTCGTCGGATACGAACCGCGCTACAAGGTCTTCAGCATCAGCGGCGGAAACGCGCAACTTTTGCCGACAACGCTGAACGCGACGACGAACCGCGCGTCGGTCTCGGCGCTCAGCACTTTTTCGGCGTTCACTATGGCGGAAGGGCCGTCAACCCCGCAGATGCTCAAGGGCCGCGTTCGATCGTCTGCCGGTCGGGGAGGCAACGGAGTCATTCTCACGTTGACCGACCAAGCGGGCAATGTTCGGTACACGGTAACCAATTCGTTCGGCTACTACCGATTCCAGAACGTATTGACCTGGGAGACTTACACGATCCGTGTGTTTTCGAAACTCTACGTCTTCAGCTCGGACACGCGGGTCTTCGAGTTCACAGACAATCCGACCGACTTCGATTTCACGGCGACGAACCGTTGAGCGCGATTCTGATGCTTCGGAGACTTAAACCGTTTCAATCGCATCGAATTGCGAGATGCTTAGGCGCGGTTTTCCAAGAATGGCACGATTCAAGCTCGAGAAATGGTATTTCGACTGTGTCACCGCAAGCGGTACCGTCTTTATCGGTTACGCCGCGAAGTTGAATGCCGGTCCTTTCCGTCTTGGATACGGCGCCGTGATCACAAAAGCGGCGGACGGGCCGCCGACGCAACGCCAGTCGTTCTTCAATGGAACCGTTGACGACGCGGCGGGGAACACTCTTTGGACGAACGATCCGCTCAAGGTCCGCGGTGAGTGGACGGCAGGCTCGGGAATCCCGCCGACGATCCTGTTGGACGAATCCGCAGGACGCATCGAGTGGCAGTGTCTCGGCGCGAACTGTGCCGTCGATGTCCGCCTTGACGGGCAATCGATGATCGGAACAGGCTATGTCGAAAAACTGTCGATGACGATACCTCCCTGGCGGCTCCCCTTCACGGAACTGCGTTGGGGCCGTTTCATAAGCGATGATCGCAGCAACTACCTGGTCTGGATCGATATGAGAGGCGAAACGCCGCGAAACTGGGTTTGGTTCAACTCGCCGCGGCCCGTCGCTGGAACCGTCGACGGCGACGGAGTCCGTGCGAACGATGCGGAGCTGATCTTCAACGGCTCCGCGCCCCTGCGTAGCGGCAATGTCGCCGAATCAATTTTTGGGCGCTTCCAATTCCTGAAGATCCTGCTCCCTAGGGGCGCGCGTGGAATCCGGGAAGACAAGCGAGTCTGTGATTGTCTGTTGAGGACGCAAGGGGCGGAGTCGAAGGGCTCCGCGATCTACGAGGTCGTGATATGGGGTCGATAAAGACGATCTTTGCCAAGATTCTTTACGCGGCGCTCTTCGTCGTTCTTCTCCCGTGTTTTCTGGTGTTGTTTGCGGTGAACGTCGAGATTCCGCTTACGATCGAACGGTTTCCGTGGATCGGGGCGGTTTTCGCGGGCCTCGGAACCGTCGTTATGCTCTGGGGAATGCTGGATATCCGGTTCCGCGGCAACGGTTTGCCGATGAATGCCTTTCCGCCGGAAAAGCTGGTCGTGGACGGAATCTACCGCTGGATCCCGCATCCGATCTATACAGGCTTCGTGCTGATCTGTTTCGGCGCTTCCCTGTTCCAGGGTTCCGCGACGGGAGCGCTTCTCGTAACTCCGATCATCGCGCTTTCGGCGACGGCATTGGTCTTGGGCTACGAACGCCCATACCTGCTTGATACCTTCGGTAAACTGCCGCGACCCGTTTTGGGAATCACGAATATGCTTGGCCCGATCGGCCGCGCTCTACGTCTGAACGATGTCTGGCCGTCTCTTCTCCGATTGAACGAGCGGCTTGCCAACGCCTGGGACGCGAAAAGGATCGGCTCCGCTCGAGTAATCAATCACGCGGTTTTCGCTGGCGTTGCGGGAGGCGCGGGTTGCTTCATCACCGTGCTTGCGGCCGGGAACGAACACGTGGCGACGGTCTCGCTGACAATGTCGGCGAGCATCCTCGGTGCCGCGGTAGTCGGGCAACTGATGGAAGGCTCATCGGAAGGCCTGAGCCGCCCGCTCGGCTACTTCGGAGGATTGCTCGGGATCGCGGCTGTCGGCGTCGTTCTCATGATGATCTCTTTTCCGATGCTGCCGGTTCTGGCTGCTTTTGCGCTCGCGGGCTCGTGGACGCAGGCGATCGGCCGGTTGCGCTGCATTATTCAGGGTTGTTGTCACGGTGCGCCCACGCGAACCGGAGATTCGGGCATCGTGGTTGTTAACCCGCATTCTCGGGTGACTCTCGCCGGACTCAACGGGACGCGCATTTATCCGACACAGCTTTATTCGATTCTCGGCAACGTCGTCATCGGTACCGTGCTCGCGTCCTTGTGGACGGCCGGCGTGGCCCTGACTCTGGTGATCGGGCTTTATCTGGTACTGGCAGGACTCGTTCGATTTGTCGAAGAACGCTATCGGGGCGAGCCGCGGACAAGTATCACCGGCGGTCTGCGAATCTATCAGTGGTTCACGATCGGTATGGTGATCGCCGGGGCGCTCGCCATGATGGTCGATTCGGAAAATGCTCGTCCGGTCACTGCCTCGGCGATCTTGCCGGCAGTTGCAACGGGCATCGTGTTCTTTTTCGTTTGTGGATTTGCGGCAGGCGTCGACTTCCCCGAATCCACGCGAAAGTTCTCGAGGTTGTCGGGTTGATCCGACACCAACCGACACCAACCGATCCGATCTGCCCGTGATTTGCAAAAAAAAGGCCGGAGTGGGCCCCGGCCTTTGGTCTATTCGGTCACGTGTTCGCAACCCTTGGTTAAAGCGCCGGTTGCTTCAGAATCTCAGCCAGGCCGCGGATCCGGGCGGCGTCGGCTTCGTTCTTCGCAGCGGCGGCTTCGACCGACGGTGCGAGTTTGTTGAGTTCCTTCGCCGTCTTCTTGTTCAGCTTTGAGATCTCGGCGTCCCGTATCGCTTTGCGGACCGCCGCGATCCGCTCGGACGGAAGCGCCCGCGAACGCTCCAACTGATCGACATACGCCTTGGCAACGACCAGCCGCCGCGGCCAAACGGTTCGTTCCTGTGACTGAACGTTCAGTTCGGCGACGCGAACCGTTTTCGCGGCGTCGATCTCGTTTTGCGTCAGATTGGCTGTCGGCGTGAGTTCGAAAACATCAAGCCCGCGTTCGATCTCAGAGCCGTAAATATGGCCGTTGTACCAGTAAGCAGACCAGAATCCCGCCAGGATCAGCATTTTGGGATCGATCGCGCCGCGGTCGAAATATCCGATCTCGACCGGACTTGCCGGATCCGTGAAATCCATCAGCGAAATGCCGCCCTGATACCACGCCTGAACTTTGATGTCGCGGCCCGGAACCGGGATCAGCGAACCGTTATGCGCGACGCAGTTCTCGGTGTCGCCCTGCGCTGCCGGCAATTTGTAGTAGTTCTTGAAATCAAGCTTGCCGTCCTTGAGGCCGAAGATCGCGTTTGCCCCCCAAACGTTCGGGTCGGTGGCACGGCAGCGCGCGCCCATTCCGCCGCCCCATTCATCGGTGAAGACAACCTTTTTGCCGTCGTTCGAGAACGAGGCCGAATGCCAATAGGCGTAATTCTTGTCGTTGACGGCGTCGATCCGCTTCGGATTCGCCGGATCGCGTATGTCGAGCAGGATTCCGTTGCCCGAACAAGCGCCGGCGGCAAGTCCGATCTCCGGGTAGACCGTGATGTCGTGGCACTGGTCGGTCTCGACCGGACGGGTCGCGCCGTTGTTGGCGTGCGAGCCGCCGTCGGTCAGAGCGTTGATCTTGGTGTCGTCGGCGAAGACGCGCGGGCTGGACACGACCTTCGCGTTCTGCGGCGCCGCGACCGGGACCTTGATCACCTCGATCCGGAAATACGCGGTATTCGGATCCTTGTCGGGCGGCCCGTCCGAACATCCGGCCAGTTCTTCGCTTTGACGGACGAACGAGGTTCCCGATACATAAACGTAAACGTTTTCCTTGTCCTTCGGATCGACGACAAGCGTGTGCGTGTGCGAGCCGCGACACGTTTGAACTGCGCCGACCTGTTTCGGATTGCGGATGTCGGCGATGTCAAAGATGCGGACGCCGCGAAAGCGGTCCTTGTTCGCCGCCGGAATCTCGGGGTTCTGGCCGGCCTCGGGCGGCACCGGCGCAAAACCGTCAACGCCGCAATCGAGCCGTCCGTTGGGCATTTCGACCGACATAAACAAAAGATTGCCGAAAACCGAAACATCGCCCTGGCCACCGGGGCAAAGCAGCGATGTCAGAAGTTTCGCCTTCGACGGGTCGCCGATGTCATAGATGTTGATGCCGTAAAAGTTGCCGAGAAAGAGTCGATTGCCCTGAAACGCGATGTCCGAATTGGCGAACGCGAGCCCGGCGTACGAGAGCCGAAACGGTTTCGGGATCATCGCCGGATCCGGAATGCCGAGTTGGGAAAGCGTCGATTTGACCCGCGGCGAGTCGGGATCGTCGGTCGCGAGCTGAAAAGCGTCGGGCTTTTTCATCAGTTGGACGTGTTTGATCCCCAACGCGGTCTCGCCCGCGTCGTAAACGCCCGGCGTGAGCTTCGACCGGGGATCATCGACGTTCGCGCCCTTCATCCCGACCGGGAGTTTCGGTGCCGGTTCGACGTTCTGGGCCAACGAGGCAACCGCGAACGCGGCGACCAACAATATCGCAAAAAGTACCAGTTTGATTCGGTTCATCGTGTTGATTTCTACGGTTTTTCACCAAGCAAGGTTTGCATTATTTTGATTTCGGCGCGTTGGCCGGTATCGACATCGCTCGTGAAGTTGAAGAGTTCGGCGTCCTGGCCGGCACCGGCTGTATCGAACAGGTCTTTGACCATCACCAGGGCTCCCTCGTGATGCTGGATCATACCACTGAGAAATAGCCGGTCGAATTCCCTGCCTTTCGCGTTTCGGAGCGCTTCCAACTGTTCCGCCGTCAGCATTCCAGGCATCGAGTGCTCCATTTTGGGTTCTTCGGTCTTGCCCCCCGAGTGATGCGAATGGCCGCCGGTTGGTTTAGATTCCGGCATTTCCGTCGTTTGGCCTCGAGCCTCAAGCCACCGCTTCATAAAGTTGATCTCGTCGCTTTGCGACTGGCTGATACGCGCTCCAAGCAGACGAATCTCCTTGTTGTCGGTCCGCTCGGCGATGAGCGCCGTCATTTCGACGGCCTGGGCGTGATGCATGATCATCCCGCGCATAAATTCGAGGTCCTTCGGAGAGATCGGCGGCAGTTTGGCCCGCGTCGATGGCGGCAAGATCTTGCTCGGCTGTCCCGGCGTTCCCGGCTGAACAATGACCGGCTTATCCGTCGAAACGACTTCCTGGCCGAACGCGGTTTGCAGAGACATAAGAAGAGCGACGACCGCGGCCAGGAACAGAGTCCGCAAAACCGCCTGACGCCCGGCGCGCGAGCGATTTTCCCCGAACCCGGAAAACCCCGGCATTAAGTGATTCATCATTGAGTACTCAATTTACCACAAACCGTGAGGCGTTCGGTAGCAATACCTTGGCACCGCTCTTGCACCCGGAGTTAGTTTGAACGAGATCCGGCAACACAAACGGATATTTCGGAATTGCGCTTCCAAGATCGGCTGATGAGCGCCGAACGCGTCGTCGCAAATGCTTTCGGCGCGCCGAGTCGCACGATTCACCCAGGAAACGAAGCACTCGCGTCGCATCTTACGCCGCGCGCCCGGATCCTGTTTGACTGGCCGGACGGTCGGCGTTACGATACGCGGTAGGTACGGATCACGGCGCGGATGCCGGAAAATTCGGTGTTTGGAGGCAAACGGATGAATCGAAGATCGTTCCTTGAAAAGCTGGCCGGAACGGGCGGCGCGTTGCTGCTTTCGCCGCTGTCCTCGGCGTGCCAGACGAAGGTTCCGGCGCCTTTGGGCGCAAAAACCAGGATTGCGTTCGTGAAAACCACGGACCGGGCCGCGGGTGTCAAAAAAGCGATCGGATTGCTCAATTCCGACGGTTTCCGGGACAAAAGCCTGTTTATCAAACCGAATTACAACAGCGCCGACATCACTCCCGGCTCGACCCACGCCGATACTCTTGTCGCGCTCATCGAGGAACTCCGGAAAGCCGGAGCGAAGGAGTTCACGGTCGGCGACCGGAGCGGGATGGGCAAGACGCGGGAGGTTATGGAGGCGACCGAGGCGTTCCGCATCGCGAAGGACCTCCGCACGAAAACTCTCGTTTTCGACGAACTCGCCGATAGCGACTGGGAGCTTTTCAAATCGGACTCGATGAAGTGGCCGCGCGGCTTCTTGCTCCCGAAACCGGTGCTGCGCGCGGACGCGATCGTTCAGACCTGCTGCCTCAAAACTCACCGCTTCGGCGGACATTTCACGCTTTCGCTCAAGAACTCGGTCGGGTTCGCCGCCCGCCGGATCCAGGGAGACCCATACGATTTTATGCGCGAGCTCCACAGTTCGTCGGACCAACGCCGGATGATCGCCGAGATAAACACGGCCTATAAACCGGCACTGGTCGTCCTCGACGGTGTCGAGGCCTTTACGACGGGCGGGCCGGACAAGGGAAACGTCGCCAAATCGGAGGTCATCATCGCCGGCACCGACCGCGTTGCGATCGATGCCGTCGGGGTCGCGATCCTGCGGCATTTCGGCACGACTCCGGAGGTTTCGAAAGGAAGGATCTTCGAGCAGGAACAGATCGCCCGCGCCGTCGAACTCGGCCTCGGCATCGCCTCGCCCGAACAGATCGAGTTCGTCACGCCCGACGACGCCAGCAAAGAATACGCAGCACTGATCAGCAAACAGTTTGCATAAGAAGACCGGATTAAGTTTTAGGGACGTCCGAAAGGAATTTCCTTTCCCCGCCAAACATGCGAAAAACGGGAAAATCAGTATGATCCCGAATTACGCAATGGAAAGTTTGCCCGCGAATTTCCGCGAATCGGCGCGAATAGAATTTTGTCCGAACGCGTCCGAACAAACCGCTTTTCGAAGCTTTGTGTCCCAATTTCATAAAAACGGAGTCTTTCGGCGCGCTCTTAAACCGGATTTCCATTCGCGCCGATTGGCGAGGATTCGCGGGCAAAATCCGCTAATGCGTAATCTGGGATGATTTCATCTTGTTTTTCGCGTATTTCGCGGGAAGCTCCTTCAAATGCGTAGTTTGGGTTCAACTTTGTCGAACTCGCAGCCAAACTCCGGCTAAGAGATTTAGCTTATCCATGTTTCGTCGGCACGCCGTGCGCCCGCCGATTGGACAGCTAATGGGTAATCTGGTTTTACTTCACCAGCCGCCGCGGATTTCCCACCGTCCGACGACCCGCCCTCCGTCCAAAAGGTTGTAATGATTGTGCTGCGCGGCCGTCAGACACGAGTGATTGGCCAGAACGCGAACCCGCGAACCGACACGGAACCGCTCGAAAAGCGCCGCATCGGCGACTTGGAAGACGCCGTGTTCCTGCGATAGCGATTCGACACGCAACCCGAGTTCGTTGCCGACTCCGTCCAGGATCCGGCCGTAGCCGCAGGCATCGTCGAATTCGGCCGGGCCGCGGTCTTTGCTGAGCGCGATCGCCCCGGCGTCGACGACGATCTTTCGCCGGGCCGGGTCACGGTGGGTGACGGCCGTCAGGACAGTCAGCGCGCAGTCGTCGAAGGCACAACTTCCGAGCGTCGCCTGAAAAGCGTCGAAGAAGATGTAGTTTCCCGGGCGGACTTCGTCGATGCCGCGGAGATGATCCGCCTGATTGATCGTCGGCGTCGATCCGATGCTGACGCACGGAACGGGTATCCCGCCGGCCCGGAGACGATCGGCGAGTTGGACCATCGAATCGCGTTCTTCGGCCGCGATGCGCCGGATCTCGGCGACCGACCGCGCGTGGTAAGAATGGCCGGCGTGTGTCAGGATGCCTGCGAAATCGAGATTGGCGGAGCGCGCGATCGCGGCCGGGATCGAGACCGCCTCGGCCGACTTCGGTTCGACTCCGCACCGGTGGTAGCCGCAGTCGATCTTGACAAAAACCGGGAACCGAAGGCCGGCGGAACCCGCCGCCGCGTCGAGCGCCGCGACCGTGTCCACGTCGTCGGTCAGCAGATTGAGTCTGATCCCGTTTCGCGCAATCGCGATCGCGTCGGCGAACTTGCCCGGTTCGATCGGCACCGCATAGGTAAAATCGCGAAATCCTTGGTCGGACATTGCGCGGACCTCGGCGAGCGTCGAGGCCGTCAGCGCCGGCTCGCGCCCCTCGGTCTGCAGCCGCGCGATTTCGGCGGATTTGTGCGTTTTGATGTGCGGCCGAAGCCGGACGCCGTGGCGGTCGGCGATTCCGGCGATGCGCACAGCATTGCGCCGCACGCGATCCACGTCGAGGATCAGCGACGGCGTTCTCAGTTCCGGAAAGACCGCTTGGGTGAATTCTTCATTTGACATAGGAATCGGTCGGATTGCCTCCGTTTTGCCGGAAAAAGCAAAATCTCGCTTTCATCTTACACGCCTGACCGGAGACGGTCGACGAGAGCTGCCATCGCCTCGAGAAATTCGCCAAGATTCGGGTTCAGTCCTTTCCGAGGCGGATGCGAAATCCGGCGCGGAAGATGACCGGCGGTCCGACGGTCGGCGTCGGGGTGCGGCCCGTCGGATAGCGGTTTCCGGTCAGGTTCTCGGCCGCGACGAAGATCTCCGCGCGGCGGCCGACGGGGCGCGACACAAAAGCATCGAGCGTCAGGTAGCCGCCGAGCGACAACTGGTTGAGATCGTCGTCGAACTGGCGGCCGGTCGCGCGAAACTGGACGACGGCGGTCAAACGGGCGGCATCGGCGTATTTCAACTGAAGAGTTCCCTGATGACGGGCAACCTGCGGAATCCTCTTTCCGATCAGTTCGGGAGCCGTCTCGAACTCGGCCACAACGGCGTCGGCGAACAGATAGCCGCCGCTGACCGTGAAGCGCCGCATCGGTCGAACTTCGAATTCCGTCTCGACGCCGCGTGAACGGGTCCGTCCGGCGTTGCGCCTTTGGCGCGTGATCACGCCGCCATTGATGGCCGTCGTGACATTGGCCACGGGGTCGGAAACTTCGGACCAAAAAAGAACTGTTCGCGCATCGAACCGGCGGACGGCGAGACCGAAACCGGCCTCGGCGCCGCTTAATCTCTCTGACTCGAGGCGTTCGTTGGCGAGCGTCACGACGTTGCCGACCCGGAACCCGCGGTAGAGTTCATTGAGCGTCGGCGAACGGAACGCTCCGTAAACCGAACCGAATACCGAAACGGCCGCTACCGGCCGGAAACTGACCGAAAAATGCGGGCTCAGACGTTTCTCCGACCGATCGGGAAATCGCGAAACCGATGTCGGCGCGCCCGTCAGCGGTCCCGTTTCGGAAAACCCGCCCGAAGCGTCGCGCAGATCAAGTCGGATCTTGCCGGTCACGGTCAGCCGGTCGGTCACGCGGAAGATGTCCTGGGCGAAAATACCGGTGACGGTTTCGCGGCCGCCGGCCGACACCCGTGCCGTCGCGGCGTTCTGCGAAAGGACCGTCTCATCGCTCGACCCCGAAACGCGCCGCGTTTCGATTCCGGCGAGCAGGAATTGCTTTGAGCCGAAGCCGCGCGACCAGATCGCGGAAAGACCGAATTCGGTCGACGGAACGAACTGTATCCGGGTCATCGTTTCGGTTGCGCGGCTGGCCGAAACGGCCGAGAACAGCTGGTCATAGCCCTGCGAACCGCCGAAGACTCGCAACGCGATCGAACCCCCGGCCACGGTTTCGATGTCGAGGCCGCCCGAGAACCGGCGTGAGAACGTCCGGTTCGTCTGAAGCCGCGTCCCGTTGGCCCGCGCTTCGCCGAAGACAGTCGCTCCGGCAAACGCCCGGACGCGCCGGCCGAAACGCTTTTCGACGCGCAGGTCAAGGTTCGCATATCGCGATCCGGCGCGCGCATCGGCAGTGCCACGCAGATCCGGAGTGACGACGAAATATCCGTCCGAACGCAACGCATCGACAGCCGCCGTTATCCCGAAACCGCCGACTGATCTTCCGGCGAAAAGCGACAGTTCGCCGGTTTCAAGGTTGCCGCCCGAGGCCGTCAACGAGAATCCGTCGCGCCGCCGCGAACGGATCGAGACGAGGCCGCCGAGCGCCCCGCTGCCGTATGCCGCCGATGTTCCTCCGCGGACGACCTCGACGAGTTCGACCGCTTCGCGCGGGATCCGGCTCCAGTAAACCCATCCGCCAAACGCATCGGTTTGCGGGATTCCGTCGAGCAGCACCGCGGCCCGGCTCGCGCCGCTGGCGCCGACACCCCGGAGGCTGACGCCCTGCGCGGTCGGGTTGGCGGCGCGGCTGCCGGTCCGCCGAAACAGCTGAAAACCGGGAATCTGCCGGAGCGCGTCGTCGATGCCGAGCGCCGGAGTCGAATCGAGCGTCTCTCGCGAGAGCACTGTCACGGCGGCGGCTGTCTCTCCGATCCGTGTTTCGACGCGGTCGGCCGAGACCGTGATCTGCTCAGAGATCGAAGCCGGAGCCAGAACGACGACGATGAAATCACCGTCCGATCCCGCCTGCCAGACTCTCCGAAACGGTGCGAATCCCCGCGCTTCGACGGCGATCTCGCCGCGTCCGTCGCCGGTTGCGACCGAGAACTCCCCTTGTCCGTCGGTGACCGCATCGTCGACTACGACCGCGCCGCGCCGGAATTCGACCCGCGCCCCGGCGACCGCCGCGCCGTTCCGGTCGGTCACCGTTCCGACGACCTCGACTTCCGGTAAGGTCTGCCCGAAAACGGTCGGGACGGCCACAAAAATCGCGATAGCGGTGAGTCTTATGGCAACTAAGAGCATGTCAATGATGATTGCGAAAAACCCGCCGGCCCGCAACTCGTGGCAGCCGCTCAAGCAATCGGAGGATTATCTGATTTGACCGTGTGATCCGGCCCGGCACGGTCGAAGTTTTGAACTATGAAGCGATGATCGCCGCGGATGAACCTGACGTTCGCGGTAAATCCCGGGCAAGCGACCGGTCCGGCCTTTGACGGCAAGGTGATGTGCCCTGCTCATTGCAAAACGGCCATCCGGCAAATTCATCGCCAAATGCCCGTAAATACTGAAGCCGGTGAATGACGCGCAGAATGGTTTCGTGCGTTGCGTCCGCGTCAAGCATCGACTACAGACGTTTAATTCTTCCTTTCCAAGAAGTTCTTGCTGATGGTGACAGTCCAAACATCAGGAATGGGTTGATTGTATGAAGTGCTTTGAGTGAATACCAATTTTGAACCGTCATAATCGCTGAATGTTGGGATATCTTTCACCTGGCCCGTCACGTTCAGAAATCCGGAAAGACGATTTTTCCCCTTGTCGTTTATGAAATAGCTGCTTTCGATTGCGATGCTGTCTCCTTCAAAAACGGGAGTTCCGTCTTCCAGTGTGGCAGACCTGACGATCCAAACGCCTGTTCCATTGTCACGGTTCGGCGATTTGGTGGTAAAAACCGCTCCCGTATGATCTGTGAATTTCTCAAAAACCCGCAGATGTTCGACCCAACCGCAAGCGTCCAGATAACCTGCGTCGGGATACATATTCTTCAAGTGAATCCGGTCGCCGACCACCAGCGGATCGCCGTCGCTCTTGCCGCTTTCAGAAACGATCTCCCAACTGCCCGAACCGTTTTCGCGGTCGGGACTTCGGTGGGTTGAAACAAACATCGTTTCGGTCGGAACCTTGCTGAATTCGGGTTTGCTCCAAACCGCGCCCCACGCATCGAGATACGAGCCGTCGTTGGGATAACGGTTTTGCAGATGGACGACCGAACCGATCTTGATCGCAGATCCATCGGATAAGTTGAGATTTCTTGCCGGCTTGCTTGTTTTCTTGCTCAGCTCATCGGTCTTGGAACCAACAAAACCGACTCCGGCAAGGAGTCCAACCGCCAATGCCAAAACAACTATCATCGGTGTGATGAACGATTGCCAGGACCTCGAGGGCTTGGATGGAGCAGCGACGGCTTTCGTTCTCGGTTCCTTCCCGAGTATTGCTTGCGCCGCCTCATCATCAAAGGTGATCGTTTCCTCACCGCGAGTATATTGTATGGATTCTTCTTCGATGACAAGCAGGTTTCCGTCAGGCCGGACGACGTCGGCGGTGAAGCGATAGCCTACTTTGGGGACGGTTTCGATAAATGATTCGCCAAGAATACTTCTGAGCCACGAAATGTTTCTTGCAAGCGTTGATTCTTCGACAAAGGTATCCGCCCAAACCGCGTCGAGCAGTTCGCTCTTTTTCGCTACGCGTCCGGCATTTTCGACAAAATAAAAAAGCAGGTCGAATTGCTTCGGAGTAAGCTGTATGGGCTCATCTTCACGCCACAAACAAAGCTCAGCCGCGTCCAAACTAAATATACCGAATCGGTAGACTTCCTTTGGTTTTCTTGGATTGCCCATTTCCATATACGGGGAGAAGTGCCGAGATACTAACATAATCCCAGGACAAATCCAAAAAACATCCGAAAAATATCCAGACTTTACTTTTCGAAGATCATAAATTGGCTGTCATCGCCCAAAGGAGATCTAGTTTCGATAAAAAGCAAAATGGAAATCAAGCGGAAGTTTGAAAAATTGACCGTCACCAAGCGGAGCTTCCTCATCCACGACGGCACCGTGCTAGAGAACGTGGGCCGCGCGCACGTCCGCGGTCACGCCCAGTTCCAGGCCAAGAACCTGACCGCCGCGTGGTGCGCCGCATCGACTGGCTGCATGGCTTCCACAAGCCCAAATAGTTGAAAGACAGATGAGCGATTCGGTTTGGCGAATGTACCGCCGATTCACGCCGTTTTGTCGGTCAAACGAACGATTATCGACAAGCCGGAAAGAAATCCGAAAAACATCCGAAAAACATCCAGACTTCTTATTTCGAAAATCATACAGTCTCACACATCGCCGAACGAGCGTTTTATTTTCGATAAAAAGCAATATGGAAATCAAACGAAATTTTGAAACACTTGTTGTCACGAAACGAAGATTCGTCATTCGCCAAACACCGGCGGTTGAACAAACGGTCTGTGCGGAATGCGGCGAAACGATGCTGCCGATCGCCCAAGCCGCGGTTTTGTTGCGCATCAAACAAAGCCGGATTTTCCAGATCGTTGAAACGGGCGCTGCACATTTTACCGAAGCGGAAGCGGGCGCATTGATGGTCTGCCTGAATTCGTTAGGGAGATTTTTAGACGCGAATGAAAGAGAATAAAGATTCCAATCTACCTTCAATAGAAATCTCATTGCTTGGCAGATTTGGGGCGAAAATTGACGGCGTTCCGATTGATGAGAAGCGCTGGTCGCGCAGTTCCGCTAAATCTCTGGTTAAACTGCTCGCACTCAAACCGTTTCACACGCTGCACCGCGAACAGATTATGGATCTGTTGTGGCTTGAGCAAACGCCGGAGACTGCGCTGAACAATCTGAACAAGGCTATTTATGGCGCGCGTCGGGCTTTTGAACCTGATCTGGAAAAAGGTTCGGCCTCGCAATTTCTGGTAACCCAAAAGAATCAGATCGTTCTCAGTTCGCCCGGAATGTTGCGGATCGATCTCGACGAATTTGAAAGACTCGCCAATTTGGCACTGCAGAACAACGATATCGATGCGGGACAGAAGGCTCTCGAAATTTATCAGGGCGACTTGCTCACGGAAGACATTTACGAAGATTGGATTTACTCCCGCCGCGAAACGCTCCGGCTTTTGTTTCGCAAAACAGCGACCAAAACCGCCGCGCTTTACGCTGCCGGAAACGATCGAACTGCGAGTATCGAGATCTTGAAAAAGCTGTCTTGTGACGATCCGTCCGATGAATACGTGCAACGGTTGTTGATGCGTTTATACGCAGAAACGGGGAGCAAATACCAGGCAATAAAGCAGTTTGAGCAATGCCGCGATTCTCTCCGCGCTCTCGGCATCGAGCCCGAATCGGAAACAATAAAAATCGAGCAGAGCATCAAACGCGGTGAAATTCTGCCGGTTGCAAACGAAATAAAAGCCACGCCCACCATTCCGGTGATCGCCGCGCCCCGGATTCGACAGCTTACGTTTCAAAACGGTTTGGTCAGAACCCCCAGATTTTTGCCCGGCGGCCAATCAATCGTTTTCAGCGCGGCCTGGAACGGCAACGCGGCCGAGCTTTACTCGATGCCGCTTGATACCGGCGAAATGCATTGTTTAGATACCGAGAATGCCGAGGTTTTTTCGGTTTCCACCGCCGGAGAAATAGCCGTCGCCCTGCAACCAAAGTTCGAAGGATATTTCAACAGTTCCGTTCTGGGCAAATTAACACTCAATAACAGACCGACGCACGAGATTTTAGACGGCGTTCATTGGGCGGACTGGCATCCGGCACGAAAGGATGAAAACTCACTTCCTGACGAACAGTGTTTGGCCGTCGTTTGCGAACGTGACAAGAAGACCTATCTGGAATATCCGGTCGGCAATGTAATTTTCGAAACTGCGGGTTGGATCGGACATCCGAGATTTTCAAACGACGGGCGGAAGATCGCCTTCATTGAACATCCGCTGCATTATGACGACCGCGGTTATGTGTCGGTGATCGATCTGGAAAGCAAAGAACATCGCCGGCTCACCGAAAATATGCCGAGCGTTCAGGGGTTGGCCTGGTCGAACGATGAAATTTGGTTTACGGGGTCGCGCGAAGGTCCGGCGCGGATGATCAACGCGATCGATCATAAAGGCAAGGAACGCCTGATCTATCGCGGAACCGGCAGACTGACGATTCACGACGTTTCCGCGAGCGGAGCTGTTCTCGTGACAGATGATAGTGTGCGTATTCAGGCCGTCGGCGGCGGCGCGGGCGAGGAGATCGAGCGCAATCTTTCGTGGCACGACTGGACGCTGGTCCGAGACTTAACGGATGACGGCGAAACCTTGCTGTTCGAAGAAGCCGGATTCAGCGGGGGAAGCGAGCTGACCACCTATATCCGCAAAACCGACGGTTCAGCGCCCCGAAAACTCGGCAACTGTTCGGCGGCCGCCTTTTCGCCTGATAACCAATTCGCACTTTTGCGATATCTGACCCCGCATCATCAATTGGCTTTCGTCCCGCTCGGCGAGGGCGAGATCAAACTACTGGAAAACGATCCCGACGATCGGTTGGCTTATGAAGTGTATGTCGATTTTTTCCCGGACGGCAAACGGATCATTTTCACCGCCACCGGAAGCAGCGGTCGGCGTGTCTATGTCCAAAACATCGACGGCGGCAAGCCCGTCCCGTTCACGTCCGACGAAGGCGTGACAATGGGCTCACTTCATTCGATTTCGACCGCCGGCAGATATGTTGTCTTAACCGATTCCGAACACAGACTGAGGCTTTACCAAACCTCCGACGGCACTTCTACGCCGCTAAAGAATCTGGAAAAGGATTTTTGGATGATTCGCTGGGCGGATGACGGTGAAAATCTGTTCGTGTGGAAACGCGACGGTCTGCCGGCAGTCGTTTACAAATACAATCCGGTGAGCGGAACGAAGGAAGAATGGCTGACACTGATGCCGAAAGATCCGCTGGCCAATCAAATGGTCGGAATCAAACTCTCGCCGGACGGCAAAACGTACGCTTACTCCTACATACGCGAATCGTCCGAACTGTTTTTGATGGAAGTCATTAAATGAATTTTTAGACTTTTCGAAAAAAAAATCCAAAACAAGCCGTTTTTGGAAGTTTTCTGGAAGTTTTGGCAGTTATTGTGGATTCGTTCGCAAGGGCAATGTCCCGAAATTGAGGTTTTTATGATCACTCGGAAATCATTCTTTATTCGCTGGCTCTTATTCCGCGATGAAAAAGAACCGCAAATGGAAAAATCCGTGATTGACATTGAGCATATCCAAAGCGGTAACAGCCAGCGTGTTTCAACTCTGGATGAAGCCAGTTTGTGGATGCAGGAAATAGAGGCGGATGGTGAAGAAAAAGTAGAAGAATAAAAGGAGAAATTAACGAAAGTTAAAAATAGAAACAGATGAGCAAAACACTACGAAAGAACAGTTCCAACAATCGAATCGTCATTTTTTTGATGATTCTCGGCTTGACTACAATTTTTTTGTCCGGCTGCGGGCAACAACCTGCTGAACCGGCAAAAAATACAGCGTCCAACACAACTACCAATAGTCCTGATTCCGCACCTACTGAAGGCTACACGGGTGAGACCAAAAAGCAGGAATTGAAGAACATCTCACTTCCTTTTGCTGAGGGTGAGGACCTGTCAGTCGAAGTTGCCAACGACGGCACGGTGATCTACGAAAGAGATATGATTCTCGGAAATATTTCCGATTTCACCAAGAACAGTTCACCGGCAAGCGCTCAGTTATCAGGCGATACATCAGCGAAAAAAGATACGAAACCCGGGATTTGGGCTAACTCCACAATCCCATATGTCCTTCCGGACAACCATGGCAAAAAAGATGTTATTTTAGCGGGTATCAAGGAAATAAACGAAAAAACAAACATTTGTTTAGTGCCTAGAACCACTGAAACAGACTATGTTGAGTTTGTCTCGAAAGATGGAAGTTGGGCGAGGCTTGGCAGAGTGGGGGGGCGACAGGAAATCTCCATTGATCAGACCTGGACATCCCTGAAGGCGGGCACTGTGGCTCACGAGATAATGCACACTGCCGGATTCGTCCACATGCAATCACGTGAAGATCGTGATGAAAATGTGACAATCAACTCCGACAACATCGAATCAGGCAAGGAATCTCAATTCCGGAAGCTGAAGGATAAGTCAAGCAACATCGGTGCATATGATTTTACCTCTGTCATGCACTACTCTGCTAAGGGTTTTTCCAAAAATGGTAAAAATACAATTGATGTCAAAGCGGGCGGGGACGCTTCGAAAATGGGACAACGCGATGCCTTGAGTACCGGGGATATTGCAGCAATTGCAGTTAAATACACCACTGCGGGGGCGTGCAAGTCCGGAGGCGAATCAAAGACCACCGCGGCAGCCGGAACATGCGGAGAGGCTCCCGGTGATGACGAAGTCTATATCTATGAACATATTTTCAGCCAGGACAAAGGCGGAAAATGTGTGAAGTTAGGAGTAGGCGAATACAAAGATGCCGCCGCCACGGGCTTAGCCGACAACATTATGAGTTCGATCAGAGTTGGTAAAAATGTTCACGCAGTCGTCTGTGACAAAGAAAATTTTGACGGAGCCTGTATGGCATTTGATGCGGATGACGATAATTTTACGAACAATGCAACGCTGAAAAATGATATTGCCTCCTCGGTTAAGGTTGTCAAAGCAGAGATCTGTTCCGCGACCGCGACCGTGGCAATGCCTATTGCCTGGACGAACAAAACGGATAAAACCCTTCGCATAAATTGGGTCAAAAGTGATTGCACGGAAGAAAACAACTCGAGAGAAATCAAACCCGGTGATGTTTATAACGGGTCGGCGGGTGTCGGTCACATCTTCCACATCACTAACTTCCAAACGGGAGAAAAGTATGGATATATCCATGTGAACAAATCAACCGCAACTCAGGATATTAAAGACATCAAATAGACTTTAATACAATTTGCCGTCTTTATTTCCGATCCTGAAATAAGGGCAACAAAACGATGAATGATGAATGTGGAATTGAAGCAGGATTCTTGCATTCATCATTCATCGTTTATCAGCGGTCGGGCAGAAAAAGAACAGACCGAAAAAAGGTGAGATTAACGAAAGTTAAGGTAATAATCATGAACGAAACATTACGAATCAAAAGTTCCAACATCAACATCATCCGTTTTATGGTGATGATCGTTTTATGTGTCTTTTCGATGTCCGGCTGTCGGCAGGCCAATGATTTGGCCAACGCCAACAAAGCAACGATCAGCAACACGGCGGCAAATACAAATCCGAACGCAAACGCCAACAGCAATGCTAACAGCAACTTGACGGCAAGCAGCAACGCCAACACTGAGGATAAGAAGTCCAACGCGGAGATCGAAACAATTTCCACTGATCTTACCGAGGGCAAATGCAAAACGACCAGTGAAGATGAAAGCGACGTGATAACACAGGAATGTCCGGGTGTTGCGGGCTACAAACTCGAAGTCGCCGAGCACGATGCTCAGAAAACGATCAACGTTTTGTCGCCATCGGGCAAAACATATAGCCTTGATTTTCAGGGCAAAGTTTCGGGCGGTCTCTCCACTTTGGGGGAAAAGGCTGAATGGCGTGTGAAAAAAACAGGCGGCAAGGAACAGCCCGTCGGGTTGATCACACGTTTCAACTTCTCCAAAAGCGGGGATCCGAACAATCTCACTTCATATCTGATCGTCACGAAAATTGACGGTGACAAAGTCTGCATCACGGACATCGTCAAGACGAAAGACGCCAATGAAAAAGCCAGACAATTGGCCGATGTCGCTCCGACCAAGCCGTGTCTCTAATCGGCTAAAGAGAGGCTGTCTGAAAAGTCCCCTCGGGTTCGGCGATTTTCGGTCTCGGGAGTGTTGTTTGAATTTCGTCGAGTTGCATACGTGGGTTATAATACTAAGTATGATACACGAGAAAAGGAAGAAGGTGGTCTTCAAGCATTACGATCAGAACCAACCGATGTTGTTGCCGCCGAGCCTGGATGATCTGGTGCCCGCGAACCATCCGGTGCGCGTTGTGAACGAAGTGATCGAGCGGATCGACATCGGCGTGCTTGAGCTTGGGTACAAAGGCGGCGGAGCGTCGAGCTACCATCCGCGGCTGCTTTTGAAGGTGCTGGTTTACGCGTATCTTCGGAATATCTATTCGTCCCGGAAGATCGAGCAGGCGTTGCAGGAAAACGTGCATTTCATGTGGCTCGCCGGCAACGCGAGGCCGGACCACAACACGCTGGCGGACTTTCGGTCGAAGCGGCTGAAAGATCATCTTGAGAAGATCTTTTCGCAGGTCGTGCTGCTGCTTGTCGAAGAGGGGGCGGTATCGTTGCGGGAAGTGATACTGGACGGGACGAAGATCGAGGCGAACGCGAACCGGTACACGTTCGTCTGGGCAAAGACGGTGGAGCGGAACAAGCAGCGGATAAGGGAACAGTTGCGTGACGTGTGGAAGTACGTCGAGCGGGCGAGCGCGGAGGAAGAGCAGGCGCCGAACGAGCCGGATTTTGAGGCGGTGGACCCGGAAGCGGTGACGCGCGCGGTGAGAGCGATCGACGAGGAGTTGCTGAAAGCCGAGCCCGATGCGAAGACAAGGCAGCGGGTGCGGAAATTGAGGCGGGAGTTGCCGGGCCGGGCGGCGAAGGTCGAGGCGCAGGAGCGGATGCTGGACGGGCGACGAAGCAGTTCGAAGACCGATCATGACGCGACGTTCATGAGGATGAAGGAAGACCATCTGGGGAACGGGCAGTTGAGACCGGCGTACAATGTCCAGCTGGCGACCGAGGGGCATTTTCTGACCGGGTACACGCTGACACAATCGGCGGGGGACACGACCGCGCTGCCGGAGCATGTCGGCAAGATGATCGAAACGTACGGAACGGAACCCGAAAGCGTGACGGCGGATGCGGGTTACGGCAGTGAAGAGAACTACGCCTATCTGGAGAAACGGGCGATCAAGGCATTTGTGAAGTTTCCGGGGTTCGATTCCGGGAAGCCCAAGGGGAAGTTCGCGGCAGACAACTTCCAATACGACGCAGAGACCGATACTTACCGGTGTCCGGCGGGGCACGTGATGGAGTTCTCGGAGGATCGCGTGAAGACGACGCAGAACGGCCGGAAGCAAAACGTCAAAATCTACCGGACCGAGGCCTGCGGCGGATGTCCGATGCGGGCCGAATGTTCGAAGGGCGAGGGGGACGGTCGATCGAGCGCAACGAAGAAGTTCTGAGGCACCGGCGCAAGGCGCGCGAGATGCTCGAAAGCGAGAAAGGCGTCGAACGGAGGAAACAACGGTACGAGGTCGAGGCGGTGATCGGAAACATAAAGGAAAACAAGAAATTCAGAAGGTTCTTACTGAGGGGGTTGGCAAAAGTACAGATTGAGATCGGATTGATCGCGATCGCACACAACCTGCAAAGGCTGGCAACCGTCTGAAAAGGCGGAAATGCGCTCGGCGACCGGCCAACTGATGACGGCCGAAGCGGACTCTCCCAAAACAGACAACAGAAAAACGGCAATCCCAGAGACTTTCTGAGTGACTTTCCAGACAGCCTCTGAACGTTGTCGTCGCTCCCGCGACTCGATTCAGATCGCGCCCTTTTCCGTGGACTCACGCCCACTGCCACAACGTGCCGCCGCTCCCGCGGCTTAAGCTCGGGAAACAACCGGCAACCGAGATTCCAATCGCCCGTCGCGCCTGCAAGGCGCAACTCGTACCGGTTGACGAACGCCAAACTTTGCACTTTTTTGCATAGTCTTCCGTTCAGCGCCGGGCTGCGGCCCGGCGGAGTCGACGCGGCCACATCTCGGGCTACCGCCCGACGCCCTCGACTATATGACGGGCAGTAGCCAGTAATGTTGTTCCGAATGAAGATCGGCGGGCCGAAGCCCGCCGCTGAACGTTGTCGTCGCTGCCGCGACTCGATTTGTCTTTATAGAGAGTTCTTCTTAACGAGCCTGATGCTTTGCGCGAACTCCGCGCTGTATGATTCCCGCTGTTTCGGCATGTACTGCATATTTCGCACGAACGTGCACACTATTTCGCGCGAAGGTGAACACTATTTCGCGCGAAGGTGAACACCGGATTTCCGGTCGCGGCTGGTCGATGAACTGACCGCGGAGCATCATTCTTTTTATCCATTTTCAGGAGGAAAAAAGAATATGCCCGCACATCGGCTTGATATGCGACTAATCAGAGAAGTACTGCGATTGAAATACGGAGCGGGGCTTTCGCATCGCGCGATCGCCGCCGCGCTCGGTGTGAGCGTCGGAACGGTTTCGAACTATCTCGGCGCGTTTTTACGGTCGGGGATGACGTATCCGTTTCCCGGCGAGACGGACGACGAGGAGCTCGGGCGGCGGTTGTTTCGGCAAAGTCCGGCCGCCGGCCGCGCGCGGCCAAGGCTTCCGGACTTTGCCGAAACAAGGGAGCAGCTGCGCCAGAAGGGCGTGACGCGCCTCCTTCTGTGGGAAGAGTACTCGGCGGGAGCGGGCGACGCGGAAGTGTACGGCTACACGCAGTTCTGCGTCCTGTACCGGCGATGGCTCGGGCAGCAGCGTCTGTCGATGCGGCAGACGCACCGGCCGGGCGAGAAGATGTTCGTCGACTATTGCGGCAAGACGGTGCCGGTGGTGGACGCGGCGACGGGCGAGGCGCGCGAGGCGCAGATATTCGTCGCCGTGCTCGGGGCGTCGAACTTCACGGGAATAGCGCCGATTCCGTGTAAGGCTCCGAGGATGTTTCCGGTTATCGCACCGGTGCTGTCGCTGTCTCCCGAGTGGTTTACCGCAAGCAACAAGGCCCCACTGAGATCATTTTCACTCACTAGCGAACAATAGATCGAGATCGCCAGAGCTTCTTCGCCGACCCAACCCCCGCCTAGGACAGAAACGCGCAATGCTGAAACACGTACGAAGTAAGCGTGCCCGCTCGCAGCGCGAGCGATCCGCTGTCATCGCGAACGCGACCGATCACCAGGCGTCGGCCGGGCCGCGGGCCGTGCACGCTTACTGAAGTGCGCGTTTCCGCAGTCCGATCCCCGGGCTTCAATTTCAATGGTCCCCGCGTCTGACGTCGCCGGTGGCCGGGATCCGTCATAAGCGTTCGACGGACTTCGATCGATGTTGGCCCCGGCTGCCCAATTCCGGTTACGGAGGAATCCCGAATCCCCGTAGTCGTAAGGGCACGGGCAAACCGTGTTAACTAGACGAAGCCATATTACATTCGACCGCGCAGTCTGACAAGATATTTTTGAGCCGTGCAAAACGAACGTGTTCTGCCTCAAGACGAAATCCGCGAAGTCTTGCCAATCTCAATCGAACAAATTCGAAAGCCAAGATTCGGTAGTTTTTTTCGTTTTGGATGAAAGGCATTGCCAATTTCTGACATTACTGTAGATGACGAGCAACGCCTAAAGAGAGAATTCGTTGAACCCAAGCCGACAATGAAGGCAAAAACGCTCAAAAGACGCGATAAATCGGACAATTCGGGCGAGAGAAGGGAGAAATACAATGAGACTAAAAAAACACCAAATGATCGCGGCGCTGATAATAGCGCTTTTCGCCTGCGGCTTGTCCGCGGCGCAAAACGCGGCGGAAGAAGCGGCGATCAGTATTGAAAAAGAAGGCAGAACGGTTTCGATCACGGACGCGACCGTTCTAGAGGACGGCAGACGCGTTTTGGTGATTGAGAAAAACGAAACGGTCAAGCTCGTTTTGCCTTCCGGCGTATCGGTCGAGAGCTCGGATTTGAATTCTGTCCTGGTCATTAACGACTCGATCCTATTGGGGAAAAAGGAGAATACCGAAGCCGTAATTGCTGCAAAAAAAGCCGGCAAGGAAATCGCTATCAAGGGAGTGATAAAGCTCGTTGTTAGGGTTGTCGAGGTCGACTTCACTCGACAGATTATCGCCGAGTCCACTTTTTTGCCTTACAAATCGGTCAAAGACAATTTCGGAAAGAAGTTCGCTCAGTCTTACTTTGTCGTTCAGGTCGACATTCGAAACGAGAAGCTAAGCAAGCAATTCATCGTTCAAACGCTAGATGTGATCATTGATCCTAACCAGTGTCAGAACGGAAGGTATCTCTACCGCGACTTTAACGAATCCCTTTGCACGGCCATTTTTGAAAAATACTTCATCTTTCCTTCGACGCAGCAAGGAATCCGTCGCGATGAAGTGATCGGCATGGCGAAAGCCGATCTCGGTCGAAGCAATCGGAATCTCGGGTTTCGTGCGCTTTCATTTACGGCCAGCATGGGAACCGTTCTATCCGGCTTCAAAGGGCTGATCGGCACCGATGGCCTATTGGGAATCAACGTTTTGGGTACAACCGTTTCCGATGCGGCGAAGGCGTTGTTCCCGGACAGTTCCGCCGAAAAGCTGGAGAACGTCAAGAGCGCGCTTCCGACCGAAGACGTGATCATAAAGAGCAAGGAGTCGAAAACGTTCAACATCTTCATTCCGACCGATCAGATTTTTTACGACCAATCGTGGCAGGATTACATAAAGCCTGCACGCGACGCGGACGCCAGCGCCTACGCACTCAAGAAGGTGTTGAAATTGCTGCTGCTTTCAACCGCGACGGGCGTTCTGGTCGACAACGACGCGCCAAAGGTGAAGGTTCAATCCGACGATGCGCTTGGCAAGGTGGCGGATAAGTTCGAAATCATACGCGCATTTCCGGAAGATGTAGTGAAGCGCAATGAGAAGGCACTCAAGATTCTCATGGACCTTGAATCGACGCTTCGTGATCCGGATCCGAAGAAGAGTCAGGCGGCCGAAAAAACTCTAAAAGACATCGTCAGGGAATTGCGCAACGATCCGTTTTTCGAAGGATATTTCAACGCAAAGAAAAAGGACATTTCAACCGGCGCGGGAATCGTAAAGGCGATCGATGAGTTATCACGACAGCTCTTCACCGAAGATGCAAATGATAAATCAGGGCGGATCAAAAAACTCGAGGAAACGATCATCCTGCGTGCACTTTAACTTAGAGGAGAAAAATTATGTCAATCGTCAAACATCTTGATCCCGGCCACAGTTCACTTTCCCAGCTTCAGGGGACCTGCAATACCCTTGAACGCGGGCTGAGAGCCAAACTGAAGTCGCTGCAGGCGGCCACCAACCCGGATAACGCCAAGATCACCGTCGCAACTTTTGAGGAGTTCGACGGCCCGAAAAGCGAACTCGGGAAGGCAAAGCTCGACCCCGGCGAGGGTCATACGGCCTTCATAAATAATGAAGTCGTGAAGATCTCAATCACTCGCAGTTCGTAAAGAGATTCGGCAAATTGGCCGAGGGAATAATAGGCACCGAACTTGTGCCAAACCGTTCCGGCCGACCAAGCCTGCGCAGTTGCGGTCGGCCGGCCGCGGTGTGCGCCCAAATCGAATTATGCGCGGGCTACGCCGACAAGGCATTTGGCGCTTCATCAAATTGGTTGAATTCAACTCGATCGCGCCCTCGGTGATGTTGGCGGACTGAGTCAAGTACGAAAGAATCTTCTGATTCCAGTCATCGATCCGCAGTGATATGTCACCTAGGAGTGGCACCACGCGTCGACCGCTCCGACGCAGTGCACGCATACTCCGCGCTTCCCCAGTCCCTGATCGTTTCTTCCGTGTCGACACGACCGCTTGAGTTCGAGACCGAGCGCCACCGCAGCGGCATTCCGGGCTTCACAACTCGTTCAATGTTGGAAGGCCAAGGTTCGAAATCCGGTTCAGGCTCTGGCGAGCTGTTTCGTTTGCGACGAACCACTTGAAAGTCTCTTCTTCCGGATCTTGGCCTCTGATTACCGGATACCGTACCGGCTGCGTCACGTTGTTGGGGTTGCCGAGAACCGACAGCGCACTGCTGATCTCGCTCGACACTGACGACGAAAAGCAACTTCGAATGTTCTCAAGGTCGTCATCGGGCATATTCGGCTCCGCTTTTTTCTCGAGCTCATAAATGTCGGGAATTTTGTCATCCCACAAAACGGAGGACTTCCAGACCGTCCCGTAACGAGATGAAAGAACTCCATCCGCGGAATATCGATTAGCGCGATCCACCAAGAATAATCCTACCGGATCGAGTCGAACCGTGCCGAGCCCCAACGGCTTACCCAACCCCAACTTGTGCCAGTATTCGAGATAGGGTCGAACGGCGAAAATCAAGGCTGCCAATTCGGCTGTGCTCAGATTCGAGAAGTCGATATGAAAATAGAAAACCGCCCCTCCCTTTACCGGCTTCACTTTCATTTTGAGATTTCTTCGTTCTTGCGAATGTCGCGTTGCCCAAGGACGAACCTCGTTAGACCGATCGTGGATATAAAACTTACGTCCATGTGGCCGGCACGATGTGGAGTTCAGATTCTTTTTGGCAATGAACGTATCGTCCGGCTTCTTGAAGTAAAGTGCCGGCGACGGGGGCTTTGGCGCCGACAACGCCCTGAGTAGAGTGAAGCCGTCATCAGCCGGATTCAAATCGAGGCATTCCTCCATCGACTTCGGCTGTTGAAGTGTTCCATCAGTCCGACGAAGTGAATGAAGCATTCCCGCCGACGGCAGTATCCGACCCGCAAGTGAAAGTTGCGGTTCATCGTCGTTAGCGTGAACTTGATCTTCGGTAGCCGATGATTGAACGAACCCAAACATCTGTTCGGCGATCGTAATGAGCTTTCGATCCGAATTGAAAGGGATCAGTTCGGGATCAACGGCTTTGAAGAAATCAAAGGTAGTGTCCGGCTTGTCAACCGGATCATTCGGACCCCGGACCAGATCCCGCCAAATTGACGAGAATGAAACTTCGTTGACCAAATTCCCGTCTCTATCGGCCGTTCGGTAGTAAACCAAATCGCCGGTCCGAAGTCGTAGCGTTTCGTCGCTCCCACGTTCGGTACCGGAAGGCTGAAATGGCAGCAACGGCCCGTCGGACTCTCTGTGATCCGACCGCAGATCCGCAAGAACATGGAAACGATTGATTGCTTCGTTCGCAACTTTTAAAAGCCCACGCTCGGCGTCTAGATCGCCATCTTCACCCTGATCCCAGAATATAAAAAGCTCGTATTTTCGCCCCAACTCCGCAAATTCAGCTTGCCGCTCCGGATTCCACATAACGCGAAGAAAACCACGCTCGTAATTGTCCCGTTCGCGAGGTTGTTTGCTCACACGAGAGCGATATTCGGCTTCGGAGATCGGTTCGACAGTCGTCGGATCATCGACATCCTTCGAAAGATAATAAAACTTCTGATCGTCGAATTTGAACGTTGAAAAACGGCCAGGGTTTGCCAACTGAAGCCTGATACAGCCCCCGGATACCATTCCTCGAATCCTCGGATCGAATCGGAACTTACACAAGGGCCTGAGACGATAGTCGTCACTGCCTTTCTTGATTATCATTCCAATATGGTGCATCGCTTCCTGCGGCGTCTTCCGAAACGAATATGTCTGGTCCTGCAAAACTCGTAACGCCGAATTGCTTGCCGCCTCAACAATCGAAGAGAGCATCCCGCGGATGGTCGTCGCCGGAATCGCCGGGAAATCTCCAATTTCAAATTGATCGACGATCGTCGGTTCCCGACCCTCCGGATCTGAATGTTGTTGACCGCCGACGACGAAAGGAGTCTCCGATTCCAACCTGCAAACCAATCGGCCAGAAAAGCAATTCTCGGAGTAGCGGTCATGAGTCACGTTTCCCAACTCACCACGTCCGCCGTTTTTGAACTCACTCACTTTCAGATCGTCAATTCGATCTTCCTTTCTTACCGGCACAAAATGATACGGATTGTGAAATGGCATAATTTCTCCTATTTGCCCTAAACCATCGCGGCCAGGGCCTTGACCGCCGATTTAAGCGATCGGGTCGGATTCTCACTGGTCAAAGGGAATCCCTGATTCAATTCCTTCACGAACTCCGAAACGCTGCGATCATTGCTCGTGACACCGGTAATCGACGCGCGGCACCGGCCATAGCCTTTCGCGCTGCCCAAGCCGAATGTGATGTCGCCTTCGGCCAGATCGCGGAGCGTCAGGACAAGCAGTCCGAGCGCTGCGTTCCGATCGCCCGTACGCGAAAAAGCGTTGAGGTCGATTTTGATCGATCCTTTGAGTTTCGGCCGAAATCTGGTTGTGGCGTTGAACTTCGCCGAATGCGCGCTGCCGCCCGTAAAGCGGTCGATCGCGACGAATTCCTGGATTTTGATCGGACCGTTGTCCTCCGCGCTGTCCGTCTCGGGCATGAAATCCGTCACGTCGAACGGCGAACGCCAACCTGGCGCGCCGAACATCTGGCATGCGGGGCACAACTTGCCGGCAACCTCGGCAATGTCCTTTATCGCGCCGCACGCCGGTTCAGGGCCGCCGCCGTCGGGATGGCACGCCGCATCGTTGCCGCCGATGGTTCTCAATATCCGTTCTGCTTGACTTCTAAACGCCCCCCGAAACGATCGCGCCGGAAGCAGCGTCAACCCATTGCTGTCGTAAAGCGGGAAATGGTCGGGTTTGTCCGCCCCCTTTCCTGTTTGCGAAGTGTCGTTTACGAGGAAATTCGAATCGAATTCGAGCCGGAGTCCAATCTCCAACATAGGCGTGGAACCGACGGCGCGGGCCGCAATCGCACGGCTGATGATGCCCTCAAATTCATCCTTTGGCAGTTCGCGGTGAATCCCGTATCCGACCGTCAAGCAACCGCCTTTCGCCCATTGATCGAGTGCGTCCTTATCAAGCACCGTGATCCTCTCCGGTTTCCAACTGAATCGCCCCCAGCCGTTTCCGGTCTCCGCGCCGAGCGTTAACCGGCCATGGTTGAATCCTTCGAGCAACCCCAGCATCACTTCGATTTCATCAAATCCGGACTCGCCATTGGTATCCTGTCCGCCGATCCGCAAACTGAACCCGGCGCCAGCGGGAACAAATTCGGTGTGGAACAACTTGTTCTCACTGACCGTTTTTGTCCGTCGCGCGATCTGTGTCGATGCGGCGACGCCTGTACGCCGTTTTTCATGCCAATATGGCGGCTTGTGTGCCGGGTCCGGCCAAGTTGCCCCGTCAGACGGTCGGACCATCGAGGCATCGAAGAAATCGGCCTTTCCGCCAACTGAATCCTCTTCTTTGGGATCGGGTGATCCGAAGATCCGATCGACGAAATCAGAGTCAGATGCGTCTTCCGCAAAAGCCCGGAGCTTCCCCTTGATCGTCGCGCCGGGGATGTAGGGCTTGCCGTCGACGTCGACGCAGAGTGCCGTTACTTCGACAGGTTTTTTCGTCTTTTCATTCACTAAACCCTCGCGCTCGACCGTCTCACCGCTGCCTGAGTGGAATGGCGAGGTTGTCGTCAGCTTCCCTTCAATCAACCATCGGCGCGTGAACTTTGCGGGCTTCTTTTCCGTCATTGCATCCCTCCTTTGCCGGGTCCGGCAGCATAAACGCGGACTTCGCCGTAGCCGTTTTCCGGAATGTACGGGTTCGATTTCCAATCGATTCCGTGGCGACCGCGGACCGACTTATCCAACGGCAAGCCACGCGAAACCGCTTTCGTCAATTCGCCAAGATCAAGCCCGTCTTTCTTCAACGCAAAAACGCTTCCCGCTTCCGTTAAGAGGAACGGCATGTACTTCCCGCCGTCGCCGAACCGCTTCCAGACATACTCGCCGCCTGCAAGCCGCTGACGCGCGAAGTAATGCGAAAGCTCCGGTTTGCCCGGCAGTTCAGACCAGTAGTTCCGATAGGCCTCGGACAATTCTTCCGCACCCGAAAACTCGTCAAGATTCGACGGGTCAAGCATAAGCGCCGGTGTCTGAAGATACACAAACACAAACCTCTCATCCGACGGTGCCGCAACTTCAGCATCTCTGAAAATACCGGAGCCAAGCTTGATATCCGCCCGAGCTTTGGTCTTGCCGAGGAATCGCAGCGTGCCGAGACATTCGATTAGATGATTCAATTGCTGAATTGTCCGAAAACGCTCGGAATCGTCCTCAATGTCGCCGAAATCAATTCGCCCGAGCCATTTGTGCCCGTCGGGAATCACCATTTGATATGCGAACAGATTTTCGTCCATTGCTTTGCGACGATCCCGATCGTGCCGGTTTCTCACTTCGAGCTTCGTCGGCGGCAAATCCCAGGCAAACAATTTCTCAGCCTCATTCCAGCGTTCGCGCTTCCAATCCATCTGGAATGCGGGCGCAGCACCGTCGAGCAGGCAAGCTTCCGATACGGCCGCCAGATCAACGAGCGGCGTGTCTTTCTTGCCCGCGGCCATCGAAAACGGAATCGCGAGTGGTCGCGTGTTCGAGCCTGCAGGCGCCGGCATCGCGTGCGTGAACCGGATCTTTTCAAAATTGCGCCAAAGATCGGCATATTCCGCGCGCGGTGAGTCGATTGTGTTGTTGATCCCTTCAGCCGGGTCAGTGCCCAAAAAGGCGAGCCACGACGTCGCGAAGCAGCCCTTGATCGCGCCGCCCGTGATTATTTTGTCAGATTCGAACGTGTTCTCGGCGATCTGATCCTTGGTCAGACAAAACGGTGATTCGGGCCGGATGACAAAATCAAGTGTCAGCGGCGCGGCGTTCGGAACGGCGTTCAAATTTACCGTTGACGTCATTTCCCTTTCGCCCGGATCGATTCTGACATCCGTCAATTCGCCGAACCCAACGCTTTTTTCGGCGCCGAGACAGGTCATGAACGCGAGTCCGCGCCGGAGTATGCGTTCCTTTGCTTTCGACTCATTCCGATCAACGGCAAAAAACCGCACCTTTCCGGTAAAATCAACCGGACTTCCCGGCGCAAACGGTGAATCGATCACGAGCAGCGCGTTGTGCATTACAGCCCGTCGATGATCATCGATCTGAATACGGTAGGATTTGGCCTCCGACCCGCCGGACTTCGGATGTATGAGATTCGTGAACTCGAGCGTTCCGCGATTCGGACGATATGATCCTGGGTCCGCCTCGTCGCCCATCAGTTCCGCCCATTCATTGCGGGAAATGCCGCCAAGGTCCTCCTGTTCAAGAAACGATTGTTTGAGCCGCCCTTTTACAAGCGATCGCGGCAGTAGGTAATCGCCGTTTTCATCACGAGCGAACGAGGCGTCGATTCCGTAGCCGCCGGCTGAGGTAGATTTTGTCAGAACGGGAGCGCGGAACGTGAGCGTTATAGTCAGGGTTACATCTATCATTTTTCCTCCGTCAGCCGAGATAGTCCCAGAGCGTGTTCAAATGAATCCAAACCGCCGGATTCGCGGCGAGTTCGTCCTTAAGATCCTTCGCCGGATCGACCGGACTGTTGAGCAGCGGCGCGATTTCGGCCAGGGACTTCCGATCGGCATCGTTTAATTCCTTAAGGAGTTCATCGATCTCAGCCTTAACGTCCGTTCCGGCAATCAGCATCTCGGCGATCCGATACAAACGGCGACGCGGTAGCGAATCGGCAAAGGCGCTGAATTCTTCGGCAATCCCAGCCATGTTCGCGCCACTGAGCAACAACGATTCGAGCCGCAAATCCTCTACTATCGCGGCCGGAGTCCGGCGCAAGCGGTAATCGTCGATCTTGCCGCCGACATGATCGAAAGACTCGAGCACCTCGTACGCGAAATAGTTGCCGTTTGGATCCTTACGGTCCTTCGCCGATTCCGCCAGGTCGTGCGCGAGTTCCTTTATGCGCCGGATCGGCGCGTTGTGATGGCAAAAGACGATTCCCGCGCTGTGCGTCAGATCCGCGCCCACGAACTCCCAGTCTTTCGAAAACTCGAAAAAGAAACGGAGCGTATCCCAACCCTGCCATGCCGGAACGACCCACATGATCTCGTCGCCACCCCACAACAGCGTCTCGATGCGAAGATTCTCCTCATTCCGAGGATTCTTATCATTCAGCCAGCCATTGCGCCGCTCCGGATCGTCGATATATTCGAGCAATCCGCGGAGCATGTCCTTTCGCAGCTGTTGCACTTTTTCATCAAAGCCACGGAGCAGTTCCGGGGATCCGCATTTTTCCGCCTGGATCCTGCCGAATTTGTTGCCGTCGAGATAAATGATGGCCATTTTGTGGTTCAGGTTCCCGCGTGTCGCGTCGGTCGCGATCTGTTCAAAGTCGTTCGTAAACTTTTTGTCGAGACCCGTTAGCCGTTTGTAAAACTGCTCCTTTTTAAGCTCTTTGCCATATTCGTGGCGGGCCAAGACGGACGCACACCGGCCGCGTTCGGTCGCCGGCCGCAAGCGGTTCTCTTTGCACGGTTTCGCGGTCTCATACTTGCTTGACGGAATGGCAAACGACGGCGCGCGAAGCTGCTGAAAGCGGTTTTTCGCGAGCGCCAATTCTTTTTCCTTTTCAAACTCGCCGTTTGCCGGAACATAATCGACGACAAAGGTTGCGTGCACCCTTTCACTGGTTAAGAGGTAGCTTCGCGTCTTTTCGGCGACCGCCTCAGGATCATCCGACTCGAACTCAAACAAACCCGACGACGCGCCAACCGCGATGCGTCTTAAGGTTGTTCCCATTTCGTCGTCAATCGCGCGAATCGCATCGAGCAAGATCAAGCCGCCGCCGCGGATCGTGTTCAAGTCCTTCGTATCGTCAACAAAACCCGATATGTTTACGCCTTCAACACGCAAATAGTATTTATTCATTTCTTTTCCTCAAGAATCTCTTCAAATGAGCGGCGTATCGCCTCAGCAGCCTTAAGGCCGAGTATCCGAACAAACTCCCCAAGCTGACGATAATCACAAACGCGACGCCGAGGCGCCAGTTCAACAACGGCCTCGGAGTCGCAGTATTGGCAGGCAATTGCAGCAAATTGGCCAAAAAGCGATATATCGAATCGAACACGTCCGGGACCGCAAGAAACCCGACAATGATCGTGACGACCACTCCGATGGCAGCGACGACCGAAAGCCGCTCCGCGGAATCGCCCAATCTCGCCGCTTCTTCCTGATTGACAAATTCGTAACTGGCCCGAATCTGTTCCTGCACCTCACGAAACAGCTCATCGATGTCTGTACTTTTCCGCGCGAGTGCATACATTTCGAGCGCCTGTTGCTGGTTCGATAGCAGCGGAAAGCGATACATGTTGGTGAACTCAGTAAACTGTCGGTACAAATCCCTGAATTCCTTGAGCCATTCTTCTTGGCCGTCAGGCTGCATTCGTTCGGCGGAAGTGATGCTGCTCAGTTTTTCGCTGAAGCGGAAGAGCGTTGTTCTGACATACAGCAACAGGAGCATCTGGTCGAAATACATTTCGCGAAAATGAAGATGAGTCGGTGAATAACTCGGCGGGTCGCCGAGCATCGCGCCGCTGTGGGTTGTAAAGCCGTAATATGTGCCGAATTGCTCCCAACGGTGGTAGGTTCGCTCCTTCGCCCAGTCGCGTTCAAAATCGGTTGGATTACCGGTTTCAGGGCGGTCAACGTTCAGCAAGTTTATCCACTCGAGGTACCGATCGGCATTCCAATGATCCGATTCCTTTAAGTCGCCGATTTCCGGCCAGAGCGCCTTAGCTCCGCCCGCAAGTAAGGCTGCCGTCCAAACGAACGCGCGGTTGTCGGGATAGACGCTCCGCTGTTTGGCGTCATCCTTGCAAACGAGCAAACAGCGATTTCGCTCGACCGGAAATTCCAACAGTTTCCACCACCAATCGTACCGTTTTTGCGAACTTTCGCCAGTATCATTGGATGATTTGTCACTTTTTCGCGACGCTACCCGCGTCAGTGCGTCAACGGACTCCATCGGGAAGAATCCGACCATTTGATCTCGGTGCTCAGGATACGGAGGATCGAAAAACCTGAACATCTCGTTGACGTATAGCAGATCGTCCAATGTCGGAGGATTGCGTAAACTCCTACCCTTTTCAGGTGCGTCAAAGTAGAGATCGAGAATGAGGAATCCGTTCTGCAACAAATCCCACGGCGCGCCGTATTTGGCGCGCGACTCAAACAGGACGAGCCTTACATTCTCGACGCGAAGTTTCAGTTTTTTGCGGCGGTGATTGAGCACAAACGACGGCGAAAAAGGACTTCCGGACTCGTCTTCCAGCCTAAACCATTTGGCGCGCGTGAAAATCACGGCGTCGGTTTCACTGGTCAGATATTTCTTGCGGGCATCAAGGTCTTCGTCTTTGTCTTTCAGTTCATTGAAGACGAATTCGCTTTCTTTGTCGGTTGAGACCGTAAGATCATAGGCAAACGGCAGGACAAACCTTGAGTACGAAGCGCCGCCGGTGCGGTTGGGAAGGCCGTATTTGAGGACAGGATTTTTCATTGTCGGGCCGCGTACGGGAATCGGGAAACCGTGCTCCGAACCTTGATCGGCGGTTACGGTCCGCCGTTCAAACAATTGCTTTTTCAGATCTGAATGAAACGTCGTGTCGGCGCGAGCCCGTGATGTGGTTCGAGAGAGTATCCGCTTTTTCAGAAACGCGTCCTTCCGGCAGTATTCGCCTCGGGGCGATCAAACATAGTTTGAATGTCCGGATTATAACTCCGATCGCTGAAAAAATGAAATGTTTTTTATCGCGCATCGACGGTTTCTTCGTTCGGAGTTTCATCCTCCCCGCGCACCGCTGTGATCATTGCGATCGCCGCGCGGCATCGCACCGGAGTCTTAATGGACCGACCGCAAACTGGTCTTAATGGGCTGCCACTTCTTACGCCCCAAGGAAGCGACCGTCGAGGTCACAGCTTCAAAGGTTCTCGTTGGGTCTTAATGGGCTGCTACTTCTTACGCCCCAAGGAAGCGTACGAAGAAATTTTTGAAGCCGTTAAACTCGAGGGTCTTAATGGGCTGCTACTTCTTACGCCCCAAGGAAGACTCGTTTTACGTTGCGGGTAAATTCAACGTGAAGGTGTCTTAATGGGCTGCTACTTCTTACGCCCCAAGGAAGTTACGCGGCCGCGAGCCAGGAAGCGCCTTTTACGAATTTGTCTTAATGGGCTGCTACTTCTTACGCCCCAAGGAAGTTCAATGATTACTACGACTCGCGCGTAGTCTAGTCTTAATGGGCTGCTACTTCTTACGCCCCAAGGAAGTTGGGTCAACCGTCTGGCACGTCTCGAGAACTACCAGGTCTTAATGGGCTGCTACTTCTTACGCCCCAAGGAAGATATGATCCCAGGTCCAGATACTACGGCCGATAGGGTCTTAATGGGCTGCTACTTCTTACGCCCCAAGGAAGTATTATGGGTAAAGCAACACATATTCGTAATTTTCCTGGTCTTAATGGGCTGCTACTTCTTACGCCCCAAGGAAGCAAACGAATCAGTATGTTACTTCCCAACAAAAGTCTTAATGGGCTGCTACTTCTTACGCCCCAAGGAAGGATGCTCATGTACAAATTAATTCAATTGATTCGTCTTAATGGGCTGCTACTTCTTACGCCCCAAGGAAGGATGCTCATGTACAAATTAATTCAATTGATTCGTCTTAATGGGCTGCTACTTCTTACGCCCCAAGGAAGCCGGCGGAGGTGCTGCTGGTATGTATGCAGCATGCGTCTTAATGGGCTGCTACTTCTTACGCCCCAAGGAAGCCTTGCCGCACAAGCGCAATACAATGCTGACAATCCCGAGTCTTAATGGGCTGCTACTTCTTACGCCCCAAGGAAGCGGACAGTAAATACTGGTTGTTTGCCGAGAAGGCGTGTCTTAATGGGCTGCTACTTCTTACGCCCCAAGGAAGCAGACCACGTTCGCGGCGACCAACGCGGCACCGAGTCTTAATGGGCTGCTACTTCTTACGCCCCAAGGAAGAACAGCAGAAAGAGGTGATCGAGAGGTCAGGCTTTTGTCTTAATGGGCTGCTACTTCTTACGCCCCAAGGAAGTCGTATTATTGGCAACGTGGTTGAAATAATCGTTCAGTCTTAATGGGCTGCTACTTCTTACGCCCCAAGGATGCGACCTATTTCGGCTGAGGCTACTGTGAGAGTCTTAATGGGCTGCTACTTCTTACGCCCCAAGGAAGAAATATGACCGCGACGGTTAAATTCAAGCAAAAACGGTCTTAATGGGCTGCTACTTCTTACGCCCCAAGGAAGAGATGGAAACCTATATTTTCAGTACGAAGCCGGAGAGTCTTAATGGGCTGCTACTTCTTACGCCCCAAGGAAGCGGAAAGACAATAGTAAACGTCCTAGCCGATGTAATGTCTTAATGGGCTGCTACTTCTTACGCCCCAAGGAAGAAAAGAAGAAGAACAAGTATGACTGGTTCTTTGGTCTTAATGGGCTGCTACTTCTTACGCCCCAAGGAAGAGGGGTCGCACCTCGAACTGACCTATGACATCACTGACAAGTCTTAATGGGCTGCTACTTCTTACGCCCCAAGGAAGCAATCATCAATGTCGGGACCAATCGCAGCGAAGGCGAGTCTTAATGGGCTGCTACTTCTTACGCCCCAAGGAAGTCTGGGGCACCGGGCTCCTAAGCAATTCCGCGATCTAGTCTTAATGGGCTGCTACTTCTTACGCCCCAAGGAAGTCATGCAACTTCTTTCCGAGGAAGTGATACTTTATCGTCTTAATGGGCTGCTACTTCTTACGCCCCAAGGAAGATCGCCGGATTCGCCGTGCCGACGTTCCTGACCGGGAGTCTTAATGGGCTGCTACTTCTTACGCCCCAAGGAAGTTGTGCAATATAACTTTCACAAACTGAGTCCGGATAGTCTTAATGGGCTGCTACTTCTTACGCCCCAAGGAAGTAGTACCAAAACTCCCGACTGCGTTCATGCTGTGGAAGAGAGTCTTAATGGGCTGCTACTTCTTACGCCCCAAGGAAGGACGGCCACGACCTATCACCACAAGATCAACACCGCGAGTCTTAATGGGCTGCTACTTCTTACGCCCCAAGGAAGATGATAACAATAAAGAAGCCAGATATAGTAAACATGTCTTAATGGGCTGCTACTTCTTACGCCCCAAGGAAGCGATGCCAAAGGGGTCAGGACGCCGGCCTACCGGGTCTTAATGGGCTGCTACTTCTTACGCCCCAAGGAAGGACCAAAGCAACCAAGGCGACTGTGTGGGAACTTGTTCTGTCTTAATGGGCTGCTACTTCTTACGCCCCAAGGAAGAAAAAGGAAAATGAAATCAATCACGACTTTTACACGGTCTTAATGGGCTGCTACTTCTTACGCCCCAAGGAAGTTTCATGCAAGCGATGCGTGAGGATCAACGGCTTCTGAAGTCTTAATGGGCTGCTACTTCTTACGCCCCAAGGAAGAAAAAGCTTTGCAAAGCACAAGGTTCACCACGGCTTGTCTTAATGGGCTGCTACTTCTTACGCCCCAAGGAAGGAATGATATGTCCGCAATAGATGCAATACTGACTTTTTGTCTTAATGGGCTGCTACTTCTTACGCCCCAAGGAAGTAGCGTCAATTACGACGACATCCAAACCGGTTTTGTGTCTTAATGGGCTGCTACTTCTTACGCCCCAAGGAAGCGAACAACGACGGCGCCAAGACGGCCACGACCTATGTCTTAATGGGCTGCTACTTCTTACGCCCCAAGGAAGCTACTGCAATTCCTTTCCGCCAGGAGTCACTCCCGGTCTTAATGGGCTGCTACTTCTTACGCCCCAAGGAAGCCGCAACAAAGAAGCACACCTCTGGGAAATGAGGAAGTCTTAATGGGCTGCTACTTCTTACGCCCCAAGGAAGCAACAATTCGAAGATTGGGTGTTGCGACAAGGGTCTTAATGGGCTGCTACTTCTTACGCCCCAAGGAAGACGTCGGGTTCAGACGTGAACAAGGTCAAGCCGTCAAGTCTTAATGGGCTGCTACTTCTTACGCCCCAAGGAAGCATATGAACCACGAATTGAAGATTCAGCGTTCGACTAGTCTTAATGGGCTGCTACTTCTTACGCCCCAAGGAAGAGCCCCTTCCGGATCCTCCGTGTTTTCAGCAACTTACACGGGCTGAATGTATGCACCTCTCGTTTCGCCGTTTCCCGAACCGATTTATAACATGTTTTCGTCATCAAATTCAACCATAAACCCTTTGTTTTCAAATAGATCATGCACCCCAGCCGCGAATTTTCCCGCACATTCGGCGATAAACTGAATCGATTCAGCGGTTTACCGTCAAACGGGGCTGTTTTGAGCTTTTTGTTGCCGAGGTGCACACATTCAGTCCTAAACTTCGTAAAAAGCCTGATCCTCCGCCGGTGGTTTTCCGCCGATAACCAGACACCGATCGAGACACGCCTCGCAAAGCTTGTAAATCCGCAATGCGTCATTTTCCACGAGCAGCGCCCGCAGGTTTTCGGTCATCGCCGCCTCGTCCCGCTCGTCAAGGTCGCACTCAAAAACCGAAAACTGCGTACGATTGCCCCAGCGGTCAAGTTCCCGCGATATTCGCAGGCGCCGCTTGTCATCCGATATGTCGTATGCGATTACAAGAAACATCCGCCCTACCTGAACTCCATCGGCCGATAAGCGGGAATTTCGCCGCGCAGCACTTTTATGTAATGCCCGATCTGGAGATCGATACAACCGCGCCAAGTCGTCTTGATTCCCGCCCCTTTGTGCGCCGTCACCGTGTTCATACGGCTCTCAAACTGCCTTACGAATTTCCTTCGGGCGTCATCGCTGAGCCTGCAAAATTGCATCGGAGCCTGATCGGCCGCCGCCGCGGCGCCGTCCGCCTCTTCGTCTTCGTCGTGATTCCAGTCCTCGAACGCAAAATCGTCGGTTGAAAACATTTTCGAGTTTATCACCCTCGTAACCAGCGCATCGACGACCGGCGCGCGGAATTCTTCGATGAGATCCGAGCAAAGCGCCGGATGACCGTAACTGACGGCGTGCAGGTTTCCGATATCGGTCGACAGTCCACGTCCGCGAACCAAAGCGTAGATATTCTGAAAAAGCATCGAGTATCCGAACGACAGCAACGAGTTGACCGGATCAAGCGGTGGCCGCCGTGAGCGGGTCTTGAATTCGAACGGCGGATCGATACAGCAACTGAAGCCGCGAAAATAGGCCGCCCCCGCCGCCCCTTCGCATCCGAAAATCTGTTCATTGTCAGCCGCTTCGGCAAGCGAATCGGCAGCCGTTGCCATTGACTGAAGCGCCTCGTCGAGCGATGGGCTTTTGTTTTCACGCTGGCGGCGCATAAGCAACGCGCGGCCGCTCGCGATCTTGCCGGCGACGATTCGGCGGGCGGTGTCGGTGACGAAACTCTCGTCCGCCGATCGTTCGAACTGCAATTTCCGAAGCTCGACGTTTTCCGGCGACCGTGCCTCGATACTGCCGAGAAACCGTCCCTGACCGGCGAAAAACGAAATTGGGATCCGTTCTTTGAGACAACTTTTGATTGCCGCCGTCGTCACCTGCGAGTTGCCGTAGAGAATTATCTGGTCAAGTTTCGCGATCGGCAACGACAGCAACTCGGCATCGTCCTTCTCAATCCGGATTCGCGAGTTCTCGCAACTGATTACCGCGCCATGCTCATGAACGTAAAGCGTGCAGAGCGTATAGAGCGCCGGCGGCGCAAACTCGTTGGGCTCGGTCGCATGGGCTGATGCGTCTTTCACTGATTCGATCGTCATTTCTTCCTCCATCAATCCGAGCGCTTCTTTGATTTCGCGGCTTATCGCGGGGTTGAATCCGCCCGGCATTGTTTTGTAAGCCTCCGAAGAAAAAAGCCGGAACGGCATATCGACATCGTTCTTCTCAGCAGACCCCGGCGTCGGAACAAGGCAGAAACTATGCGTAAATGTCGCGCCCAAATAGCGGAACCCCTCGGCGAAATTCGTGACGCGCGTTTTGCCTTCGTTCACGGAAAGTTTGAGCCCGGCGAGTATTTGTCGCGTCAGTTTGAGCGCCGACTGCGCCTTCGGCTTGCTTTTGCAGAGAATAAGAAAATCGTCCGCGAAACGGACAAGCTTTCGGCCGCCGGCGCTGATCTCTTCGTCGAACGAGTCGAGAAACAGGTTTGCCAGATACGGCGAGACGGGCTGCCCCTGCGGCAGACCGCGATCAACCGTGAACAGTTTCTTCCCGTCGTAGATCCGCGCGGCGATCCATGACGAGATTAGGTTCAGGATCTTTTCATCGGCGATCAGTTCGGTGACCGTTTTCAGCAGCAGCGCGTGATCAACCGAATCAAAATAAGATTCGATGTCCGCCTCGACGACCCACGTATAGCCCGAGTCGCGCAGGAACTTGATCTGCGCAAGCGCCTGTTTTACCGATCGCCCGCGCCGGTAGCCGTATGAGCAGTTTTCGAATTCCGCTTCGAACAGCGGTTCGACGTGGGCGATCACGGCGTGTTGCGCGATGCGGTCGCGAACGGCGGCGACATTCAGGACCCGCTCGCCACCGGATTTCTTCGGTATCGCGAAACGCAAAAGCGGTAGCGGAAGATATGCCCCGCCGATCAGATCGTTGCTTAAACGGGCTATCTCAACGTCGATCCGAGCGGCGAAACGCGGAATCGAAACGCCGTCGATTCCGGCGCACCCGTCCGATTCCTCGACGCGCCTCCAAGCGCGGCGGAGCGCATTGGGGGAGAAGAGTTTTGCGTGAAGTTGCTCCATTGGAATCCACGGGCAATCTCATTGCAGTTTGCCGAATACGGCCATATTGCATCAGCCGTACGTCACTTTGCGCGAAGATCTTGAACAACTACGGAAGTCAGGTTCAATTCGTCGCGGACGTCAAAACCTTGCACATCTTAATGGGCTGCCACTTCTAACTCCCGACGGACACGGTTTCCACCCCAAGGTGCACACATTCAGCTTGCGCGATAGCGTCAAAGACCGGCAATTCTGCGTAACGTATCCGCGCCTGAATGGCCGTCGAATTCGGGCGAACGTTCAAGTTCCCGCGCGAAGCCAGTTTCGTCCCAACGCGAAGCAGGCAGGTGGTACGTAATCTGTTCGCCAGCCGCGGTTCCGATCCCGAGCACGAACCAATCGGGTGCGCCGCTCCCGTCGGAATGAAACCGCGAACGCCAGACCCCACGTTGGGGCTCGTATCTGACGATTTTACGGCAAAGCGCGATGAACACCGTGATCCGATGATCGTATAGCTCGCCGAACGTATGATACCCATCGGAAATCAAATTCGTGTCGCATCCGCGCGCGATCTCTTCGTTTATCTTCTCTTCCTTCGTCATTCCTTTCAAAACGCCATTTTGTATGCCCCGAAACCAAACGCGGTCGATTCGCCTATATGAAGCAACTCGCCGATCAGCAAAACTTCGATCAATTCCGAAAAATCGCCGCGACAGGCGATAGTTCCGGTGAATCCGTCCATCCGGATTTCGCGCCGATCGTCTTTTGAGTATCGATGATACGACTTGAGCCGCAATTCTCCACCGATGATCTCAATTCTTTTGGCCGCCGCAAGCAAGCGGTTTTTCCAACGAAAAAACTCCGCCTGCCCGGGCCAGTCGTCGCCGTATGCTTGCCAGACCCTTCCGACGCGATCCGCGACCGCATCCATAATATCGTAAAAGTCGGCCGGGCGTCGCGCCACCTTCCCGCGCGCGATCGGACGGGCTCCGGCCAAAACCGGCGAGCGATCGTAATAAAGGGTTACGGGCGAAGTGAATTCCAAAACGATCGCGTTCGGTTCGCCAACCGTCGCCAGACCGTTGCCGTAAACGCCGGCGTCGACGACAAACGGTTTGCCGAACGAATCGCCGGCCCGCAACGATCGTCCGGCGCCGATCATATCGCGGACATCGACGAGCTGAAATCGCGCTTTTTCGAGATTTTGATTCCGCGATTTCACATCCAGACCCTTCAAGCCAAATTTGCCGAAAGTGTCGAGAATCCTCATCGCGCGTTCAGTCGTTCGGCCAAGCGCAACGAATTCGAACGTAACGCGGCTGCCGCGTTTGAGCGGAACATCGATGTCCAACGGCCCCGAGATGACGTACGGAACCGGCAGGTTTTCATTGCTGCCGAGCGGCTTGCCGACGGGCAGTTCCGGGTAGAGTTCCCGACGCGGTTTGAACATAAACGGAAAGTCGCAGACGCGCCCAGCGAAAAGTTCGCAATCGGTGCAGTCCGTAAGTTCAGGATTAACGCAGACCTCGCGCTTGAGGACATCACCGTAACCGCCCCTCAGCCGCGGCGCCCAAAACCCTAACGGCGCGTTATCATCGAGGAGTTCGATCTCGAATTGGAATTTTGAAAAGTGAAACATATTTCTTCTACTTTTCAATCAAATTGCCTAATGCGTGTCTGCTTCTGGGAGCCATCGTTTTCCTATCAACGCGACCGCCATCGGTCGTAAGGGGAATGCCAGCCAGTTTCCCGGGTTGGACGGTGCGATTTCGGGTTTGTTTTGAGCGGGCCCGCTTTGCGGGGCGGGACCGTCGAAATTTGCTGTTCGGTTATGGCTGACAACGGATTTATAGCATGGTTTTTCTCGGGGAAGCAAGAGAATTCTTGGGAGAATTCTTGGGTTGAAGGTCTTGAATTTTGGATTCTAATCGACTAGTTCGGATTGTGATCACCGAATCGTGCGCGGACTATCTCGATCAGACACACACGGGATCGCACTTAGTTTGGAGCGACGCGAACTTAGCTCGGAGAGGTTGCAGTTTAATTCGGACAGCTATGAACCAAGTTTGGCCACGTATTTCGGAGTGAGGTGCTCTTGGTTTGGAGCTCTTTGAAATGACTCTAGAGAGAGGCGCGCCTGGCTCGCAGGAATCCGATGGCGGACGACAGTCTGTTAACCGTAAACAAGGTTTGCCTGTTTGCACGACCTGCCCCGCCCATAAGTCTTTGAAAGAATGGAGCCGGTGATAAGACTCGAACTTACGACCTGATGATTACAAATCAACTGCTCTACCAACTGAGCTACACCGGCTTGATGTCTGTGAGAGGCAAGGTGAAATCGTACAAAATTGGTAACGGTTGTGCAAGCGGCGGTGGTCAGTGGTCGGTGGTCAGTGGTCGGTGGTCAGTGAGCAGTGGTCGGTGGTCGGTGAGCAGTGGGCGGTGAGCGGTGAGCGGTGAGCAGGGAGCGGTGGTCGGTGGTCAGTGGTCGGTGGTCAGTGGCCGGTGGTCGGTGGCCGGTGGTCAGTGGTCGGCCTTTAGCATTTGATCGCAGTAGACATTGAACAGACGCATTGCGCGGTCGGCGGTGCGGAAGACCGGGATCCGGTGTTCTTCCAGCATCTGAGCCATCGGATCGTACAACGTTCCGGCATCGACGACCGTCACGAACGCCTTTCTCGTTGTGTCCTTCAATCCGATCAAACGCTGCACGATCGAGCCTTCCCGCGTTATGTCTTCATTGTGTCCGGCGTCCGCTTTGAGCGTGTTCAAAGCGGGTGTGAGCGGAACGCCGCCGATAATCACGACATCGAAATCGTCGTCTTCGATGAGGGCATTTATCACGTCTTCACACGCCGCGTCGTTGGCCATCGGCGTCAGATCGAGCGGGTTATGGGCGTCAATGATCGTGTCGATCTGGGAACGTTTGAAAATCTCACGCAGGCGTCCGGCGGTTTGGTTGCTGAATCGATTCAGCTCAAACGCTCCGACGTTGTCGGCAAATGCAACGCATTCAAAACCTGCATTCGAAACCGCCGCGAGCCTTTTGCCGGAAACTTCGCTTCCGTGCAGGAACGTGAAGAGTCGGGTCAGGTCTTCAAAATCGTTCAGCGTTTCCGCAACGATCACGCCCGCGCTCTGAGCGAGGCTTCGCGTGACGGCGTAATCTCCCGCGATCGACGCCGTATGGCTCGATGTCGCCTTGGCGCCGTCAGGCGTTCTGCCGGCCCGATAAAGCACGACGGTTCTTCCGCTGGCAGTGATCTCTTTCGCCGCCCGCAGAAACTTCACGCCGTCGAGCGGCGCAAAGCCTTCGACATAGACCGCAAAGAGATCGATTTCCGGATCATCCTTCAGATAAGTCAGGTAATCGCCGATCGTGACGTCCATTTGATTGCCGAGCGAAATACTGTATTTCGGGTTGATTCCGGCAAGTTTGTTCCCTTTTGAGATCACGAATGCGCCGCTTTGCGATATCAGACAGACGGGCGAGACCTCGCCTTTGGGCAGAGCAAGTTTGTAGGCCGGAATGAACATCGTGTCGTAATGTCCCGGCTGCGAGCGAACTCCCAGACAGTTGCCGCCGTTAATCAAAGGCCCGCGCCACGCTGTCCGGCGCGAATCGGCGAGTGCCTTTCGCATCCGTCCGACGATTTCGGCGCTTCCGCTTTTTTCTTCCAACCCGCCCGGAATGATTATCATACTCTCGGCCTTTTCGAGTTCGATGATTTCCGAAACGGTTTCGGCAACCTGTGCCGCGGCAACGCTGATGACAAACAGATCGACCGTCTGCGGCAGAGAGGCAACGTCGGGAAAACAGCGGCAACCCTCGATCGAGTCCACCTCAGGTTTGACGATAAAGATCCGCCGCCGGTCGAACTCTTCGCGAAGCAGGTTGTTGACGATGATGTGGCCGGGATTGAGCTTTTCCGAAACACCAATGACCGCGATGGATTCCGGCTCGAGCAGATTTCTTATCTTATGGACCGGACGGGCGTTGTCCTCGCCGGATCGCACTTCGCCGAGTTTGATCAGAATGTCCAGCGCGATCAGCTTTTGATCGCGGACGACGAGCGGATTGATCTCGAAATCGGTCACGCCCGCCCGACAGAACTCGTCGGCGACCGACAGGAGCTTCCTGATCGATTCCCGCAATTCGGCCGGCTGCAGACGAGGCTTTTGTCCCCGAAGCGTTCCTGTCAGAAGCGTCGCGACAGCAGTTTTCAGAAGCTCGGTCTTGATCGTTTCATCATCCGGCAAGGAACTCGAAAAAACGGCGATGTCCTTCCCTGTCTTGAAGTTAGCCGTCAAAAAGTCGGTGTAGATCCCGCCGGCGCCGAGGGTTACGACCGCGCCGAAATCGTCCGTCCAACGCATTCCCAACAAAAGTTCGTTTCCAAGCGCGGGGCTGTAATCGATAAACTCACTGACCGTGAAACCCGTTAGATTCGCTCCGCCGAACTTTGTTTCCATCTGTCCGATGGTGCGGGCGATGATCTCCGGATCGTTGGCAATCACGGCAACGCCGCCGACATCGCTCTTATGAAGGATATCCGGCGAGACCACCTTGACCACCGCTTTGCCGCTTTCGATCGCTGTGAAGCTTGCCTTCCGGGCCTCGGCAAGACCCGTTACGAAGATCTGCGAAGGGGTTTCGAATCCAAGAGCCCGGAGTATCTCGAAGCCCTCGATCTCGGACAAGACACCGACGCCCCGTGCCCTTGCGCTTTGAAGAATTCCGGAAATCATAGGCCCGGCGATCCTTCGGCAGCGAGCCTGCCCGCGTGATACGCCTTGAGATTTGCGGTGACGACCTTCTCACCCTTTCGGGCGAACATCTGAGAGATGAACTTTTCAATGGTCTCGGCCCGAACGGGCAGAAAATGCGAGGCCGCACCCACCATAACCATATTCCCCGAATGCGCCGAGCCCGTCTTTTTGGCTACCTGATCGCTGTCAAGCATCACGTGATGCGGCGTCAGTTCGATCTGTCGCAGAACTTCGCCAAGATCGGGATAATTCGCGATGTTCTTCATCGGATCGGTCGAGGTAACCAACATCCCGTCTGCCGACAAATAAGCCAGATAACGGAGGCTTTCCAGAGGCTCCATACTCAAGATCATCGACGCGGCACCCACCGGGATCATATCGCTGGAAATCGGCTTATCGGATATGCGCAAATGGGCGACGACCGCCCCGCCGCGCTGTGACATTCCGTGAAGCTCGGACTGTTTGACATAAAAGCCCTCGCTCATCGCGCTCGACGCGATGATACTCGAAACGGAAAGCGCGCCTTGTCCGCCGACGCCCGCCATTATGATGTCGTATTTCATAAACAATTCTCCCTTTGCTCAAACGGCAACAAGTTCGGAACCGGCCGGTTCAGCTTGTTTATCGCGTTTTTTCCTTCTCAGCGTTTCAAGGCATTCGCGGACTGTGATGATCACGGATAGTCCGTTGTAATTTATTTCTTGATGGATGATTTCCGCGTTGCGTTCATTCTGTTTCGGATGGGCACTCAGAACATAAACGTGCTCAGGCTTGGCGCCCAAACCCAGGACCACGCTTTCAAGCCTCGAATCCGGAAGAATCGTCGGCTGCCCGCCGGTCATTCCGACTGTTTCGTTGTCCAGAATAATGACCGTCATATCCGTATCCGCGGCGATGCAATCCATAAGGGCCGTAACGCCCGAATGCAAAAACGTGCTGTCTCCGATGGTCGCGATCGCCGGACGAAGACCGGCGTCGGAAGCGCCTTTCGCCATTCCGATCGAAGCGCCCATACAAACGCACGTTTCGATCGCCGAATACGGCGGCAGAGCCCCGAGCGAATAGCAGCCGATATCGGATGCCATAAAGACGCTCTCATTGGCATCGACAGCACCTTTGATCGCGTGAAAGCTGTCGGCGTGCGGGCAGCCCGTGCAGAGCCTTGGCGGACGATTCGGCAACGCGAACCCGGAAAGTTCAAGTCCGCGGTGAGGAGGCAGGTCCAGAGCGTTCCGGATGTTGTCAGGCGTCAGCTCTCCCTCCCTTGGAACCTCGCCCGACAATTTTCCTTGAATCCGGACCGCGGGCTCAATGATTCCGCGCAGATATCTTTCGAGATAGGGATAACCTTCTTCCAGAATCAGAACCCTTTTAACGTGCGAAACGAGCTTTCTGATCTTCTCGACCGGAAGCGGATAGACTCCGATATGCAAATGGGACGGCTCGGAATCGAGTTCGGAAAGATTTTCAAGATAATAATTCTTTGCGATTCCGGTGGTGATCACGCCGAGTTCGTTGTTGTCCTTCGAAAGTCTGAGCGAGTTGTACGCCGATCTTTCGGAATAATCGAGGAGGTCCTTTTGCGTCTCAAGGAGTTTGTGCCATTGCCGGCGCGCATTGACGGGAAGCAGGATCCAGGATGCCGGAGAGTCAGCCCTCGAAAGCGGGCTTTCGGCCCGCGGCTCGCTGACATTGACGACACTCCGACTGTGAGCCAACCGGGTGACGATCCGAACCATCACGGGAATGTGGAATCTCTCGGAAACATCAAAAGCCTCGCGGGTCATTTCGTAGGCCTCTTGCTGATTTGCCGGTTCGAGACAAACGATGTGCGCGAAATCTGCGTAATACCGGCTGTCCTGTTCGTTCTGAGAACTGTGCATTCCCGGATCATCCGCCGAAACGACGACGAGGCCGCCGTTGATCGTCACCAATGCGGAGTTGATAAATGGATCCGCGGCGACGTTCAAGCCGACGTGCTTCATCGAAACCATCGCTCGGCGACCTGCAAATGAGACACCGAGCGCTTCTTCGTAAGATGTTTTTTCGTTGGCGCACCAGGCAGCAAATGGTTTGTTATGTTTTTGTTTATGAGCCAATAAATACTCAAGAATCTCGGTCGATGGGGTGCCCGGATAGGCGTAGGCGGCGTGAATTCCCGCATCGATCGCCCCCAGCGCAACTGCTTCATCCCCGAGTAAAACCTTCTGTGTCATATATTCTCCAAAGATATCTAACTTTATGAATGCAAAGAACTACGACTTTTGATGAGCAAGAGATGTGCCGTTGCGTTCCTTATGATTTTAGTGGTGATTTCACGTCCAAAAGAGCCGGTTCTGTGGAATTTTGAGGGACGTTGGGTAAACTTCCGCAGTGGATATCGCGCTTCGCACACCGAATTGGTCCGGCCCGGATCGAGTCCGGATTTCAGATTCGGGAACTTTGAGAAACCCACGGGTTCTTTGTATTCGGGGCCGGGACGAGTCGGTGCCATCTGCGGTAGCGGTTGTGCAAAACCTTCAGAAGTTTGAGTTCATAGATCAAAATCAACGGCTTTCTTCTTGTTAATTGCGACTAGCTTAATTGCCACTAGCTTAATTGGAGGCTGTCTGAAAAGTCCCCTCGGGTTCGGCGATTTTCGGTCTCGGGAGTGTTGTTTGAATTTCGTCGAGTTGCATACGGGGTTATAATACTAAGTATGATACACGAGAAAAGGAAGAAGGTGGTCTTCAAGCATTACGATCAGAACCAACCGATGTTGTTGCCGCCGAGCCTGGATGATCTGGTGCCCGCGAACCACGGTGCGCGTTGTGAACAAGGATCGAGCGGACGACATCGGCGTGCTTGAGCTTGGGTACAAAGGCGGCGGAGCGTCGAGCTACCATCCGCGCTGCTTTTGAAGGTGCTGGTTTACGCGTATCTTCGGAATATCTATTCGTCCCGGAAGATCGAGCAGGCGTTGCAGGAAAACGTGCATTTCATGTGGCTCGCCGGCAACGCGAGGCCGGACCACAACACGCTGGCGGACTTTCGGTCGAAGCGGCTGAAAGATCATCTTGAGAAGATCTTTTCGCGGGGCGCTGCTGCTTGTCGAAGAGGGGCGGTATCGTTGCGGGAAGTGATACTGACGGGACGAAGATCGAGGCGAACGCGAACCGGTACACGTTCGTCTGGGCAAAGACGGTGGAGCGGAACAAGCAGCGGATAAGGGAACAGTTGCGTGACGTGTGGAAGTACGTCGAGCGGGCGAGCGCGGAGGAAGAGCAGGCGCCGAACGAGCCGGATTTTGAGGCGGTGGACCCGGAAGCGGTGACGCGCGCGGTGAGAGCGATCGACGAGGAGTTGCTGAAAGCCGAGCCCGATGCGAAGACAAGGCAGGGGTGCGGAAATTGAGGCGGGAGTTGCCGGGCCGGGCGGCGAAGGTCGAGGCGCAGGAGCGGATGCTGGACGGGCGACGAAGCAGTTCGAAGACCGATCAGACGCGACGTTCATGAGGATGAAGGAAGACCATCTGGGGAACGGGCAGTGAGACCGGCGTACAATGTCCAGCTGGCGACCGAGGGGCATTTTCGCCGGGTACCTGACACATGGCGGGGGACACGACCGCGCCGGAGCATGTCGGCAAGATGATCGAAACGTACGGAACGGAACCCGAAAGCGTACGGCGGATGCGGGTTACGGCAGTGAAGAGAACTACGCCTATCTGGAGAGGGCGATCAAGGCATTTGTTCGGCATGAAGCCCAAGGGGAAGTTCGCGGCAGACAACTTCAATACGACGCAGAGACCGATACTTACCGGTGTCCGGCGGGGCACGTGATGGAGTTCTGGAGGATCGCGGAAGACGACGCAGAACGGCCGGAAGCAAAACGTCAAAATCTACCGGACCGAGGCCTGCGGCGGATGTCCGATGCGGGCCGAATGTTCGAAGGGCGAGGGGGACGGTCGATCGAGCGCAACGAAGAAGTTCTGAGGCACCGGCGCAAGGCGCGCGAGATGCTCGAAAGCGAGAAAGGCGTCGAACGGAGGAAACAACGGTACGAGGTCGAGGCGGTGATCGGAAACATAAAGGAAAACAAGAAATTCAGAAGGTTCTTACTGAGGGGTTGGCAAAAGTACAGATTGAGATCGGATTGATCGCGATCGCACAAACCTGCAAAGGCTGGCAACCGTCTGAAAAGGCGGAAATGCGCTCGGCGACCGGCCAACTGATGACGGCCGAAGCGGACTCTCCCAAAACAGACAACAGAAAAACGGCAATCCCGGAGACTTTCTGAGTGACTTTCCAGACAGCCTCGCAGCGTAACCTCAAGACTTTCTTGGCTTTAGCCCAATACTGCGGCTAAAGCCGGGATCGAGTTTGAATCTCGATGAGGCTGTCTGAAAAGTCCCCTCGGGTTCGGCGATTTTCGGTCTCGGGAGTGTTGTTTGAATTTCGTCGAGTTGCATACGTGGGTTATAATACTAAGTATGATACACGAGAAAAGGAAGAAGGTGGTCTTCAAGCATTACGATCAGAACCAACCGATGTTGTTGCCGCCGAGCCTGGATGACTGGTGCCCGCGAACCATCCGGTGCGCGTTGTGAACGAAGTGATCGAGCGGATCGACATCGGCGGCTTGAGCTTGGGTACAAAGGCGGCGGAGCGTCGAGCTACCATCCGCGGCTGCTTTTGAAGGTGCTGGTTTACGCGTATCTTCGGAATATCTATTCGTCCCGGAAGATCGAGCAGGCGTTGCAGGAAAACGTGCATTTCATGTGGCCGCCGGCAACGCGAGGCCGGACCACAACACGCTGGCGGACTTTCGGTCGAAGCGGCTGAAAGATCATCTTGAGAAGATCTTTTCGCAGGTCGTGCTGCTGCTTGTCGAAGAGGGGCGGTATCGTTGCGGGAAGTGATACTGACGGGACGAAGATCGAGGCGAACGCGAACCGGTACACGTTCGTCTGGGCAAAGACGGTGGAGCGGAACAAGCAGCGGATAAGGGAACAGTTGCGTGACGTGTGGAAGTACGTCGAGCGGGCGAGCGCGGAGGAAGAGCAGGCGCCGAACGAGCCGGATTTTGAGGCGGTGGACCCGGAAGCGGTGACGCGCGGTGAGAGCGATCGACGAGGAGTTGCTGAAAGCCGAGCCCGATGCGAAGACAAGGCAGCGGGTGCGGAAATTGAGGCGGAGTTGCCGGGCCGGGCGGCGAAGGTCGAGGCGCAGGAGCGGATGCTGGACGGGCGACGAAGCAGTTCGAAGACCGATCAGACGCGACGTTCATGAGGATGAAGGAAGACCATCTGGGGAACGGGCAGTTGAGACCGGCGTACAATGTCCAGCTGGCGACCGAGGGGCATTTTCTGACCGGGTACACGCTGACACTCGGCGGGGACACGACCGCGCTGCCGGAGCATGTCGGCAAATGATCGAAACGTACGGAACGGAACCCGAAAGCGGACGGCGGATGCGGGTTACGGCAGTGAAGAGAACTACGCCTATCTGGAGAAACGGGCGATCAAGGCATTTGTGAAGTTTCCGGGTCGATTCCGGGAAGCCCAAGGGGAAGTTCGCGGCAGACAACTTCCAATACGACGCAGAGACCGATACTTACCGGTGTCCGGCGGGGCACGGATGGAGTTCTGGAGGATCGCGGAAGACGACGCAGAACGGCCGGAAGCAAAACGTCAAAATCTACCGGACCGAGGCCGCGGCGGATGTCCGATGCGGGCCAAATGTTCGAAGGGCGAGGGGGACGGTCGATCGAGCGCAACGAAGAAGTTCTGAGGCACCGGCGCAGGCGCGCGAGATGCTCGAAAGCGAGAAAGGCGTCGAACGGAGGAAACAACGGTACGAGGTCGAGGCGGTGATCGGAAACATAAAGGAAAACAAGAAATTCAGAAGGTTCTTACTGAGGGGGTTGGCAAAAGTACAGATTGAGATCGGATTGATGCGATCGCACACAACCTGCAAAGGCTGGCAACCGTCTGAAAAGGCGGAAATGCGCTCGGCGACCGGCCAACTGATGACGGCCGAAGCGGACTCTCCCAAAACAGACAACAGAAAAACGGCAATCCCGGAGACTTTCTGAGTGACTTTCCAGACAGCCTCCAATTCATACAACCGAAGACAAATCGGAGTTTTGACACAACCTCGGTAGCGGATGGTTGAAGATCGGTTGATATCAATACTTCGGTCCGGGAGTGCTGCAACCAACCATCCGCTACCGCAGATGGTACCGACTCGACGCGATTGCAACGCGATTCGGGATTCCCAGTCTGGAACCCTTGGAATTCTGGAATTGGGATTTAGGTATCGTGTGGCCGCGGCTGCCCGCCCGCTCACGCAGGCGGTACTGACTCGCCGCAGATCAGGAAATCGCAAATCCGTGATCCGAAATCCGTTGGGAATCGACGCGGAGAACAAGCGGAAAGGCACCGGCGCCGGAGATCTCAAGGTTGTTCCCGTGAAAGGACCGCGCTGAACGAAAAACCAAGTGAAAAACTTGTTGACGCTTGTTAAACGATTGCGGTACGATAGGATTTGCCCGTCGGGGCGGGATCAATTCGTTTAACCTCTTTCTGCATCTTCAACAAAGAGCATCATTTCGGTAATCAAAAAGGAGACGATCGTGAAGTTTCAACAGTTGTTCAAAAAAAGTTTCGGAGTATTACTTTTGGGCGTTTTGGTGTTTTCGGCGGCGGTTGTCGCACAGGATCGCAAGGCGACTCTGGTGGTCGGCGACGAAAAACGCGAAATGCCGCTAGCGGGCCCGAACAATCTCTACTGCGCGGGATATGTTCAGACCGAACCCGTTGACACGTCGGCGAAGATCGTCGGCGCGGATAACGAACAGGAGCAATATACTTTCGCGCAGGGCGACAACCTGTATGTCAATGTCGGCGCCAACAAGGGTGCGAAGGTTGGCGATATGTTTGCCGTCGTCCGTCCGCGCGGCCAGGTTGAAACGCGCTGGACGAAGAAGGGCGACCTCGGTTATTACGTTCAGGAGGTCGGCGCGCTCGAGGTCGTGAAGGTCAAGGCAGAAGTTTCGGTCGTGCGCGTCAAAACGTCGTGCGACAACCTTTTGTTCGGCGATCTGCTGCAACCGATCCAACCGCGGACCTCGCCGATGTCAATGCAGCGTCCGGCGCTCGACGTTTTCGGCGACCCTTCCGGTAAGGCAATGGGACGAATCTTTCTCGCCCGCGATATGCGGGAACTCATCGGTCGCGAACAGATCGTCTATATCGATCTCGGCGCCGAGGATGGGGTCAAGAGCGGTGATTATCTGACCATTTTCCGCCCGCTCGGAAAGGGCGGCGTGACGCCTTATTCGCAAAAAGAAAATATGAGCTCGCGCGACGAGGGATTCCAATCCGACGAGTTTCGCGGCGGCAAATTCTCCAATCAGGCCCCGCGCAAAAAAGGCAATCTGGCGCAAGGCAGGGTCGTAACGACCGAGAACGCCAAGTTGGACCGGCCGTCCGACCTACGCAAGATCGTCGGCGAAATGGTGATCCTGAGTGTCCAGGGCAAGACCGCGACGGCGATGGTCGTCCGCGCGGCGCAGGAGATCCATACCGGCGACTGGGTGGAAATGCAGTAGCGTTCGATTTTCGATTTTCGATTTTCGATTTTGGATTGGGCCGCGGGGATTACCGGCGGCCCTTTCCTTTGTGCACGGCCTGCTCCCGATCCAGGAATCACAAGTGCAACGGTTGCCCGCCCGCTCACGCAGGCGGTACTGACTCGCCGCAGATCACGGCCCGCAAGTCCGCAGTCCCAAATCCGCAATCCCAAATCCGCAATCCCAAATCCGCCATCAGTTTCCTCCGGTCATCATCAGGCCGATCTCTTCTACGGAGGTCGTCCGCGGGTCGACCTCGCCGACGATCTTGCCTTCGCGAATGACTAGCAGGCGGTCGGCGAGCGCCGTCACCTCTTCAAGTTCCGCTGAAACGAGCAAAACAGCGGAACCTGCGTCACGAAGGCCGATCAGCTTGCGGTGGATGAATTCGATCGCGCCGATATCGACGCCGCGCGTCGGCTGCGACACAAGGAGGAGTTTCGGATTGATGTCGAATTCCCTTCCGATGATCAGTTTTTGCTGATTGCCGCCCGAAAGCGATTTCGCGGACAGTGTCGGATCCGGCGGACGTACATCGAAATTCTCGATGATCGAACGGACGCGCGCATCGATCGTCGCCTGATTCAAAAATCCGCCGCTCGCGACCGGCGCGCGGTAATGAACGCCGAGAATGGAATTTTCGGCAAGGTCCGAATTGAGCAAAAGCCCGCGCTTGTGCCTGTCTTCCGGGATATGCGCGATGCCGAGTTCGATCCGTTGCCGCACGGTCATTTTGGAGATCTCGCGATCGCCGAAACGGATCGATCCAGACCGGACCGGCGTCAATCCGGCGATGGCTTCGACCAACTCCGTCTGCCCGTTCCCTTCGATTCCGGCGATCCCGACGATCTCGCCCGCCTTCACCTCGAACGAAACACCGGCAACCGCCTGACCGTGCTTGCCGGCGACCGAGACGTTTTCGACCTCGAGGACGACCCCATCCGGCGTTGCGTCGGTCTTCTCGACGCGCAACAGGACGTCGCGTCCGACGATCATCCGCGCGAGTTCCTTGGCGTTGGTGTCCGCCGTCTTCACGTTGCCGACGACTTTGCCGTCGCGCATTACTGTCACGTCGTCCGAGATCGCCAGCACTTCTTCGAGCTTGTGCGTGATGATCACGATCGTCTTTCCCTGATCGCGCATCCGGCGCAATATATTGAAGAAATCCTCGACCTCCTGCGGCGAAAGAACGGCTGTCGGTTCGTCGAGGATCAGAAACTCCGCCTTGCGGTACAGCGCCTTGAGCAATTCGACCCGTTGCTGCGCGCCGACCGAAAGGTCTTCGATCATCGAATGCGGATCAATGTTGAGTCGTAGTTCGTCCGAAAGCGCGCGGATCGCATCATTCGCCTTTTTCCAGTCAATGCTCGCCTGATTTCCGCCTTCGGCGCCGAGAATGATGTTCTCGCCGACGGTCATCGTATCGACGAGCATAAAATGCTGATGCACCATCCCGATGCCGAGCGCGATCGCGTCGTGCGGATTGTTGATCGTGACCGGTTTGCCGCCGTATTCGATGGAACCCGAATCGGCGTTGTAAAAACCGTACGCGATCCGCATAATGGTCGACTTACCCGCGCCGTTCTCGCCGACGATCGCGTGGATCGTCCCCTTTTCGACGCGGATCGAAACATCATCGTTGGCAACGACGCTGCCGAAGGTTTTTGTAATGTTTTTTAGTTCAAGCATCTCTTTAGATAGCAGTAAGCAGTGAGCCGGGAGCAGTGGTCGGTGATCAGTGGTCGGTGGTCGGTGATCAGTGGTCGGTGGTCGGTGGTAAGTTACTCTGTACCGCTCACCGCCCACTGCTCACCGCCTACTGCTCACTGCTCACTGCTCACCGCTCACCGCCTACTGCTCACCGCCTACTGCTCACCGCTCACTGCTCACCGCTCACTGCTCACCGCTCACTGCTCACTGCTCACTATTTCGCCATCGCGTCCGTGACCTTGATCTCGCCGGCGACGATCTTCGTTTTTGCGGCCTCGACGCGCTCGATGACATCTTTCGGGATCAGCGCCCGGTTGAAGTCGTCCATCGCATACGCGACGCCGTCCTTGTCGAGCCCGAAGGCGTGGAATCCGCCGTTGAACTGCTTGCCGAGGACTTCTTTGACGACGTCATAGACCGCGTTGTCGACGCGTTTGACCATCGATGTCAGGACGAATCCGGGTTTGACCATATTCTGGTTCGAATCGACGCCGATGACGAACTTGTTCGCTTCGCCCTGCGGGTTTCGGCCGTATTGCTCGACTGCGTCGAACGCCCCGAGACCCGAATTTCCGGCGGCGGTGAAGATCACGTCCGCGCCCTGACCGATCTGCGAGAGCGCCAGTTCCTTTCCCTTTCCAGGATTGTTCCAGGCCGAATCGGTGACGCCGACGTAGTTGTCGATGACCTTGATGTTCGGATTTACTGACCGCGCGCCCTCTTCGTACCCGGTTTCGAACTTATGAATCAACGGAATGTCCATCCCGCCGATGAATCCGAGAACGCCCGATTTCGATTTCGACGCGGCGATCATTCCGACGAGAAACGAACCTTCATGCTCACGGAAAACGAGCGATGCGACGTTGCTTTTCGGCGTCTTGCCGTCGGCCTCGAAGATCACGCCGTCAACGATGGCGAACTTGATGTTCGGATAATCGGTTGCGACCGTTTGCATAATCGGCCCCTGAGCGAAGCCGACGCCGATGATGAGATCGAAGTCGCGCTCCGCAAAAGCCCGCATTGCCGGTTCGATCGAGGTCGGATTGCCGGGTTCAACGTCGTACAGACAAACGTTCAGATCCTTTTCCGCGCGCCTGACGCCGTCCCAGGCCGCGGCGTTGAACGAACGGTCGTTCTTGCCGCCGATGTCGAAGACGATGCCGACCTTGATGTTGCACTGGCGCTGCGCTTCGGTTTTGGCGCCGCACGATGCCAGCATCGAGGCAGCGATACAAAGAGCGATTAGACAGACGAATTTCATAAGCAAGTACAAATGATCGCGATAATTCGGTTCGAAAGGACGAAAAAACCGAACCGCCTTTGATCTCTATCGGACAACTTCGTGGATCAATCCCAGATTTTCAGGTTTTTCCCCGCCTATTTTATACGCAGTCCGCAATTTTTCGCTAATCGTCGCGGCCTGAGATTTCGAGCGCGCGTAGACCGTCCCGATGAGGTCGCCGGCGGCGATCTTGTCGCCAAGCCGGGCCGCGCATTCAAATCCGACCGCGTAGTCGATCAAATCCTCGGCCTTGACGCGCCCGCCGCCGAGTGCGCAGATCGCGTCGCCCACCGCGCGGGTATCGATCTCGGAGACGAATCCGGAGTCGGCCGCTTTGATCTCGGCTTTTACGATTCCCTTCGTCAGCATCTTCTCAGGCGTATCGCAGATCGTCGGATCGCCTTTTTGAAGCTCGATATTAAGGCGGAATCTTTCAAGCGCGCTGCCGTCCCATAGTTTTTCAAGGCACATCGCGTTGGCATCGTCGAGATCCTTCGCAATCCCGCATAAGACGACCATCCGCGCCGTCAATTCAAGCGACAGGTCGAGCGTCGGTTGAGAGAGTTCGTCGACCTCGCCGCGCATTATCTTCAGACATTCGTAAACCTCGAGCGCATTGCCCGCGAAACGTCCGAGCGGCTCGCTCATATTGGTTATCACGGCCTCGGTCTTGACCCCGAAATCGGTTCCGGCGGCAACCATATATTTCGCGAGGACGCGCGCGTCCCAGAGGTTTTCCATAAACGCGCCGTTGCCGGTCTTGACGTCGAGAACGAGCGCGTCGAGATCCTCGGCAAGCTTTTTCGACATAATCGATGCGACGATCAACGGCACGGACTCGACCATCGCGCAGGCGTCGCGGAGCGCATAGAGTTTTCGATCGGCGGGAACGATCCGCTTTGTCTGACCCGCCAGCGCAAAGCCGCACTTCTTCAATGTCCGCTTGATCTGCGCGCTGGAAAGCCGGACGTTGTAACCATCGATCGACTCGAGTTTGTCGAGCGTGCCGCCGGTATGGCCGAGGCCGCGACCCGAGATCATCGGCACCGCCACGCCGCACGCGGCCGCGAGCGGTGCGATGATCAGAGACGTTTTGTCACCGACCCCGCCGGTCGAATGCTTGTCGGCGATAGGCGCGTCGATGTCGCTGAAATCGAGCGTTTCACCGGAATGGAGCATCGCCCGGACCAACGCGTTCTGCTCGCTCATATTAAGGCCGTGAATGAACATCGCCATTACCAGCGCAGTGATCTGATAATCGGCCCACGAACCGTCGCTCACGCCGGCTATGAACGCCTCTATTTCGTTTTCCGAGAATCTTGCGCCGTCGCGTTTTTTGCGGATCAGGTCTTGTGGAGTCATTAAATAAAACTTTAGCAAATTTTCCGTGGATTTTCGTCAAAAAGATGTTCCATTTTGGACGGGTTTAGTTGATAATTGAATTCCAGGTTTTTGAGAGGTTGTAAAAGCAGTAATGAAAAATCCAAGAGCAGTTTTCGGTATCGTCGCATTCGTCGTCGCGTTTGTTTTTTCGGTCGGTTTGGTGCGCATCTTCTTCCCGGCGCCGTTTGTGCCGTACGCGCCTGTCGCCTATGTTCCGCATCACCGTCATTCGGGATTGGCGTCGGAACTGGAGAGTTTTATCGAACGCGACAAATCGAACGGCAGCTATCGCGAGGACCGTATCCTGGTTTCAAACGTCGTTTCGGTTGCGCACGCCGAATCGGTCAAGGAGTATTGGGAAACTTCGTCATCGATGGATGCGCGCAATTTTCCGAGGGATTTCAGATTCGCCTGGAAGGAACATATGAACGCGTGGTACGAGTTCTCCGAGTTTCTGAATGCGCGCAAAGGAAAGAAGGTCGACCGCGCCGAGTTTAATTTGGAAGCCGCCCGGCTCGACGCCGAGATCTCGCGCACGTGGGATGATGTCCTCGATGCCGCCCGCGCGCACGGAGCGCACGTCCACTGAGCTTAGTTTGACGATCTGGGAATCAGGCACTTGTGAAAATCAACATTTTCGCAAGTGCCTTTTTCATCCCATCTCACGCGCCGCGCAGGCGAGACAGGTCAGTACCATCTGCGGTAGCGGATGGCTGACGATTGGCATCAAGCTCGTATGTCGATCATTATTGCTCCGAAGCCAACAACACTATCGCCTCGGCCCGGACCGCACGGATCTCGCCGACCGCGTCAATTCCCTCGCCCGTCTTCGCCTTCACCGAGACCAGTTCGATCCCGATTCCGAGGGCGCTCGCAAGATTTGCCCGCATCTCATCGATGAACGGGCGAAGCTTCGGTTTTTCGAGGCTGATGGTCGAATCGACGTTGACCACCGAAAAACCGCGCTCACGCATCATTCGCACCGCTTCTCCCAAGAAGACGAAACTGTCGGCGTTCTTCCAACGGTCATCGCGATCCGAGAAATGCGTCCCGATATCGCCGGCGGCGAGCGCTCCGAGGATCGCGTCCGTTAAGGCGTGCGTCAATGCGTCGGCGTCCGAATGTCCGACGGCTCCCTTTTCGGACGGGACGCGGACGCCGCCAAGAATCAGCGGTCGCCCGGCTTCGAGCCGGTGTATGTCGTTCCCGAGTCCAATTCGCATAAAGTGATAACTCCGGAAATGGCAAGCGCCAAAATTTACAGGAATTGTTCGACGAACTTCAGATCGTCGGGCGTGGTGACCTTGATGTTGCGCGCGTTCCCGTCGACGATTTTGATCGCAACCCCAAATTTTTCAACCAGATAGCATTCATCGGTCGCGGCATCGCCAAGATCGCTGTGCTCATATGCGCGAGTCAGAAGTTCGAGCCGGAAGGCCTGCGGGGTCAGCGCCCGACGCAATCTCGTTCGGTCGACCGTTCGCAAGATCCCGCCGTCCGAGACCTCTTTTATCGTATCGGTCACCGCAGCCGTCAAGCACGCCGCGCCGAATTCTTCCGCCGCGCGAACGGTCGCGCTGATCTCGTCGGCGGTCACCAGCGGACGTGCGCCATCGTGAACCGCGACGACGTTACAGTCATCGCCAACCGCCCGCAGTCCGTTGCGAACGGATTCGGCCCGGGTCGCGCCTCCGGCAACAATCGCCTTGAGTTTTGTAAGTGCGAACTGTTTTGCAATTCCCGCGAAATCAGAAACTCGTTCCGCTGAGAGAACCAAAACGACCGCGTCGATCGCGGCGCATTCTTCGAATCTCGCAAGAGTATGGATCAACAGTGGTTTGCCGGCGACTTCGATAAACTGTTTGGGGATTTCGCCGCCGAACCTGTTTCCGCTGCCGGCGGCGACGATGATGGCGGTATTCATTTCAGTTGGAAGCTGCAACCAACGACCGGGCAATCCTTTCTTATGTTTCCTCGATTATCGTCGATTGTCTGAGATCGCGCGTCGCCTTTTTGAATCCGACCGAACGCGAATCGTGAATGCTCATCTGATTCTCGCCGCTTTCGGAAGACTCTTCCCACAACCGGCCGAAGATCATCTTTCCGGCGGTTGTCTGCAGAACGCTGGTGACCGCAATATCGGCGGTCTTCCCGATCAGCCGTCGGGCGTTGTCGACGACGACCATCGTGCCGTCATCCAAATACGCGACGCCCTGGTTGTATTCCTTGCCTTCCTTCAAGATAAAGACGCGCATCGCTTCGCCCGGCAGCACGACCGGCTTGAGCGCGTTCGCAAGTTCATTGATGTTCAAAACCTGGACGCCGCGCAGTTGCGAGACCTTGTTCAAATTGAAGTCATTCGTAACGATCACGGCCTCAAGCTGCTTGCCGAGTTCGATCAGTTTCAGGTCAACTTCCTTCACGTGCGGGAAATCGGTTTCGATGATCTGAACATCGAGTTTCGAATTGTTGCGAAGCCGCTGGAGCATATCGAGTCCGCGGCGTCCGCGTTGGCGCTTGCTCGAATCCGGGGAATCCGCGACCTGTTGCAGTTCCGTCAAAATGAACTGCGGGATGATAAGCGTTCCGCCGAGGAATCCGGTTTCGGCGACGTCCGCGATGCGCCCGTCGATGATCACCGAGGTATCGAGAATCCGATAGTCCTGCGGAGCGGCCTTGTCGCTGAAAACCCCACCGAGAACCGAAAGATCGATGAACTCGCCCTTCGCCGCGCCGACCATAAGTCCGATATACCCCATAAAAAAGGCAAGCGCGACGGTCAAGAACGTTTTCAGTTCGGCTGAAACGGCGTCGGTTTCCTGATGGCTGATGAGCGTTCCGATCAGGAAGGCGCCGACGATCCCAAGAATCGATCCGACGGCCGCGCCGATCAGCGTTTTCAAACTCGCCTGCCGCGCGCGCATCTCAAAGGCGATCACAAGGAGAGAAATAACGGCACCGACGACGGCTGAAAGGATCTGCCGGGTTTCGAGCGAGGCATCGAGATGGACGGTCTTTTCCAATGGGTTCAACAGGTAACCCATCAGCGCGAGAAGCGCCACAAAACCGATTCTGATAAAGAGAATATCGAGTTTCATCCAAGAAAATTTTAGCACGAAATGGCGGTTTATCTACAACACCGTTATCCGACCGAAATCGTCCGTCCGTTGACGCCCGCGGCTTCGGAAGAAAGCAGAAAAAGAACCGTGCGCGCGACGTCGTCGTTCGTAATTCCCGTTTCCTCAACGAACAGATCGTTCTGCTTCAGTCCCCTGACGCCCTCGACGGCCACGCAGTTGACGCGAAAATGTTTCGGAAGCGCCGCGGCCATCGATCTTGTCAGCCCCTCAACCGCCGCGCGCGACGTTTGATAAAGGACGCCGTTCGTCCGATCGCCGATCGGCGGGACGATGTTCACGATCCGCGCTTTCGGCCGCGTGTTCATCAAACGGAAAGCTTCCTGAATCAAGAAGCACGGACTTTTCACGGCGGTGCCAAGCATATCTTCAAGCGCCGGATCGTCGAATTTCAGAAACTCCGATTCGTCGTCCAATTTCAAACAAACCACCAGAAGATCGATCCGGCCGAACATCTTGTCGATCTCGGCGACCGCAAATTCCGCGCCGGTTTGAGTCGCGAGATCGGCCGTAACCGAGCCCGCAAGCGTTCCGAGCGACCGCAGTTCGTCGAGAGACCGATCCGACTCGGCCGAGCTTTCGTCATCGACGCTCACGACAAATGCGCCCAACAATGCGAGTTGAAGCGCGACCGCGCGACCGATCGGACCGGAGACGCCGGCGACGAGTGCGACTTTTTCCGCAAAGGCGTGGGTTGACCGCATAGGATGAGCATACAAAACGGCGGAGTTAAATCAAAACCAACGCTGTTATTCGCGGGCGCGATTTGATAAAGTATCGGTGTTCGAAACAACGATATGAAACGACATCTGCCCGTACTTTTGCTGATCGTTTGCGTTTTGGCCTCGGCCGCTCAGGTTTTTGCGCTTCCCGCGAAGATCGATTCGGGTTACATCCTTCTCGGCGGGACATCTTATGACACGCCGGATTACCAAACCTATCTACGTTTCGACCTTTTCGCGCGCACCGGAATGCCGCGCCGCGAATACCGTATGTTTGCCGAACAGCCATATAGCGTCTACTTGAGCTTTCCGTCGCGACCTCAAGGCAAATTCGATTACCGGCTTGTGATGCCTTACGCGCCGCAGCGTCTGACGATCAACGGAGAACTGCTTTCGCCCGTCTGGTACGGAGATTCGGAGTGGAAAATCCAGTCCGACTTAACGACCCCGATCGGCACCGTCAATTCGCCGCCGACAGTCGTCCTCAGCGCCCCGTTTTCGATGAGCGGAAGTTCGATGCTGCTCGGTGCCTACAACATCGGTTTCAAGACGGTCGGGCGCGGAACGCTTCAGGTTCGATTCGAGAATCTCGGCGGCAAATACTATATGCGCGAAGCACAGTATTCGTTCGGAGACGCTCCGCCGGGCGAAATGCTCTCAAAATAATGGCAAAATCACCCGCGACGATCTTCGTTTGCCAGAATTGCGGTCGTCAGGAAAGAAAATGGATCGGGCGCTGCGTCGATTGCGGCGAGTTCAGCACGTTCGTCGAAGAACGGTTTCGTCCGACGCCGCAAGCTGCCGGCAAAGCCGCGGCGGGCGGCGCGCGCCTGACGACAGATTCTTTTCGCGTCGTTAAACCACTGTCTTACAATGACATCGAGTCTCAGGACGACGCACGGACCGCGAGCGGCATCGCGGAATTCGACCGCGTCCTCGGCGGCGGAATCGTCGCCGGATCGCTCGTACTGATCGGCGGCGCTCCGGGAATCGGAAAATCGACGATCATCATCCAAACCGCGGACAAACTATCGGCGACCGGCGGACGCGTTTTGTATGTTTCGGGCGAGGAATCCGAACGCCAGATCAAGATGCGCGGCGAACGGCTCGGCATCGAGGCCGAAAATTTGTTTTTGCTTCCCGAAACGAATCTCGAGAACATCCTCGCCGAGATTGGAACTCTCAAACCCGATTACGTCATCATCGATTCGATCCAGACGGTTTTCACCGAAAAGGTCGAGTCGGCGCCGGGATCGGTCTCGCAAGTTCGCGAGGTCGCCGGCGTCTTGATGCTCTTTGCGAAGCAGACCGGAACGCCGGTCTTTCTGATCGGGCACGTAACCAAAGAAGGTTCGATCGCCGGACCGAAGGCGCTCGAGCACATCGTCGACACGGTGCTTTATTTCGAGGGCGACCGGCATCACAATCACCGCATCATCCGCGCCACGAAGAATCGTTTCGGCGCGGCCAACGAGATCGGCGTGTTCGAGATGACGAGCACCGGACTGATCGCCGTCGGAAATCCGTCCGAGGTGTTTCTGCAAGAACGTCCCGCGGGAGCGAGCGGATCGGTCGTGACGGTTTGTATGGAAGGAACGCGACCGATGCTCGTCGAAATTCAGGCACTGGTCTCGGGAACCAAATTCGGCAGCGGCCGGCGGATGGCGCAGGGATTCGATTACAATCGCACTTCCCTTCTGATCGCCGTGCTCGAAAAACGCCTCGGATTCCAACTCGCGGGTGACGACGTTTTCGTAAACGTCGCCGGCGGACTCGAGATCGACGAACCGGCGGCCGATCTCGGAGTCATCGCGGCGATCGCTTCGAGTTACAGGAATCTCTCGATCCCGCCCGAAACCTGCGTCTTCGGCGAGGTCGGACTGACCGGCGAGGTCCGCGGCGTGCTTCAGGCCCAGGCCGCGCGCGCGAGGCGCAAACGCTTGGATTCAAAAAACTTATCCTCCCCGCTTCAAACAAAAAAGGCCTCGAAAAACTGCTCGGAATGCGCGTCGTCGGCGTCAGGAATCTCGACGAGGCGCTCGAAGAACTGTTTTAATTTGGGATTTGTGAATTGGACTGCGGATTTGAAGTGCGTGTGCCCCGCGCGCTAAATTCATCATCTTTGGAAAACCAAAGGTTTCCGAATCCGAATCGAGTCTTGCAACCCTTTCGCGAACAAAGACGTATGATCTCTTTTCCCCGATTCATACAAACAAGGCGTCATAAGATCATGCAATTCAAATTCATACAGTGCGCGCTTGTGATCGCGCTTGCCGGCGTTTCGGCCTTCGCACAATCCAAAGATGAGTCCGCGCTCAGGGCGCTTGTCAACAAGATGGCTGCCGCGCAGGCGAACTACGATCCGAAAACGCTCGACAACGTTTTCACCTCCGATTTCATCGAGGTCTCGCCCGTCGGCGAGGTCGATCCGCGCGATAAGGTTCTCGGGTTTTACAAACCGGAAGACAAGCCGCCGGCGGATAAAATGACGCTTACGATCGAAACGAACGAGTTTTCGATACGAAATTACGGCAAATTCGCGATCGTCATAGCGAGGTTCGATTACAAGATCGTCAGCGGCGGAAAGCCGATGCCGACCCGCAGCATCCGCGCGACCGTCGTCGCCCGAAAAGAAAAAGGCGAGTGGAAAATCGCTTCCGCGCAATATACGGGAATCAAGTGATTTGTGATTTGCGATTTGCGATTTGCGATTTGCGATTTGCGATTTTGGAATTGCGATTGGGAATTTGCGAATTTGGAATTTGGAATTTGGAATTTGCGATTTGGAATTTGGAATTTGCGATTTGGAATTTGGAATTTGGAATTTGCGATTTGGAATTTGCGATTTGGAATTTGGAATACGTGGAATCTTGAATTTGGAATCTTGAATTGGAATCTGGATTTGATTCTCTTGCGCGATTGGTTGAAAATTGCCGCACTATGGAAAACTCAAAAACCATTGTGCGGCTTTCAATTGTTGCCGGACTTCTGATTCTTGCGATGTTCTCGGTGACGCTCGTGACCGGTGTCTCGCAGGAGAAGTTCGAAGCCGTGACCGAAGCCGGCGCTTATGCGAAAGCGCTCGTCGCCGAACAGAATCCGCTGCGATTGATCTTTACTGTCGATATCGTCTTCATCACGGTTTTTACGACGCTCTTCGTTATCTTGCCGCAATCGCTCAAAAGATCCGGCGACGGATTCACGAATGCCGTCGCAAACCTCTCGATCGGCGCGATGCTCATCTGCGGATTTCTCGATTTCGCCGAAGATCTGCATATTTTGACGATGCTCGATTCGGCGATCAAATCGCTTGCGATTTCCGAATCGCAGATCGCGTTCCAGGCGTTTCTTTCGGCGCTCAAATTCTGCGCGAGTTATCTTTCGCTTTTCGCCCTCGCATTCATACTTCCCGGCCGAACCTGGGCCGAGAAGATCATCAAATACAGTCTCTGGTTCTTTCAGCTTCCGATCGGCGCGCTCGTTTACACCGCTCCGGCGGAGTACCGTATGCCGTTCGGCCTGTTGCGATTCTTGTTTATGATCTCCGGATTCTTTCTCATCGCCTGGAACTTTTCACGCGAGGAAGAAGAGCTTCCCTTCTAGAAAACATATGTACCAGATCAGCGCCGGACAATCGGCGGAGTTGCAACGAAACGGACATATCCTGCTGCGCGGACTGGCATCGCCCGACGAGATCGCGCATTTTGGTCCGGCTATTCGCCGCGCCGCTTACGAATACTCCAACGAAACGCGAAGTCTCGAAGAAAGAGATACTTACGGCAAGGCTTTTCTGCAGACAATGAATCTTTGGCGCCACGACGAAGACGTCCGGCGGTTCGTCTTCGAGCGCAGATTCGCCGCTGTCGCGGCGGCGCTTCTCGGCGTCGAACGCGTCCGGCTCTATCACGATCAGGCGCTCTTCAAAGAGCCGCGCGGCGGTTTCACGCCCTGGCATCAGGATCAATACTATTGGCCGCTCGACACGGAAAAGACGATCACGATGTGGATGCCTGTGGTCGATATTGACACGCGAATGGGAATGCTGACTTTCGCTTCGGGATCACACGCGCAAGGGCCGGTCGGAAGCGTCAAGATCTCGGATGAAAGCGAAGCGGCATATGACGAATACATCGCGTCCAAAGGATTTCCCATCGCCCGAGCGGATGCGATGCGCGCCGGCGATGCGACATTTCATCTCGGCTGGACGATCCACTCGGCCGGCGGCAATGACTCGCCCGAAAAAACCCGCGAAGTGATGACGGTCATCTATTTCGCCGACGGCGCGCGCGTCAAAGAACCGCAGAACCCGAATCAGGAAGACGATCTTCGCGTCTGGCTCGGCGGAAAAATGCCGGGTGAACTCGCCGATTCGGAGATGAATCCGATCTTGAATCACTCTTTGTAATCGATTTTCCGCCAAATGAAAACTCTGACATCAGCGTTTCTCCTGATCTTCGCCGCGCTTTCAATGAACGCGCAAACCGTTGATTTTACACAGTTTGTCGACCCGTTCATCGGCACCGACGGCACCGGTCACACGTTTCCGGGAGCGACGGCGCCGTTCGGTATGGTTCAACCGTCGCCTGATACGAATTATTTCGGCTGGACTCACTCGTCTGGCTATCAGTTCAAAGACAAACGGATTCTGGGATTTTCGAACACGCATCTGAACGGAACGGGCGCGATGGATCTCGGCGACATCCTTTTGCAGCCTTTCTCCGGATCGCCGATCCGCAGCGATTTCAGCAGCGAAAATGACAAATCAAGTGAAATCGCGTCGGTCGGCTATTACTCGACTCGCCTCAAAACGTTCGACATCAGCGTCGAACTGACGGCAAGCGAACGCGTCGCGTTTCATCGCTACCGGTTCGATTCCGATTCGCCGAAACACGTCCTCATAGACTTTCAACACGGACTCGTCTGGTCGGAAGATTCGAAACGCGTAATCGCGAGCGACGTTGCGGTCGAAGACGCCAACACCATCAGCGGATTCTGCGAGACCGAAAATTGGGTCCGGCGAAAGTATTTCTTCGTCATCAAATTCGACAAACCCTTTACCGAACAGCGAAAGCTCAGATCGCGTCCGGGTGAGAAGGCACCGCTTCACGTTCTTACATTCGACTTGAAAAAGGGCGGGCAAATCCAGGCCAAGATCGCGATATCGACCGTCAGCGTCGAGGGCGCGAAAAAGAACCTCAAATCCGAAGTGCCGCACTGGAACTTCGATCGGGTTCGCAAAGAAACGACGGCGAAATGGAACAGATATCTGTCGCGGATCGACATCGCCGCCGATCGGAAGCAGAAGCGGATCTTTTACACCGGTCTCTATCATCTGCTGATCCAGCCGAACAACATCGCCGACGTCGATGGCCGATACCGCGGCGCCGACTACAAGGTCCGCAAGGCGATCGGCGGCGCTTATTATTCGACGCTCTCTCTGTGGGACACGTTTCGCGCGGCTCATCCGCTGTATACGCTGATCGTCCCGGAACGCGTCGACGGCTTCGTAAACTCGATGCTCGGTCATTTCGACGCGCGCGGGTTCCTGCCGATCTGGACGCTTCAGGACGGCGAGACGCATACGATGATCGGCAACCACGCCGTGCCGGCGATCGTCGACGCCTATCTGAAAGGATTTCGAGGCTTCGATGCCGAACGCGCGTTCGCCGCGATCAAGCGAAGCCTGACCGTCAGCCAGAAGCATTCCGATTGGGATGTCTACGATCGGTTCGGTTACTATCCGTTCGACAAGATCGACGGCGAGTCGGTTTCCCGCACGCTCGAGAGCGGCGTCGACGATTTTGCGGCGGCGGCGTTGGCGCGCAGGCTCGGCAAGACGGTAGACGCGGAATTCTTTTCAAAACGCGCCGATTTCTACCGGAATCTCTTTGACCCCGAAACGAAACTGATGCGGGGGAAAGACTCGAACGGACGTTGGCGGACGCCGTTCGACCCGCTCGCGCCGACTTCCCCGCTCCGAAATCCCGGAGATTACACCGAGGCGAACGCGTGGCAATACAGTTTCGCGCCGCAACATGCCGTCGACGGTTTGATCGCGCTCCACGGCGGAAAGTCGGGTTTTGCGTCGAAACTCGACAGGTTTTTCGAACGAAGCCAAAAGGACGAAAACGAAACGCATCTCAAGTTCCTTGGGCAAGAAGGATTGATCGGGCAATACGCGCACGGCAACGAACCGAGCCACCACATCGCCTATCTTTACAGATTTACCGACGACGGTTTCAAGTCCGATGAACTGATACGCGAGATCACGGGCCGATTTTACGACGACACGCCGTCCGGGATCACCGGCAACGAAGACTGCGGCCAAATGTCGGCGTGGTACATTTTTTCGGTCCTTGGCTTCTATCCGGTCAATCCGAGCGTCGGCGAGTACGTCCTCGGTGCGCCGCAAATCAGAGAGGCAACCGTCAAACTCGCTGGTGGCAAGACCCTCAGGATGATCGCGGACGGAATTTCGAATGACGCGAAATACGTCAAGAACGCAAAACTCAACGGCCGTTTGGTGAGCGACAACTTGCTCAGGCATTCGGCGCTCAAGAAAGGCGGGACGCTGACATTCGAGATGTCCGCGAATCGCTGAAAACGATCATTCGTAGTCGCTCGCGATCTCGCCGATCACCGTCTGCTGGCTGTGGACGTTCTGCAGCAATCTTGCGATTTCGTTTTCAACGTCCGAAAACGCGAGTTGAAAGAGACTCGAACCATCGAAAAAAGGCTCGCCGGTAACCTCGAGCGCGGCGTAAGGAAATTCAAATTCATCGAGTTCGCCCGCCGTTTCGGCGACGACCCTCGCCATCGTCAGCCCCGCCAGCGGACCGAGAAACAGGTCGAACGCCACGCTTCGGCCCTCGATATCGGCGAAATACCGGTTCTTCCGGATCTCGTTTCCCTCAAACGCTCCGAGGGCGCGATACTCGTCCTCGTCGAGAAACATCTCGGCGATCTTGATATGGCCCGACGTTGGGATTCGCTGCTGGAGATGCCGCGTCCACTCACGCGTCAACGGCACGCGAACACGCCGGAATCGAAGCCTCGTCCCGCTCACGTAATTGTCGTAGATCTGCAAATGCGCGTCCGCCGGCGAGAACGAGCCGGGCAGATGATCGACGACAAAGAGCCTGCTGAATTCATCGCGGTATGTTTTGTCCATTTTTTTCAAATGTTCTATACTCTGTTGTTTTCAAAGCAATTTTATCAGTTTTTGGAGTTTTTTTATGCGTGTCAGAGCTGTTTCATCATTGATTTTTCTTTCCGCGGCGTTTCTTTTCGCGGCCTGCGGTGGCGGCGAACAGCCGGCCAACAATACCAAACCGAACGCGAACACGCCGGCAAATCGGCCGGCGAATACCGAAAGCAATCTGACGACGGTCGCGAAGACGCCCGAACCGGCGACGAACGAAGCGGCGACGCTCGGGCCGCTGATGAAGAGCTTCTGCGAAGCGATCGCCAAAAAGGACGATGCGACCGTCCGCAAGTTCTACTCGGCCGCCGCACTCAAGGGGCTTGAGGCGGATATGAAGGAAGAGAAGCTGACATCGCTAGTCAAATATCTTGAGACAGACCAGATCTCCGACTGTCAGGTAAGCAACGAGAAGATCGAAGGCGAAAGCGCTTCGGCGCTCGTCAAGACCAAGGGCGCACCCAACGGCGCGCGTTGGAAGTTCGTCAAAGAAGGCGCGGAATGGAAACTGACGGGCGAAACGGTAGATGTTCAGGCCGTCAAGCAATCGGCCACGAACACGGCGCCGGCGAAGTAGATCCTGAATGAAATGAGCGAAAGGTTCGAGGAACTTGCCCGGCGCCTTTTTCGCGAACGGCTTGAAACGGGCACATCATCGGCGGCACTTTCGACCGGCCGCGAGCCGGTTCACGTCGTCTACGGAGGCGCGAACCTATTCACGTCCGAAACGCCTTCAAAATTTGGAGTTGTGGCCCTCCGTTCGCTTGAGAATTACGCGCCGAACTTCGTCGAATTGGCCAACGCCGTCTGGCTGAAAGGCGCCGACACGCTCCCCCGCTTCGAAAGCGTTATCAGAGATCTCGAATTCGAACTCGCCGACGATCCCGAAAAAGCAAAGTCCAAGAATCCTGACGCGTGGTTTGCGTGGACCGTCTACAACCGCGTCATCGAAAAACTTCAAACCGAACCGGTCGAGGATTTTCGGATCGACTTCGAGGACGGTTACGGAATCCGCTCGAACGAGGAAGAGGACTCGCACGCGACTTCAGCTGCGACCGAACTGGCAGCGGTTTTCAACAAGGACGCCCCTGATCTCGCATTCTGCGGATTTCGCATAAAATCCTTTCAGCGAGAGACTTATCCCCGCGCGACGCGGACGCTCGAGTTGTTCCTGAATGTTTTCCTCAAGGAATCGAGCGGCCGTTTGCCGGCAAACTTCGTTGTCACTCTTCCCAAAATAGTCTCTCCAGACGAGGTGTCCGTGCTTTCGGAATTGCTCGCGGGGTTCGAGTCGGCGCACGAACTCGAAACGAATTCGATCGGCGTCGAGATAATGATCGAAACGCCCGAAGCGGTGATGAACTGTGCGGACATCGCGCGCGCCGGCGACGGACGGGTCGCGTCGGCCCATTTCGGCGCATTCGACTACACGGCCGCGTTCGGAGTGACTGCCGATCACCAGCATTTGCAGCACGACGCCTGCCGGTTTGCGAGGCAAATGATGCAGGCGTCGCTTGCGCCGCTCGGGCTTCGGCTTTCGGATTCGGTGACGACCGATATGCCGGTTCCGATCTTTCGCGGCCGCGATCTCACGACGCGGCAACAGTCTGAAAACCGCCGGGTGGTGCATTCGGCGTGGCGGAAGCATTTCAACAACGTCACGCATTCGCTGATCAACGGTTTCTATCAGAGTTGGGATCTTCACCCGGCGCAGCTCGTCGCGAGATATGCCGCGATCTACGCCTTTTTTCTCGAAAGCGCCGACGCGCAGGGCGCGCGCCTCAAGAACTTCGTCGGTAAGGCGACGCAGGCGATGATGACCGGAAACTTGTTCGACGACGCCGCGTCGGCTCAGGGGTTGCTCAACTTCTTTCTGCGAGCGGTTCGTTGCGGAGCGATGACGATCGACGAGATAAAAGAGAAAACCGATCTCAGCGAAGAAGAGCTGAGATCGGCATCGTTCAACAAGATAATGGAGTTTCGGGCTCGTTAGGCTTCGCTCGACATTATCTGTTCGAGCAATTCGTCCTGCATCCGGCGTTGATCGGTGATATGCGGCGCGGGCTTTTCACTGCCATCGGCGAAACTCGGCGGCTGCGCGAACGGATCGACCTGCATCGGCAAACCTTCTTTCGCCAGTGAATGGGCGATGATCTTCCCGACCAATTGCTGCTCAAACTGCGTGATGTCGACGAACTTCGCGCCGATTCCGTTATCGTCGAATTTGTACAAGACCTTGCAAGTCAGCGGCAGCCAGTTCCCGTTCGGCAAACGGATCTCAAGCCGGAAAGTCTCGCCGGTAAAGATATTTTCGTCCCAGTCGATCAGGCATCCGCCGATGCTGATCTGCTGCAGCACGGTTTCCTGCTTCTCACCGAATCTCGTGTACCGGATCGCCGGAATGTCGAGCGAGAATCGAATATGTTGTCGTTGGCTGATTGACATTGATTATCGGGACTTTCTATCGGTAATTCTACCCGTAAACAATTGATTTAGGCAACACAATTCTTCTTTGAAGGCTGTTTTGCAGTAAGATACGCGAATGACTCTCCGCATCGTTTCGGTCTTATTTTTCATTGCGCTCGCCGCCGAGATCTTTGCGCTTGCGACCGGCAGCGCCGGCATCGAGTTTGTCGCCAAACCGTTGCTGATGCCGATCCTGATCGTCTATTTTGCGATCAACACCAACGGGCCCGATCGGACACGACTCGCAATGATCGCTGCGCTTGGGTTTTCGTGGCTCGGCGATGTGCTCCTGATGTTCGACAAACATTCGGGCGGAATGTTTGTTTACGGTCTCGCTGCCTTTCTGACCGCGCATCTTTTGTACATTTATTTTTTTGTGCGGATCAGAAAACTGAATCGCGTCGAGAAGCTGCCGAATGCGTTGGTCTTCGTCGCGATCGCCTTTTATTCCTCGGCACTTTTTGGATTTGTCGCGCCGTGGGTCGGCGAAATGCTCATCCCGGTCGCCGTGTACGCGATCGTCATTTCGACGATGTTCGCGGCGAGTCTCGCGGCTTTCAGGTTTGCGGATCAGGATTTCGGGAAGTGGTGCGTTGCGGGGACGCTTCTGTTCGTGATCTCGGACTCGATCCTCGCAGTCAACCGTTTTGCCGCGCCGTTTCCGGTCGCGCCGATCCTCGTGATGCTGACCTACGGAACCGCGCAATTCCTGATTTGCGAGGGAGCGAAAAGAAATCTGGTTTGAAGTTACGCCTTTAGGCGGCAAAAGCCGTGACTTTTGCCGCCTAAAGGATTAGAAAGCGCCGCCTGAAGGCGGAACTCCGAACTGAACTAGTTTCCGGCCGCTTCGGACTTGGCGCTGACTTCGTCGAACGCCGCGACGAGTTGTTGCGCGATCATCAGCGGGTGACGACCTTCAAGGTCCTTGCGTTCGAACATCTTGACGAGCTTCCCGTCCTGTATGAGCCCGATTGACGGCGATGACGGCGCGTAGGGCGCAAAATACTCGCGCGCGACGTCCGTGGCGTCGATGTCCGCGCCCGCGAACACCGTGATCGCGTGATCCGGCTTGTTCGGCGAATTCTCGAGCGCCATCGCGATGCCCGGCCGAACGCCGCCGGCCGCGCAACCGCAAACCGAATTGACGACGACCATCAGAGTACCCTTCGTATTCTCGACCGCCGCCGCGACCGCTTCCGGCGTTTTCGTTTCTTCAATTCCCAACTGCGCCAACTCCTGGCGCATTCCGTGGATCATTATTTCTGGATATGGCATTTTTGTATTCCTTTTTTGATATGAATCTTTACTTTAGTTTCAAGTATTCAATGTTAGACGCGATTCGTCAAGTGAAAATCCCAAATCCACAATCCCCGATCCGAAATCCGCAATCCGAGTCGGCTACGGCAAGATCGTAACCCGCGTCCCGACCGGAACGGCATTGTACAGTTCGGTCATTTCCGGGTTCTCGAGCGCCACGCATCCCCACGTCCAGTCCTTTGCGGTGCCGCCGCCGTGGATGTAGATCTCGCCGCCGAGCGCGGTGTTCTGCGGAGGCATACGCTTTTCGCCGATCGCTTTGAGAATCGCGTCGTGTTCGTCGGCATTGATCAACCCGGATTCGAGCCCGCGTTTTGCGACTTCGGCGCCGGGGTAACTGAGGCCGAGCGAAAGGTGATACTTGCTTTTGTCGTTCTTGACAAAAACATAGAACTCGCCCTCCGGGGTCTTCCCGTCCCCCGATTGTACCTTGTCGCCTTCGGGTGCGAATCCAAGGACGATGCCGTAAGTTCTTATGAGCCGATCGCCGTCGAACAATTCAAGCCGGCGTTCTCTTTTCTTGACGACGATCCGCGGTTGTCTGAGATTCTGCATTTCACTTTTCGTAGCACAGGCAGCGAAAGCGACTGCCGCGATCAAGAAAACAACGACAAATCCGAAAGTCGCAAAGGCGCGACCGAATCTTCCCGCGAATGTCCGCAAATCCGCGCTGATCATTTTCATTTGTCCGTGACCCTAACGACTTCAATCCGCCGCGGATCGTCGCCGTCGCCTTCGATGTAAACCTTAATTACGCGGTCCGGAAAGACGAAATCCGTCAGGCGTTCGGACCATTCGACGATTGTCACCGCCTTCGGATCTTCCAGTATCTCGTGCAAGCCAACAGCGCCCGCGGCGTCGGCTCGCCCGTCGATGCGCCAGAGATCGATGTGATAAACGTCGAAGCGATCTGTCCGGTAAAGATTGACGAGCGTAAAACTCGGACTCGTCACTTCATCGACGTCATACCCAAGCGCATCGAGAATCCCCTTCGTGAAGAGCGTTTTGCCCGCGCCGAGACCGCCCGACAGCAAGATCATCTCGCCGCCGGCCAACTCGGCGCCGATTTCTCTCCCAAGTTCGAAAGTCATTTCAGGTGTTTTTGAATTGAATTCCATCAAGGTTCAAGATTCCGGGAGCCTGTCGGAAAAATCCGATTAAGTGTGCGGAGCACACGCACGTACGATAGCACCACGTGAAGCGGAGCGGAACCCAAGTGTCAGCAGCAGACAATTCAAGCGAGCGTGTGAAACAAGCGGACCTGTTGCAAACACTAAAGTTACGCGTGATACACACGCTTCGGAAGTCGGCGCGACGGACCACCTGGGTTCCGCTCCGCTTCACGTGGTGTTATCGCAAGTTCGCGTGCTCCGCACGCTTGAAGATTCCAAAATCCGAAATCACAAATCACAAATCCGAAATCCCAACGCCGATCTGCGAGAACCAAGACAGTTTATCCCAATAGCCCCTTTGATACACGATCTTTCCGTCGCGGAATGTAAAGAATCCGCAGCCGCGGATCTCGAATTTCCTGCCCGTCGGATTAATGTCGTAAAACGCGCCGAGGAAAGTACCGCCGCCGATCCATTCCCAAGCCGCGCGATCGCCGTCGGCGATCACATTTTCGACCCGTGACCAGGCATCTGGAAATCCCTGGAAGAACTGCTCCGTATCGTATCTGTTCTGCTCGATCCCGATCGAAGGTTCGCCGGCGGCGACCTGAAAATTGACTGCGTCGGCGGCGTAGCATTCGACCACGGCGTCGAGATCGCGACGCTGAAAGGCACCGATCCAGTTCTCCAAAAGTGCTTTCGAATCAATCATTTGCTTCTACTTTGCGATAGGCGTCGACAAGCACGTCACGAACGTCGCTCGCAGTCATCGCGCGTTTGCCGAAGCGTTCTTCAGCGACATCACCGGCGAGTCCGGCGACGTAGACGGCCGCAACGACCGTTTCGAAAATATCAATGCCGAACACTGCCGCTTGCGCAACGAATCCGGCGAGAATCCCGGCCAGCGTATCGCCGTTCCCGGCCTTTCCGAGACCCGGATTCCCTGTCGGATTGATGACGACGCGTCCGTCCGGCGCGGCGATCAAAACCCGTTCGCCCTTGAGCAAGAGAATCACATTATGTTCTGTTGCGAAACTCCGTGCGGCACCGAAGCGGTCTTCGATAACAGACTTGTCCGCCGTTCCGAGCATCTGCAGGAATTCCCCGTCGTGTGGTGTCAAGATCAGAGGGAGTTCGGCCGAACCTTGGAGAGCGAACGGCGACAGCGCCGTCAGACCGCCGGCGTCGACGATCATCGGTGTCCGGCGGTTTTCGACGATCGACCGAACGTACGCCATATCGTCGCCGACGCCCAAACCGCATCCGAGCGCGACGGCCGACGCGCGTTGGCTGAGCATTTCGATCTCATCGATCGCAGTCTTTGATAACCGGCCCGATTCGTTTTCGTCAAATCCGCGCGTAATGACCTCTTCGATCATTTTCGACGCGATTGCTGCCTGCGCCGAACGCGTCGTCGCAACCGTCACGAGTCCCGCACCGGAGCGCATCGCGGCGTTGCCCGCAAGCGCCGCCGCGCCCGCGTAGTCGCGTGACCCGACGACGAGCAGCGCGTGGCCGCGTTTGTATTTGTGCGAATCGCTCGAAAATTCTGTCTTTTTCAACCACTCGCGGGCATCGCTTGCCTCGGAAACGAAGATCTTTGACGGCGAGTTGTCGATCAATTCAGGCGGCGAGCCGATATCGGCGATGACCAGTTCACCGTTGGCGCGGATCGCGGGCGGAAACACGTTCGCCAGTTTCGGAGCAGTAAATGTGACCGTCAGGTCGACGACGGAATGCGGGCCGATCGGCCGCGCCGAGTCGGAAGCAAGGCCCGAAGGTAAATCGACAGCGACCCGAAGCGCTGCGCTGTTCGCGACCTTCTCGGCGAGTTCCGCCCAAATGCCCTCGATCGGACGCGCGAGGCCGGTCCCGAACAATGCATCGACAATGCAATCGTGACCGGTGAAGTCAATCGCTTCGGGCGCCGCGGATTCAACGAAATCAAATCGCTCCGACCCCTTCAACGCGACACATCGTTCGAGGTTGAGACGCGCATCGCCGTTTGTTTCACCGACTTTGCCGATCAAAAAGACCGAGACATCCGCACCTTCTTTCCAGAGAATCCGCGCAAGCGCCGCACCGTCGCCGCCGTTGTTTCCTCTCCCGCAGAGCACCAGGACCCGGCGGTCACGAACCGAGCCGTCAAATCTCGCGCGAATTGCACGAAAAACCGCCAACGCAGCGTTTTCCATCAAAACGATCGACGGAATGCCGTAGTTTTCGGTCGTCAAACGGTCGACCTCGCGCATCTCTTGGGCTGAAAGGACTTTCAACATCTCAGGTCGATTTTGCCACGTTTCCGGCGCGGGTCCAACCGGGTCGAGTTCTGGCGATTGCAGAGACGCCGGATTACTACAGATTCCAGATCATTCCAGATTCCGTGAATTCCTACATTGGCAATATGTGAACAATTGAGAGTTGATAGTTGAGAATTGATGGCGATCCGCAACCGACGAAGCTCAAATCCAAAATCCAAAATCAGAAATCCAAAATATCCAAAATCAAAAAATGGGCCGTGTTCTCGCTAAACACGGCCCTTTGAAATTACAGACTGGAGATTGTAAACAGACTTCGGACAGATTCCTGATGAACCATTTTGCTTGCCACTGCGCTTGACCACCGTTCTATCTTCCGTTGTTTATAGAAAGGTCTATTCACAAATCGATTCCAAAAATTATCATTTTAATCGAAAAAAATGAAAAAAACGGCCAAACGCGCCACATCGCGGCCGGTTCCGTCGCACGAAAAGCGGTTTGCGACCGCGCCGCCGTTGCTGACAGAGATCGCGACATCGCCGCGCGCGTCGCTCACTCCGATGCCCGGCGCACTTCTCGTGAATCCGGTTTGACGTCCCGCCGTGTCATTCTGCCCATCTGCGCAAAAAGATGTGATCTGAGCCTCGTGATCATCATTTGACGTCTGTTCTTTCCGCCTAAAGTGCATTGGCGGGATGAGAGTTTCTCGCTTAGGATGCAAACGAACGTGCTAAGGTGACAGAAAAAGGCGCCCGAACCATCGGATTCGGGCGCAAGTGTTCAACAGGAGGAGCGTGAATTATCAGGCGGCGATCTTTGAAATTCCGATACCATATCCAACGGCGACAGCGGCGAGGGATTTCCGCAACTGCGCACGGCCGCGACTGAGACGCGACATCACGGTTCCAATCGGGACATCGAGCACCTGCGCGACTTCTTTGTAGTCGAACTCGTGGACATCTGCCAGCAGCACGACGGCGCGATAGTGTTCGGGCAGTTTATCTAGCGCGGCCGTTACCTGTTTGTCGGTAAGGTTCTCGGGAACCGGTGCCTGACACGCTGCCGTCAAGAACGTCAGATCGTCCGCTTCCTGGAAGTATTTGGCCCGCGTGTATTTCTTTCGGCGATGGTGGTCGAATTTGTTGAACATTATCTTGTAGAGCCACGCCCGGCAGTTGGTTCCCGGTTCGAAGTGTTCAAACGATTTCCACGCCTGCAGATAGGTTTCCTGGACAAGGTCCTCGGCCTCGACCGGGTTCATCGTGATGCGCTTCGCCGTGCGAAAAAGGTCGTCGAGATGGCGTATCGCCTCGGCTTCAAAAATTTCCGGGGTAGTTTGGATTGTCATAGTAAACTCCTGTTTATGTCTGCAACTGATTGCGTCGTACAGACATTTGTCGGACGAAGACCGAAATCCTTACAGCTTTTTTTGGAAAAATGTGGTTCGTAAGTGCACACTAATGCGTTTATTGCTTTCCGGGATGAGCTTGATTTCATTTCTCGGTGTCGGGAACGACGATTCCGTCCGTGTAGCGGAGTTAATTGACGAGAAGATCTCTGCCGAACTCCCGAAAACTGGAATAAAGCCGTTGCTACTTGGGTTTAAGATGTTGACCATGGGAACCAAAAACAACATTCAGAGTGCAAAATCACGGAACGAAGAGGCGGCGGAACTTAAGCGGCTACAACGGTTTCTCAAGCGAGCGGTCCAGAAGGAAAGGGCTCCCGACGCGCTCCGACTAAGAATTCAAAAGATGATTCGCGAATCGTAAAGATCGATGCCACAGACCGCAGCAACAACAGACAGATTCGATCCGACCGTGTGGGTGGACGAGCACGGGGATTATTTGTTTTCGTTCGCGCTCGCCAGGGTTCGCAACGAAACGGTGGCCGAGGACCTCGTCCAGGAGACCCTGCTCGCGGCAATTCAAGCACGCAAAACATTTGATCAGCGCTCTTCAGAACGAACGTGGCTTTCCGGAATTCTGAAACACAAGGTCATCGATCACTTTCGGCGAAGCTACCGCGACGTCGAACTTTCGGATGAAGAGGATACCGATCTTTCGGCATACGATCATTTGTATCAGTCAGAAGGCCGTGGAAAAGGCCACTGGACGGCGATGTCGAAACCCGATACGTGGGAACAAACGCCCGAGGCCGTAATGGAACACGCGGAATTTCGCGGTATTCTTTCGACTTGCCTCGGCAACCTACCCGATCGCGTCGCGAACGCTTTCGCGCTCCGCGAGTTCGATGGGTATGACAGCGACGAGATCTGCGCGCTTCTTGAGATCACACCAAACAATCTTTGGGTAATGCTTCACCGGGCCCGGCTTCATCTACGGAGATGTCTGGACCACAACTGGTTCGGAAAGGTGCGGCAATGATGGCAATGGAACTAAAAACAAGGATAATACGCTGGATTTCTATTCGGGCAGAGGAGTGCAAGGTGGTCGCCCCGCTCTACTCCTACGCTCTCGACCGCAAACTGACCATCGTTGAGCGCATCCGGATCCGTATTCATCTGGCGACGTGCAACGCCTGCACCAAATATGTCGAGAACCTCAAGTTTATGCGGCAGGCCTTCCGCGCGCACGATGCCGTTATCGACTCACCCGAGAATCAGGTCCCGCTCAAGCCAGATGCACGGGAACGGTTGAAGACTGCGACTCGTGACGCGAAGCCGTAATCATCGCCGGTTCAATCTTTATACCAGGCAATCACGATGCGAGTTCGACTTGCGTCGTGATTTTCCTCTCAAGGGTGCTCGAAGCAATGCGCGCCTCAACCCAACCTTTTAAGTCCAATCATCGAACCCAAGCGTCTTTTTCCCTGCTGCCGATTGCTTTTTTCCGGGAATAAATCCGAACGCATCCGTGGTTTACGGGATGTATGTTCGACGAAAGACACACGCACACACATCGCGAAAATCGTTTTGCAGTCATTCCTACTGAGGAAAAACTCGGAGCCAGCCCGCGTTTTGCAGGGCGCGGAGTGACCATCGCTTTTCTGGATTCCGGTTTCTATCCGCATCCGGACTTTGCCGAGCGCGTCATCGCCTTTCACGATGTTGCCGGCGAAGAACAAACCCCCGCGGACACCGGACCGCGACCGATTCACTGGCACGGAACTCAAACGGTCACTGCCTGTGCCGGCGGCGGTCAACTGTCCGACGGGATCTACAAAGGACTCGCTTCGGCTGCGAAACTCGTCCTGATCAAGGTGTCACGGAACGGTCGGATCGGCGATGACGAGATCAAGGCGGGACTGAAATGGGTCATAGCCAACCGGGAGAAGTTTGATATTCGCATCGTCAATATGTCGCTCGGCGGAGATATGGACGAATCGACTCACGAGAGCCGAATCAACCGGCTCGCAGAGAAACTGGTTGAAAAAGGCGTCATCGTGACCGTCGCCGCCGGAAATGCCGGAGAAACACATTCGATCCCGCCCGCCAACGCACCGTCCGTGATCACCGTCGGCGGCTATACGGACGCCAACAAATTCGATTCGAAGAGCTTTCGGCTGTATCACTCGAATTTCGGCGAAACCATCGACGGCATCGTGAAACCCGAGATCATCGCGCCGGCAATGTTCGTGGCCGCGCCTATCCTTCCCGAGACGGAAGAGTACAAGGCGGCCGAAGCTCTCTCACTTCTTGCTGATACGCCCGATTACGCATTCTCGACAATGCTCGACGAGCACTTTCGGGCATCCGGACTCTCGAACGCCGCTTTCGCGCTCGACACGGCTGCGATTCGGAATCTGGTCGAACAGGGACTGAAGGAACGAAAAATCGTCGCGACGCATTACCAACACGTAGACGGCACCAGTTTTGCGGCACCGATTGCGGCATCGGTCGCGGCGCAGATGATGGAAGCGAATCCGAAGCTCTCGCCGATGGCCGTCAAACACATTCTGATCTCAACCGCGCACCGTCTGAACGGGTTTTCCGCCATCCGCCAGGGATTCGGAGTTCTGAACGCGGCCGAGGCAGTTTCGCAGGCGCTGCGCGAGTCACACGCCCTCGGCCACAACGAACTGTCGCCGCCGCGCGCCACGACCGGCGGCATCGCTTTCTTTCATCACGATGACGAGGCCCGAACCGTGAGCGTCGCCGGCGACTTCAACAACTGGGACCGGTTTCGTGATCAGTTCAAGAAATGCAGCGATGGCGTCTGGCGCATCGAGATTCCGGCGCTCGAAAGCGGAGAATACCTGTACAAGCTCGTCATCGACGGCGAGGTTTGGAAGGAGGATCCAAACAATATGATGAAGCGCGAAGACGGATTCGGCGGCTTCAATTCCTTGCTCCGTCTGCTTTGAAGCGAATGGAATAAAGTCCGGAACCGGGACGATTCAACTGAGCGGAATGATCGACGCACTTCGAAACAACTGGCGTGCATATGTCGCGGAAGCGACCGGACTCGGTGTGTTTATGATCTCGGCCTGCGTCTTCTCGGTGCTTCTTTTCGGTCCGACGGCGCTCCCGATGCCGAATATGCAGACGGGCCTTTTCGTAATGGGTGGCGCGATGGGCGCGACGGCGATCGCGATCTTGAAGTCGCCATTCGGAAAACTCTCAGGCGCGCATATCAATCCGGCCGTCACGCTTACATTTTGGCGGCTTGGCAAGATCCGGGGAGTTGACGCGGCTTTCTATATGCTTTTTCAGTTCATCGGGGCGTTTGCCGGGGTTGCCGGATCGCACCTCGCGCTCGGCGACGGACTCGCCGCGGTGAGTTTCGCGGCGACGGTTCCGGATGGGTCCGGCCCGCTTGTTTCGTTTGCCGCGGAATGCGCGATCTCGTTCGGAATGATGATGACCGTTCTCGCCGTCTCGAATCATTCGCGGCTGGCGGCTTTTACACCGTTCGCTGCCGGCGCGCTCGTCGCGATTTTCATCGCGTTCGAATCGCCGGTATCGGGAATGAGTATGAATCCGGCACGGACTTTCGGATCCGCGATTGTCGGCGGGATCTGGACGAACTGGTGGGTCTATTTCGCAGCGCCGCCACTCGGGATGCTCGCCGCCGGCGAGTTGTTCGTCAGGCTTCGCGGCGCAGGCGCGGTCGTTTGCGCAAAACTGGATCACGACAGCAGTTACCGCTGTATTTTCGACTGCAACGCCAGATAGACATCCGGCAGTGCGCTACAGCGATTCACGTTCAACTATCTTTAGCGGCTTACTAAACATATGAGACTAAAAGACAAAACAGCAATTATCACCGGCAGCAGCCAAGGCATCGGCCGCGGCATCGCCGAAAGGTTCGCGCGCGAGGGCGCGAATGTCGTCATCAACTACATCGGAAACATTGATATGGCCAACGAGGTCAAATCGAACGTTGAATCGCTCGGTGGCCGGGCGATCGCGGTCAAAGGGGATGTTTCAAAGATCCCGGACATTGAGAATCTTTTCGCCGCCGCCATCGCCGAGTTCGGCAAGGTCGATATTCTCGTCAACAACGCCGGCGTCGAGCGCCACGCTCCGTTCGTCGAAGTCTCCGAAATGGACTACGACTTTGTGATGGACGTCAACGTCAAGGGCACTTTTTTCGCCGCACAGGCGATGGCGAAACACCTCATCGGAACGAAGCGGCGCGGAAAGATCATAAACATCAGTTCGGTCCATGAAGATCTGCCGTTCCCGAATTTCACTGCATATTGCGTCAGCAAGGGCGGCATTCGGATGCTGACGAGAAATCTGGCCGTCGAACTCGGTCAGTTCGGCATTAACGTCAACAACATCGCGCCCGGCGCGATAGAAACGCCGATCAACCGGAATCTGCTGAACGATCCGATGAAACTCCAGTATCTGCTTGGCCAGATTCCCTTGAACCGGCTCGGCAATACCGACGACGTTGCCGGTGTCGGTGTTTTTCTGGCCTCGAACGAGGCCGATTACGTCACCGGATCGACGTTTTTCGTCGACGGCGGATTGACCTGGTTTTACGAGGAACAATAGAGAGCCGGCAGCAAACCGTGAGCAGATCTGCTCACCGCTTGCTGCTGACGGCTCACTCTGACAGTTATGAAATACGACATCATTATCATCGGCACCGGCGCGGGCGGCGGGACGCTTCTTCGCAAACTCGCGCCATCGGGCAAACGAATTCTGGTTCTCGAACGCGGCGACTTCGTCAAACGCGGACTCGAAAACTGGAACTCGCGCAAGGTCAACGTCGAAGGACACTACAACACAAAGGAAACCTGGTACGACCGCGACGGCAAACCGCTCCACCCGCATACGAACTACAATGTCGGCGGAAACACGAAGTTTTACGGCGCGGCGCTTTTTCGGATGCGTGCCGAGGATTTCGGCGAACTGAAGCATTATGACGGCGTTTCACCTGCGTGGCCGATTTCTTACGCAGAACTCGAACCGTACTATTCGGAAGCCGAAGCGATGTATCACGTCCACGGGACGCGCGGCGAAGACCCGACGGAACCGTGGGCAAGCCGCGGTTTTCCGCATCCGGCGGTTTCGCACGAACCGCGCATCGAACATCTCGCCGAAGACCTCTCGGCGCTCGGATGCAAGCCGTTTCACGTTCCGCTCGGCATCAAACTGAAAGAAAACGACCCGCGGAGCGAATGCATACGTTGCGCGACGTGCGACGGATTCCCGTGTCTGGTAAACGCCAAAGCAGACGCGCATATTTGCGGCGTCGAACCCGTGCTCGATTATCCGAACGTCACCCTGCTGACGAATGCTTTCGTCAAAAAGCTCGAAACGAATCCGACCGGCAAGATTGTTTCGGCGGTCGTCGTCGAGGTCGGCGGCGCAATCGAGCGGTTTTCCGCCGAGACGGTCATCGTTTCGGCCGGCGCGATCAACTCGGCCGCGCTGCTGCTTCGCTCGGCGAATGAACTGCATCCGAACGGCCTCGCGAATTCGAGCGACCAGGTCGGCCGCAATTATATGGGGCATGTGAATTCGGTTATGCTTGCCGTCTCGAAGTGCCCGAACCCGACGATCTTTCAGAAAACACTCGCGGTTAACGACTATTATTTCGGGAGCGAAGACTTTCCTTTTCCGATGGGACATATTTCATTTGTCGGAAAGCTCGACGGCGTCACTCTTTCGGCGGGCGCGCCGGCGATCGCACCGGGTTTCACGCTCGATCTGATGGCAAAGCATTCGCTTGATTTCTGGCTCACGACCGAAGATCTTCCGCGTCCCGAAAATCGCGTTACGCTTAATTCGAACGGTGAAATCGTGTTGAGTTATACGCCGAACAACGTCGAGGCCCACAAGCGGCTGCAATCGAAACTGAAGGAATTGATGAACCGCCAGCGCAAATGCGACATCCACGGCCACGAATGTCATCAGGGTGTTTTCGCCAGAAATCTCTACCTCGCGGAGCAGATACCGCTCGCCGGCGTCGCGCACCAGAACGGAACGCTCCGCTTCGGCGACGACCCGACGACTTCGGTGCTCGATCGCAATTGCCGGACGCACGACGTCGAGAATCTCTATGTCGTCGACGGCAGCTTTTTCCCGTCAAGTTCGGCCGTCAATCCGGCGCTGACGATCATTGCAAACGCACTGCGCGTCGGGGAGAGGATTCTGGATCTTGGATCATAGATCTTGGATTTTGGAACGAGTTCATCTTGTGCCCAATGCAAAATCCAAAATCTAAAATGAAAATGATGGAACAACAAACGCACAGAGAACTTCCCTTCGGTTGGATGATTATCGGATTGTTGGCGCTCCTGGCATTTTTGGGGTCAACAACCCGCGCCAATGTGAGCCGTGTCGAGTCGGTCGGATTCACGGTCTCCGATATGGAACGCGCACTCGATTTCTACACTCGCATTTTGCCGTTCGAAAAGGTCGCCGACGACGAAGTATTTGGCGACAATTTTGAACGTCTGACAGGAGTGTTCGGCGCCCGCGCTCGGATCGTTCGCCTGAAACTCGGCGACGAGACGCTCGAATTGACGGAATACCTGACCGGCGGCGGCCGGCCTGTTCCGGTCGATTCGCGAAGCAATGACCGATGGTTCCAGCACGTCGCGATCATCGTTGCGGATATGGAAAAGGCGTTCGATGTCCTGAAACGCAACAAGGTCAAGTTCGTTTCGACCCGTCCGCAGACACTGCCGAAAACAATACCGAACGCCGCCGGGATAAGCGCGTTCTATTTTCGCGATTTCGATAACCACGTGCTCGAAATCCTGCGGTTTCCGGCAGACAAAGGCGCGACGAAATGGCACGCTCTTTCGCGATCCGGCAGGCTTTTCCTGGGAATCGACCATACCGCGATCGTCGTCGGGGGCACTGAATCAAGTCTCGGATTCTACCGGGACGCGCTCGGCCTGACGATCGCCGGGACGAGCGAAAATTTCGGCACCGAACAGGAACACTTGAACAACGTATTCGGTGCTCGATTGCACATCACCGGTTTGAAAACGACGAATCCCGGAATCGCGGTCGAGTTCCTCGAATACAAAACCCCGCGCGACGGACGACCGTTTCCGCGCGATACCCGGAGCAACGATATTTGGCACTGGCAAACGAGCTTTGAGGCCGATTCCCTTTCGGATCTGGTTCAAAACCGCAGTTTCGAATTCATTTCCAGCGGGACAGTCGATGTTTCCTGGAATAAACGCGCACGGGAACGAGCTATATTGACTCGTGACCCCGACGGACATGCCGTCCGGGTGATCGGGAGGTAAAAAGTGAAGAATATATGGTTGATAGTTGTCGCGGCGGTCGCGATCGCGGTCTCGGCGTGTGCGGGTTCGTCCGGCACGGAAGGCGTCAAGCCAGTGAACACGACGCCGGAAAACGTCGCGATCAGGGGTTTTGACACGGTCGAGTACTTTACGGCCAATGCGCCCGCCGCGGGAAACCCGGAGTTCGCTTTTGTTTGGAACGGCGCGAAGTGGCTGTTCTCGTCGGCCGACAATCTTGAGAGATTCAAGGCCGATCCTTCAAGATTCGCGCCGCAGTTCGGCGGTTACTGTTCGTGGGCCGTTTCCCACGGCTACACCGCCGACGGCGATCCGATGGCGTGGAAGGTTGTCGATGGCAAGCTCTACCTCAACTACAATTTGAAGGTCAAAGAGAAATGGGAGGCCGAGCAGGAAAATCTCATCAAGGAAGGTGAAAGGAACTGGACCGCCTTCAGGAGGAAGAAACCGGAACATAAGTAACCGGCGAGCTCAACGATCGCGCGCCATTGCACGAACTCGAAGCAAACGTGCGCGAACTCGGGAATAAATGTTCCGGAATCCGGAATCCAAACGGTATATGAACGCAGAACGACACAGACTGAAGGAAGGCAGCGACTGGAAGCTTTGGGGGCCGTATTTGTCTGAACGAGCGTGGGGAACCGTTCGCGAGGATTACTCGCCGCACGGCTCGGCGTGGGATTTCTTTCCGCACGATCAGGCGAGATCCCGTTCCTATCGCTGGAACGAGGACGGACTTGCCGGGATCTGCGACGCTCAACAGCGTGTCTGTTTTTCGGTCGCACTTTGGAACGGCCGCGATCCGATCTTGAAGGAACGGCTTTTCGGACTCACGGGCAGCGAAGGCAATCACGGCGAGGACGTCAAGGAGCATTACTTCTACCTCGATTCGACGCCGACGCATTCCTATATGAAATTCCTCTACAAATACCCGCAAGAGGAATTCCCGTACGCACGATTAATCGAGGAGAATCGTCGCGCCGGAAAAATGAATGGCGAATTTGAACTATCGGACACCGGGGTCTTCGACAGCAGCCGATACTTTGACATTTTCGTCGAATATGCAAAAAACTCGCCCGAAGACATTTCGATCCGAATCACGATTGCCAACCGCCGCGGTTCAGAGGCTTCGATCAACGTTCTCCCGACTGTCTGGCTGCGCAATACCTGGTCCTGGGACGGCGACGAAACCAACCGCGGCGAGATCCGGCTCGCCGCCGATGGTTCAGTCGATATCGACGAACCGACGCTTGGCGCCTACCGACTGTTCTGCGACTGCGCCGACGCGGTGCTGTTTTGTGACAACAACACGAACAAACTGCGTCTGTTCGGAGTGCCCAACGAGTCAGACTACGTCAAAGACGGCATCAACGACTTCATCGTCAACGGCCGGCGCGATGCGGTAAACCCCGAAACCCGAGGCACGAAGGCGGCCGCGAATTATTTTTTGAGCCTCAAAGCCGGCGAGGAAAGATCGATCGAACTTCGCCTAGCGAAAACCGCGGCAACGCTGCCCGAGGGCAAACGACCTGCGGCCGGCGTCTTCGAAGAACGGCGTTCGGAAGCCGATGAGTTCTATTCGGGGCTGATTCCGGCCTCTCTTTCGAAGGACGCGCAAAACGTAATGCGTCAAGCGTTTGCCGGAATGTTGTGGTCGAAGCAGTTCTATCATTTCGATGTCGACCGCTGGCTCGACGGCGATCCCGCCCAACCCGCGCCGCCGGCGGAACGAAAAAAAGGACGCAACGCCGAATGGCGCCATCTGAACAACGCCGATGTGATCTCGATGCCCGACAAGTGGGAGTATCCCTGGTATGCGGCGTGGGACCTCGCTTTTCACGCGATCCCGTTAGCGCTTGTCGACGCGGACTTCGCAAAGGAACAGCTGATCCTGATGTTGCGCGAGTGGTATATGCATCCGAACGGGCAAATCCCGGCCTACGAATGGGCGTTCGGCGATGTAAATCCGCCGGTTCATGCCTGGGCCGCGCTCAGGGTCTATCAGATCGACAAGAAACGTGCGAGACGGGGCGACACGAAATTTCTCGCCCGGATCTTTCAAAAACTGATGCTCAATTTCACTTGGTGGGTCAATCGCAAGGACGCCGAGGGATTGAACGTCTTCGAGGGCGGGTTTCTCGGGCTTGACAATATCGGCATCTTCGACCGTTCGCGGCCGTTGCCCACGGGCGGGCGTCTCGCGCAGTCGGACGGAACGAGTTGGATGGCGATGTATTGCTTGAATATGCTTGCGATCGCTCTTGAACTCGCTGCGGTCGATGATTCGTACGAGGACGTTGCGACCAAATTTTGGGAGCATTTCGTTTACATCGCCGATGCGATGAACAATCTCGGCCGGGAAGGCATCTCGCTTTGGGACGAGGAAGATGGCTTCTATTACGACGTGCTGCATCTGCACGACCAGCGAAATATGCCGCTGAAGGTGCGGTCGATGGTCGGCCTGATTCCGCTTTTTGCGGTCGCGACAATCGATTCGGCAATACTCGACACATTGCCCGATTTCAAAAACCGTTTTGAATGGTTCATCGCAAATCGGCCGAAATTGACTGCGAACATCGAGCGAAAGGGAGATTGTACGCTGCTATCGATTGCCTTTCGCGAACGGCTCGAACGCGTCTTGAAAGTGATGCTCGACGAATCCGAATTTCTGTCCCCGCACGGGATCAGGGCGCTCTCGCGGTTCCACAAAAACAATCCCTACATCCTTGAGGTCAATGGCGAACATCATCGGGTTGACTATGAACCCGCCGAATCGTCGTCGGGATTATTCGGCGGAAACTCGAACTGGCGCGGTCCCATCTGGATGCCGGTCAATTATCTGCTGATCGAGTCGCTTCAGAAGTTTCACCACTTCTACGGATCGGACCTGTTGGTCGAATTTCCGACCGGTTCGGGCAAGAAGATGGATTTATGGGAGGTTTCCCAAGAGCTTTCGCGGCGGCTTTCGCGGATCTTTTTGCCGGGTGTCGACGGACGGCGGCCGGTCTTCCGAAACTCGCCGGAATTCGATTCCGACGAAAACTGGCGCGATCTGGTTTTGTTTTACGAGTATTTTGACGGTGACACGGGCGCCGGCGTCGGAGCAAGTCACCAGACGGGTTGGACGGGCCTCGTCGCGAAACTGCTGCAGCAGTCCGGCGATTAGAGATTATGATTTTGGCCGAGTTGCTGGTTAACGGAGTTTTTGTCTATCTCGCGCTCGGCGCGGCATTCGCATTGTGGTTCGTCGTGTTTCGAATCGGGAAATTCGACGCCGCGGCGGCTGGAACCGGTTTCGCGTTTCGCGCAATCGTTTTCTTCGGGGCAGCGGCGCTTTGGGTGATCCTCGCCGCGAAGATCGTGAGCCGGAGGCCGGATGACGCGTAAACTCCGAAGTCTCCATTTTTGGATATGGGTATTGATTGCTGTCGGTTTGACGATGATCTTCGTCGCGTCGATCGCGTTGCGCCACCCCGAGCCCATTAACGATTCGATTCCGTCGAGGATCGCGCAAGAAAGATGAGCGAAAGATACGCTGCAATCGGCTGGAACCGGCAGAAGAAGATCTATGACGCGATTCTCGCAACCGGCGTCGCGGCTTACCTCGCATTTTTCCTTGGGCTTGGATCGATCGTCGCCCCGAGCGCGACGATCGAAACGCTGCTCATCCGCGGATTCGGAACCTGCGCAATCATCCTGCTCCACATCGTCTTGCTGATCGGCCCGCTCTGTCGCTTTTTTCCGGTCCTTCTGCCGGTCCTTTACAACCGGCGACATCTGGGCGTGACGACATTTTTGATGGGTGCCGTCCACGGAGTTTTCTCGATCGTGCAGTTCCACGCTCTCGGTGTCCTCAATCCGATTGTCAGCGTTTTGGCAAACAACACACGGTTTGGAAGCGTCCCCGACTTCCCTTTTCAGATTCTTGGGCTGATCGCGCTGGTCGTTCTTTTTCTTATGGCTGTGACGAGCCACGATTTCTGGCTCAAGAACCTTTCGGCGCCTATCTGGAAGGCGCTTCACACTCTGGTTTACGTTGCCTACGCATTGCTTGTCGCACACGTCGCGCTCGGCGTGTTGCAGGCGGAAACGTCGCCGGTTCTTGCCGGATCCCTCGGGATCGGCGTCGCGGCCGTGACGCTTGCGCACCTGGCGGCTGCGATCCGCGAAACAAAGAGCGATCACGAGTCGATGTCGATCGACGAATTCGCGGAAGTCTGCACGGTCGACGAGATCCCCGAAAATCGCGCCTGCGTCCGCACGGTCGGCGGCGAGCGCGTTGCGGTTTTTCGTTACAACGGCAAGATCTCGGCGATTTCAAACGTCTGCCGGCATCAGGCGGGACCTCTCGGTGAGGGAAAAATAATCGACGGCTGCATCACCTGCCCGTGGCACGGATTTCAGTATTTGCCCGAAACGGGAGCTTCACCGCCACCGTTTACCGAAAGGGTTGCGACGTTTGACGTAAGAGTCACGGACGGTCAGGTCGCGGTTCGGAGAAAACCCAACGCTCCGGGAACGCGTTCCGAACCGGCGCGCATTGTTTAGCGTTCTTTATGCGCTTCACGTGCGATCCGGCGCACGATTCTCAAGTTTTAAGCAACGCCTTGGAATTATGAACAACGAAGATTTCTACATCGGCTATCTGCCAAAAATGCCGTCGCGCCAGGCGCGTTTTGTGAAGGTCTTTGTGATCGCAACGCTCGGCGTCGCGGTCATTTTGATCGGGATATTCTGGATCGGTCAAAAGAGATTCGCGCGTTCGGTCTTCGAGTTCGGCAATGTGCGCGAATTCCGCGGGACTATCCGCTCCGGAGCGGTTCCGTTTCTGATTTTTGAAAAAGACACTCAAACTCCCGGATTACCGGAATTCGAACGCATCCCGCTCGTCGCGGAGGGAAAACACGGCGCAGATGTCGAGGCGTTTGACGCGAAACGCGTTTCGCTTCGGGGAACGCTTATCTTTCGCGAGGAGATGAAAATGATCGAGATCGCCGCCGGGTCCGTCTCGATCCTCGATGTCGAATCCGCGAAGCCCCTTGAATCCGGCCAGTTGCTCGGGGGGTTCACTCTTCGAGGGGAGATCGTCGATTCGAAATGCTATCTCGGGGTGATGAATCCGGGTCGCTCGAAACCGCATCGGGACTGTGCGGTCGCTTGTATTCGCGGCGGCGTTCCGCCACTGTTTTTAGTCACGGACAGTTCCGGGAAAGTCTCCGAGTTGTGGCTTGTCGGCGAATCGGGTCATCCGATCGGACGCGACTTGCTCGATTTCATTGCCGAGCCGGTCGAACTGGCAGGGCAAGTCGAACGTCGCGGCGACCAGTTGTTCTTTTGGATAAATCCGGCGAACATCAAGCGCCTGCCATAAACCCCGACAAACCCGAAACGTCGGGGCATTGAAAAACCAGGCGGACGGCATTTTCCGACAGGCTACTTGAATCTTGGAATCCGTCGGAATCTGGAGATGGACCGAACGTTGAGCGTCTACTTTCCGAAAAGTCCGTCGCCGAGAAAATGTTCGCGGAGATATTTGATAGTATCCAGGAGCGTTTCCTGCGGATCGCGCGCCGCGAATCCAAGTTCGTCTGCGGCTTTTAACGAGTCGAAATACCAGAAATACTCACCCATCTCGACTTCCGACGCTTCGAACGGCGCCGGTTTGTTCCAGTGTTTGTAGAACGAGCTGATCAGATTCGATCCTGCAACGGCCACCTTCTTCGGGACGCTGAACATCGGTGCGGGCACGCCTGTGAGCCGTTCGAGCCGCGAGAAAAAGTCGCGCACGGTCCAGTTCACCGCACCGAGCAGGTATCGTTCCTGGTGTCGGCCGCGGTCGAGCGCGTTCATAAACGCCGTCGCCGCGTCGCGCGCGTCGACGAAGTTCAATCCCCCGGAGGGCGTGATCGGAAGCTTGCGGGCCATAAAGTCGAGGACGACCTTGGTCGAACTCAAGCGTTCATCGCCGCTGCCCAATAGCAGCGACGGCTTGAGGATAACGAGTCGTTCGCCTTTGCCGTCGAACGCCTTGAGCGCCGTTTTCTCCTGATAATACTTCGACGCGTAATACGGCCATTTGCTGAGAATCTCGAGCGGCTGCGGATACGATTCGTCGGTTATCTCGCCGTCGTCGGTGATCGCGCTCGTCCCGCTCGACGAGGCGAGAATGAAATTCTTGACTCCGTTTTCCTTCGCCGCCTCGCACAGAAGCCGTGTTCCCTCGACGTGGATCTTGTTCATCTGCGCCGCGCCGTCGTAGGCGAACGACACTTTCCCGGCGAGATGATAGATCGCCTCGCAGCCTTTTGTCGCCGCCGCCACATCGCCCGGCCGTGTCACCGACCCGGCAAACGGCTCGACTCCGGCATCGGTCATCCATCCCGGCACGCTCGAAGCCATAACGCGAAGGTTCTTCGCGCCGGCTTCGAGAAACTGATGCACAAGGTGCGCTCCGAGAAATCCGGTCCCGCCGGTTATGAGAATCTTTTTTTCAGGTTTCTTGGCCATCTTTTTTATTTGCGATTTGCGATTTTCAATTCGCGATTGGGATGTGACGCCATCGAAGAGTGACGAGAAACTGTAAATTGAAAACCGCAAATCGGACCTACTTGATCAGGACCGGTTCGCCGAAGCCGAGTTCCTTTAGTCTCGGAAGCTGTGTTTTCGCGTCGCCGACGACCAACCAGTACATCTTACCAGTGTTCAGGTATTTCGCCGAAAGTTCGCGAATGCGCGCGATAGTCATCGATTTCACGATTCCCTCGCGTTGCTTGACATAGTCCGGCCGCCAACCGTATTTGCTGATGTTTGCGAGCATCCCGAGCTTGGCGCCGGCGGTTTCGAAGGCACGCGCGTTGCTTTTGATTAGAAAACTCTTGGTGGTCTCGAGATCAGCCGCCGAGAAGTTCTTTCCGTAATCGTTCAAGATCGATTTCACGAGTTGGGCCGATTCGAGCGTTACATTCGTCCGGACGCCGCTCGCGATCGAGAACGCTCCGGGCGATCTGGTTCCCGAAAACTGCGAGCTGATGCCGTACGTATAGCCTTTGCCCTCGCGCAGTTGCTGCGTCAATTGCGAAGCGAATCCGCCGCCGCCAAGAATGTAGTTCATTACCGTGGCGGGATAGAAATCGGGATCCGTCTGCGCCAGCGCCGGATACCCGAATCGGATCACCGACTGTTTCGCGTCGGGCACGTCGTAAAAGAACACCTTCGACGAGTCCGGAGCTTTCGGAGTCGCAAAATTCGGGATGACGACCTTTTTCGCCATCCAGCGCTTGTTGATCGAGGCCAGCGAACCGACAAGCGCCGCCTTTCTGAGATCGCCGACGACGTGCATCCGCGCCACCGACGGCGAAATGTTCTTCGCGTAGAAAGCTTTCAGATCATCCATCGTGATCGCGCCGACCGATTCGACCGTTCCGAGTTGATTCCGCGAACGGATGTTGTCCTTGCCGTAGATCAGACCGTTGAAGCTATTGGTTGCGATCGCGTTCGGATTCGCCGACTGCTGGCGGATCTGACTGATGACGCTTTGCTTGACCAGTTCGAATTCCTTCGCGTCCCAGCGCGGTTCGAGCAATATCTCTTCGACGAGCGCGAGCGTCGCCGCATAGTTTTTCGAAAGCGTCGTAACTCCGAATCGGATGTCTTCGGTGCCGGCGACGACCTGGATCGAAGCGCCGAGTTGCTGGATCGCCTCTTCAAGCTCCTGCGGCGTCCGGCGCGCCGTTCCTTGGGTCATCATCCGCGCCAGCAGATTCGAGACTCCGACCTTGTTGATATCTTCGAGAAGCAATCCGCCATCGATGACGATCTCGAATTGAACGAGCGGAACCTCCCGGTTCTCGATCCCGTAAACCGTCATCCCGTTCGTCATTTTCTGTTGCCAGACGGTCGGCACGACGACCGATGGCGCCGGACCATACGAGGGTTCGACCGTGCGGTCGAAGCTCGACGGCGTCCGTTCGTAAGTCGCGTTCACGTTCGGATCGACGTCGTCTTCCGCGCCTTGAACAATCTTTTCTTCAACGACCTCCGCCTTTCGCGAGCCTTCGAGGGCAAGTTCCGGCTTGCCCTTCGGCACGAAACTCGTCGCGACATAGTTCTTGTTCTTGATGTATTTTTCGTAAACGCGGGTCACGTCGGCCGGGGTCACCGCGAGGATATTCTGAATGTCTTTCGCGATGAAGCCGGGATCGTCGGCGAAAATGTTGTACTGGGCGAGTTGGAAACCTTTCCCGAGGACGCTCGACAGTGAATTGTAGAACTGTGTCTCCTGGCCGGCCTTGATGCGGTTCAGGTCGCGCTCGCTGATTCCCTCTTTTTCGAACTTCGCGAACGCTTCACCGATCGCCGCGGCGGCTCCGTCGAGGTCCTTGCCGGGAAACGCGCGGAGCGAGAGTTCGAATTGACCCGCAAGTTCAGAATCCTGGTTCGAGATATTGACGTTCGACGTCAGTTTCTTATCCTCGACCAACACCTGATAAAACGGCGCTTTTTTGCCGTTCGAGAGATAGTCGGCGAGAATTGCCAGCGCGTAGGCGTCGGGGCTGTATTGCTCGGCCGTCGGCCAGACCATCGTTAGCTCGGGGAGTTGCGCGAAGTTGTCCTCGTGATAGAGCTTGACCGTTTCCTTGACGACTCCCGAACGTTTCTCCATCGGAGCGACTTCGGGCCCGCGCTTGATCTCACCGAAATACTTTTCGACCCATTTCTTCGCCTGAACCGTGTCGAAATCGCCGGCGACCGTCAGCGTCACATTGTTCGGCACGTACCAGCGGCGGAAGAATTCCTTGACGTCCGCCAACGTCGCGTTTTGAAGATCATCGAGCGATCCGATTACCTGCCAGTTGTACGGATGGTCCTCCGGATAGAGCGCCTTGTCGATAACGTAAGACGTGTGTCCGTAGGGCTGGTTGTCGACGCCCTGACGTTTCTCGTTCTTGACGACCTGCTTTTCCTTCGCCAGGACCGGATCGGTAACGGTATTGATGAACCAGCCGAGTTTGTCGGCTTCCGCCCAGATCATCTTTTCGAGCGAATCTTTCGGAACGGTCTGGAAATAGTTCGTCCGATCGCGCGACGTCGAACCGTTCGCGCCCGAACCGCCGATCCGCGCGCTCATCTTGTCGAGTCCTCCCTTGCCGAGGTTTTCGGATTCAAGGAACAGCAGATGTTCGAACAGATGCGCGAAACCGGTCCGTCCGGCCTTCTCTCGCGCCGACCCGACGTGCGCCGTCAACGCGACCGCAACTACAGGATCGGAACGGTCGATGTGAAAAACGACCTCGAGCCCGTTCGGCAGCGTGAATTTCTCGAAATCGACCTTGAACGTAGGTTTCGATACCGTTTTTTGAGCCGGAACGACGAGGACCGAAAGTAGTAGACAAAAGACCAGCAGCAGACGATAAAGGATTTTCATAAGTTAGTTTACGGGCAGACGGCGCGACTTTGTTTCGCGTCTTCGCAATTTGGGTATAGACCGAAGTATTACGTGCGCCGCGCCGCGCCGGGTTTCAGTTTTGCGTTCCGCGTGTCCACGGCCGGCATTCCAATTCCTGCAAATCGGATGAGCCCTGATGTGACAGGCCGAGGCGTTTCGCCCCGGCCTGTCACGGAGAGCGACGTTACCGCTTATTTTCAATGCAACCGAAAAGTAATGCAACTTGAGTTCGTCAGGAGATTTCCGTAGTATGAGGTCGAACGAAAAACCATACCTTTGGAGTAACTAAAATGAAAGAATCTTTCTCTGCCGCTTTTCTTTTGCTAACGATGCTCACGCACTTTGCCTGCGCGCAAAAAACGGACGTCAAACCGCCGGTCGAGACGAAGACTTATTCGCAAATGGATGATGACGAGAAATCTCGTTTCATCGCCGCCAAATCCGACGAGATTCTGGCTCTTTTCGGACGCACCGAGGGCGACGGGATCAATGCCGAAGGGCTACGGCTGATCCGCACGCAAATTGACGGTTATTCAAAACGCTTTTCCTTACCAAAACTTGACCGATGCGATTCGAAAAGCTGGTTGAAAAACGATTTGACCTCGATATTGATGCGCGGCGTTAAGACGGCCGCTGCCATAAACGAAGAGTTTTCGGCCCAGAACCTGCCGCCTCAGATCGGACTTTACACGGCAATGATCGAAACCGAATTTTGCCCTTGTTTGCAGGCTCCGACCGGCCCTTTGGGAATGTTTCAGTTTCTTGCTTCGTCCGCCAAAGATCTTGGATTGAAAACCAAAGCAAAAGCCTCGCCGACAAATCCGGACGAAAGATGCCAGCCAAAACTGGCGGCACGCGCGGCGGCGAAATTCTACAGAATGATGATTGACCGTGATTTTAAGAGCGATGCGATCGGTTTGCCGCTGGCGGTCAGCACCTACAATAGAGGTCAAGGCAATACAAAAAGACATATTTCCGAAGTTGCCGCAATCTCAAAAGCTCCGCAAATCAGCTTCTGGACTCTGATCGAAACAACCGAACTGCTCCGTGAGACGTTTGGAAAAGGGGAGTCATCTGAACCGCCGCTCTATTTCCAACAGTTTGAACAGGAAAACATCAAATACGTGCCGAAATTTTTTGCGGCGGCAATCATTGGCGAAAATCCGAAAGCCTTCGGAATCGATGCGAGTCCTTTGAGCCAGACCAAGTAGAGATCGGCTTGACTTGATCCTGCCTGCCAAGAATTTCAGTCGAAATTCTTGGCAGATTCTTTTCGATAGGTGTTAAGCCGGCGCTTCGCAAAGGGGAGTTTGCCCGCGAATTTCCGCGAATAGGAATCTAATCCGGAGCCAAACGAAGAAACCGTGTTTCAACGATTTGGACCGCCTGGCGGACAAGCCACAGCGACCGAAGAAAGCGACAGAATACAAAAGCATCGGCGAGTTCTTATTCGTCGATGACCGGTTCCTGCTTCCGCGACTTCCGGCGTTCCGCTTTCCATCTTTTGCGGACCGCTGCAACATCGAATTTGTCGCGCTTGCCGTCGCGCATATTTTCGATCTCGTGCTGAACGCGCGCGGAGATCAGGCGATAAGCTTCGGTGTTCGGAACGCCTTTGGTCATCTCGAAAAGCTCGTCGTATTCGAGAAACCTCCCGATCTTCGCCCCGATCTCGGCGCCGATGCTGTCTTTCGCCGGGATCGTCATTCCCTTCGGAAAAGCCTCGAACGTCCCCCACAGATAGATCGGCAGAATCCCGACCTTGTCGTTGAGCGCGAGGTAACCGATGATCGGCTTGAACTCCTGAATTTGGCCGTCGAGGCTTCGCGTGCCTTCGGGGAAAATGAGCGTGTTGTAGCCTTGTTTGAGAATATCGGTCACGTGCCGCAATGACTGGCGCAGACTTCCGGTGCGCTCGATCGGAACGAGCGTCGTGAAGTTGTTCATATAGGCGCGCTTGTATTTCGTGTCGAACCAGTAATCCGCGGCGGCGACCGCGACCGTCTGTTCGGCGACATCCTTGCCGAGCGCCTTTTTACCAGGCCGGTGTCGATGTGCGACGCGTGATTCGGCGCGACGATGAAGTTCGTGTGCTGCGGAACGTTCCCTCGCCGTCGATCTTCGTCTTGAGAACCGTGTCGTAAAGCCGCTCCTGCGCGAAATCGATGACCTGATTTCCGATCCGGCGAACGATCGACGGGACGAAGATCTCATCGGTGTCTTTTTCTTCCTTTCTCGGCTCGTCGACGAGTTTCTTCGATTTGTCGACCCGCTGGACTGCCGTCAGAAGCTCGCGGACGGTCTGCACTTCGTTGAGCGTGTCCGGCGAAACGACGCGGCCGCCGGCATCTTCGACCGCCGCCTGCAATTCAACGAACATCAGCGAATCGAATCCGAGATCCGCGAGTTTGTCGCCGATCGAAACTTCCGAAAGCGCGCGGTTCGACACCGACGCGACGACCTTGCGGATCCAAAGCGCGGTGTCGTCCCCCTTGGCTTCGGCCTCGACCTTGGTCTTGTTTTTGGATTTCGCCTCCAGATTCTGAAGCAGTTCGACGACTTCGGGCCGTTTCACCTTGCGCGTCGCCGTCCGCGGCAATTCGAACGGGGTCAGATGCATCGTCTTGACGCGTTTGAAGAAAGCCAACCCGGCCGAAACCTCCCGAAAATGCTCTTCGACCTTTTTGTTCGTGTCGGCGCGAGAGAGCGCGATGTCGAACTCGTAATCGGGAACGACGAGCGCGGCGATTTTTTCTCCGCCGTCTTCGTCGGGCAATCCGACGACCGACATTTCCTTGATGAACTTCGACTTGCCGTAATGATCCTCGATCTCGTCGGGATAGATGTTCTTGCCGTTCGAATCGATGATGACGTCCTTGGATCGCCCGACGATGAACAGGTTTCCGTCTTCGTCGAGCCGCCCGAGGTCGCCGGTCCGGAGCCATCGGTCCTGCATCACGGCCTCCGTTGCCTCGTCGTTCTTGTAATAGCCGACCATCACGTTCTGGCCGCGCGCGAGAACCTCGCCGACGCCATTTTCGTCCGGATTCTCGATCCTGACCTCGACGCCCGGCAGAGGCTTGCCGACGCTCCCGCGGAGCAATTTGTTGCCCGGACGCGCCACCGTCAGAACCGGCGATGATTCCGTCAGGCCGTAGCCTTCAAGGACATCGAAACCGAGTCCGTGAAGGTCTTTTTGTACTTTTTCGCTGAGCGCCGAACCGCCCGAGATCAGATATCGCATCCGTCCGCCCATTCCTGATGGATCGGGAAGAAGATGATCGGGCCTAGATTGAACGGCGTGTTGTCGCGCAGCCAGGCGTTGAAATCGATGACGCTGTCGGCGAGGTCCGCGAACCAGTCGCCGCGCTCGCGAAGTCGCGTTTTTATCCGTCGGTGAAGCATTTCCCATAGCGCCGGAACGCCGACCATTCCGGTGACGTGACCGCTCTCGATCGCCCTTGAGAGTTCTTCCGACGAAAGTTCGTCCAAATACGTGATCTGCGTCCCGTTCGAAAACGGCGTCAGAAACCCCGCCGAGAACTCGAACGTGTGATGCATCGGCAGAACCGACAGAACGCCATCGTTGATGTCCATTTCGAGCACCGACGAGAGCATCGAGATCATATTGACGAAATTCTTGTGCGAGAGCATCACGGCTTTCGGCGTGCCGGTCGTGCCGGACGTGAATATGAGCGACGCGATCGAACTCGACGGGATCTTGTTCGGCAAAAGGGCGTTGCGCCGCGCTTCTTCCTGTTCGGATTGCATCTCGAAAACTTCGTCGAACGTCCAGACGTCGATCTCGAGTCCGGCCGTTTTAAGGCGCTCGGCGAGATCCGGATTCTCAGACGCCAGTTTCGGCGACAGAACGATCGCCGACGCCTCACCGGCGCGAGCGAAGGCGACAATCTCGTCAACCGAGCTTGCCGGGTCGATCGGGATCGCCGTCGCGCCGGTCTTCAGGATCCCGAAATAGGTCAATCCCCATTCGGGCATATTGTGCGAGAAAAGGATGACGCGACTGCCGGTCTTGATGCCTTTTTCGGCGAGAAACCCGCCGGCACGAAGCGCCAGTTCTTTGACATCCTCAAAGTGTATTGCTCCCGGCGACCGCCGCGTTCGATCTTCATCGCGACCCGCGTCGGGAAGCGCTTGACCGAGGTGTCGAACAGATCGAGCAGATCCTTGTAGGTGTACGAACGCTTTTCGACCTTCTTGAGTTCTTCTTCGAGCGTCGGAAGGACCCATTTTCGCATTCCCGGAAAATGCACGTTGAGCCAGTAATCGTACCAGTCGAGCCTTTCCGGATACCACGGCAACAGATCTTTTCGCGGTCCTTGATCATCGACATCATCGCGCGGATATTGTCGGATCGATATTCGTACGCGTTATCGATCATAAACGGCTTGAACATCGCGAATGCGTCGATGGTTTCCTGTGTCGTGTTCTCGAATTCGGTGACGGACTTTTTCAGATCCGAAACAATGTTCGAAAGACGTCCGCCGGCCCAGTTCGGCGCCGCTTTGTCGAGCAGATTGTTCGCCCGTTTCGCAAGTTTATTGAGCATCGGCGCCGAGAATCGCTCATAGGTCTTCTGCGGCACGGGCGATGTTTCGATCATCGCCGCGGCCTTGTTCAGCAACTTGTTGCCGGAGTCTTTTTCGTTGAAATAGTCGCGTTTGTAGAGTCCGACGAGCCCGACGATGCGCTTCATATCGTTCGGGTTCGAATCGCCCGACGACGCCTGGAACACGAGCGGCGGATTGTCGTCGACGAGCGCGTTCATCGCCGCGCCGAGGATCGCGCCGGCGACCATATCGACCGGAATGATGTCGAGCACGAGCTTCTCGTTGACGGGAATGATCG
>JADKBM010000002.1 GCA_016715115.1 Acidobacteriota bacterium
TCGATGACCGATCTCCGGAATTGAACGAGCGGAACCTCCCGGTTCTCGATCCCGTAAACCGTCATCCCGTTCGTCATTTTCTGTTGCCAGACGGTCGCGCACGACGACTGCGACGGCGGCTGGACCATACGAGGGTTGACCGTGCGGTCAGCTCGACGGCGTCCGTTCGTAAGTCGCGTTCACGTTCGGATCGACGTCGTCTTCCGCGCCTATTTCAAATCTTCTCTTCAACGACCTCCGCCTTTCGCGAGCCCTTCGAGGGCAAGTTCCGGATCGCCCTTCGGCACGAAACTCGTCGCGACATAGTTCTTGTTCTTGATGTATTTTTCGTAAACGCGGGTCACGTCCGCCGGGGTCACTGCGAGGATATTCTGGATGTCTTTCGCGATGAAGCCGGATCGTCGGCGAAAATGTTGTACTGGGCGAGTTGGAAACCTTTCGGAGACGCCCGATGCGAATCTGGGGCACTGTGTCTCCTGGCCGGCCTTGATGCGGTTCCAGGTCGCGCCCGCTGATTCCCTCTTTCGAACTTCGCGAACGCTTCGCCGATCGCCGCGGCGGCTCCGTCGAGGTCCTTGCCGGGAACGCGCGGAGCGAGAGTTCGAATTGACCCGCAAGTTCAGAATCCTGGTTCGAGATATCGACGTTCGAGTCAGTTTCTTGTCCTCGACCAACACCTGATAAAATGGCGCTTTTTTTGCCGTTCGAGAGATAGTCGGCGAGAATTGCCAGCGTAGGCGTCGGGGCTGTATTGCTCGGCCGTCGGCCAGACCATCGTTAGCTCGGGGAGTTGCGCGAAGTTGTCCTCGTGATAGGAGCTTGACCGTTTCCTTGACGACTCGCGAACGTTCTCTCCATCGGAGCGACTTCGGGTCGCGCTCGATCTCGCCGAAATACCCTTCGACCCATTTCTTCGCCTGAACCGTGTCGAAATCGCCGGCGACCGTCAGCGTCACATTGTTCGGCACGTACCAGCGGCGGAAGAATTCCTTGACGTCCGCCAACGTTTCGTTTTGAAGATCATCGAGCGATCCGATTACCTGCCAGTTAAACGGATGGTCCTCCGGATAGAGCGCCTTGTCGATAACGTAAGACGTGTGTCCGTAGGGGCTGGTTGTCGACGCCCTGACGTTTCTCGTTCTTGACGACCTGCTTTTCCTTCGCCAGCACGGATCGGTAACGGTATTGATGAACCAGCCGAGTTTTATCGGCTTCCGCCCTGATCATCTTTTCGAGCGAATCTTTCGGGACGGTCTGGAAATAGTTCGTCCGATCGCGCGACGTCGAACCGTTCGCGCCCGAACCGCCGATCCGCGCGCTCATCTTGTCAGTCCTCCCTTGCCGAGGTTTTCGGATTCGGAGAACAGCAGATGTTCGAACAGATGCGCGAAACCGGTCCGTCCGGCCTTCTCTCGCGCCGATCCGACGTGCGCCGTCAGCGCGACCGCAACTAGGATCGGAACGGTCGATGTGAAAACACGACCTCCGAGCCCGTTCGGCAGCGTGAATTTCTCGAAATCGACTTTGAACGTAGGTTTCGATACCGTTTTTTGAGCCGGAACGACGGAGGACCGAAAGTAGTAGACAAAAGACCAGCACCAGACGATAAAGGATTTTCAGCGGTTAGTTTACGGTTAGACGGCGCGACTTTGTTTCGCGCCTTCCCAATCTGGGTATAGACCGAAGTATTACGTGCGCCGCGCCGCGCCGGGTTTCAGTTTTCCGATCCGCGCGTCCACGGCCGGCATTCCAATTCCTGCAAATCGGATGAGCCCTGATGTGACAATCCGTGGCGTTTCGCCCCGGCCTGTCACGGAGAGCAACGTTACCGCTTATTTTCAATGCAACCGAAAAGTAATGCAACTTGAGTTCGTCGGGAGATTTCCGTAGTATGAGTCCAGCGAAAAACCATACCTTTGGAGTGACTAAAATGAAAGAATCTTCTCTCTGCCGTTTTTCTTTGCTAACGATGCTCACGCACTTTGCCTGCGCGCAAAAAACGGAGGTCAAGCCGACGGTCGAGACGAAAACTTATTCGCAAATGGACGATGACGAGAAATCTCGGTTCATCGCCGCCAAATCAGACGAGATTCTGGCTCTTTTCGGACGCACCGAGGGGGACGGGATCAATGCCGAAGGGTTGCGGCTGATCCGCACGCAAATTGACAGTTATTCAAAACGCTTTTCCTTACCAAAACTTGACCGATGCGATTCGAAAAGCTGGTTGAAAACGATTTGACCTCGATATTGATGCGCGGCGTTAAGACGCCGCCGCCATAAACGAAGAGTTTTCCGCCCAGAACCTGCCGCCTCAAGATCGGACTTTACACGGCAATGATCGAAACCAATTTTGCCCTTGTTTGCAGGCTCCGACCGGCCTTTGGGAATGTTTCAGTTTCTTGCTTCGTCCGCCAAAGATCTTGGATTAAAAACCAAAGCAAAAGCCTCGCCGACAAATCCGGACGAAAGATGCCAGCCAAAACTGGCGGCACGCGCGGCGGCGAAATTCTACAGAATGATGATTGACCGTGATTTCAAAAAGCGATGCGATCGGTTTGCCGCTGGCGGTCAGCACCTAATAGAGGTCAAGGCAATACAAAAAGACATATTTCCGAAGTTGCCCGCAATCTCAAAGCTCCGCAAATCAGCTTCTGGACTCTGATCGAAACAACAGAACTGCTCCGTGAGACGTTTGGAAAAGAGGAGTCCATGGAACCGCCGCTCTATTTCCAACAGTTTGAACAGGAAAACATCAAATACGTGCCGAAATTTTTTGCGGCGGCGATCATTGGCGAAAATCCGAAAGCCTTCGGAATCGATGCGAGTCCTTTGAGCCAGACCAAGTAGAGATTCGCTCGATAAGATCGCACCTGACGCGAGTTTTAGGCGAAATTCCCATCAGGTGTCGAGTCCGCCTTTGCCGAGATTCTCCGATTCAAGGAAAAGCAGGTGTACGAACAGATGCGCGAAACCGGTCCGTCCCGCCTTCTCTCGCGCCGACCCGACGTGCGCCGTCAGCGCGACCGCGACCACCGGATCGGAACGGTCAATATGAAAAACGACCTCAAGCCCGTTCGGGAGCGTGAATTTTTCAAAATCGACCTTGAAGCGGGCACTTAAGGTTTCGCCGGCGTCTTCGTTGGGGCGAACTCTTTCTCTATCTCGCGCCCCCCGCGCGGCGGGGCCCGGTAAGCTCGACGGTGCGCCCGGGGGCCGCGGCGCGCCCCCCGCCGGCCGGGCGGATCGGCAAGATCAAAGCGGCAAAAATACAGTTCATCAACCGAAACCGAACGTATTTTTCACAGGATTGTTTTGTCTAGTTCGGGCGATCAATCATCTGGCGCGTTTCGGCGCCGGCCAAGTCTTTTGATTGGATGAGCTTCGGTGTTGAAAACACCTTCTTCAAGTCGATCGTTCTCGCGGCGGCGCAAAGACCAAGTAAAAATACTTCAGAGTTTCGGCAAGCACGAAGCTGTGCATATAGTCGTTTTTTCCTTGGTGACGACGCTTTTCAGTCCGGCAAACGCGACTTCCGTCCGGCAATAGCGAACGAAATCCTCGAACATCCGTCTGCCCATTGCGCGGTACTTGGATCGTTCGTAAACTGGAAAAGGTAGTACGCCGATTCAACGATCTCAGGCCGCAATGGATAACCGGCGTCGATCACTGCGGCGTTCACGTAATCGTACGTCTTCCGGCTCGATGCCGTGCCGGACCACATCGCGAACGCCGAATCCTGAAGCCGTCGCGCGCGCGGCAGATCGCCCGACAAGGCCAGGACCGCCGGAAAGAAGGCGTCGAGCGCGCCGAATGTGCGCGCGCCGCGTTTCCCGGTGTTCATATCCGCGTGACCGTACCAAAGTTCGCCGTTAACCTCGTCGGCGAGATATTTGTTGACCGGCCCGATCGATTCCTCCCACATTTTCCGGCAATCGTCGTCGTCGAAAAGAATCGCGCATTTCAGCAGATACTCGTAATACGAATCGATCGCGCCGCCGACGTGGCTGTCGGTGTTGGTCCATTCGCCGGTCTCAACGTTGATGTTTGTCCCGACAAGGCCGATCTTCGACCGGCGCCGGAACGTTTCGACCAGCGCGCGCTTCGCCTTGTCGAAAAAGACGCTTTTGCCCGTCAGTTTTGAAAGCGCCCCGAATTCGATCAAAAGCGTTCCGGTTTCAGCCGGATTCGAAACCGCGCCGCGCGTTTTGCCTGTTTTCAGATTGACGTACCGGTACGGCATACCGGTCGGCGACTCGAAGACCGGTAGCAGGCGTTTTCCGAGATCGTCGGCAAGCGCGAGAAGTTTCCGGTCGCCCGTGATCTGATAACCCGAAAGCAACCCGCCGAGCACGCGGATCGTGATCTCGAAGTTCTGGACCTCGATATCCTTGTCGAACGAAAGATTTTTCGTAATATATCGCCGCGTAGCGTCCGCCTCGCGCTTGAATCCCAGCAGATAGAGCGAATCGAGCGAATCGACCGGAGTCATCAGGACCGTCTCGGGCGCGTGCCAGTCGCGAAAGGACTTGCTCAAAGGCTTAAGATCGTCGTGGCCCCACGCATACTTCTTGTAGCCGTTCCAGGCGTGCAGGAACTCCGTCTTGACCTGCGCCGCAAGCCGGCTCTTGTCGATCTCCCCGTTTTTCTGCGCCAACGCAACGACGGCGAATAAAAGCACAACCGCCACGGCCGCGAAGTTCCTTGAAAATGCCCCATTCTTGAAGATTGCATATCTCTCAGGGTTTCAGCGATTTCGAATCCTGGGCGTTTCGCTCATAAAAAAACCGGAGCTTTCGCCACCGACCAGTTCCGCGTGACGTATGAAGGTTCGGTCAAGCACCCTGCCGTTGAGTTCGACGCGGTCTACGTAAACGTTCCTTTCGTTTTGATTCACGGCCTCGACGGCGAGACTGCGACCGTTTTCGAATTTCAGAAGCGCCGTCCTGATCGCCGGGCTGCCGAGCTGGTATTCGTCCGATCCCGGCGCGACCGGATAAAACCGATCGCCGTGAAAGATACCACGCCGACATCTGTCCGCAATCGTCATTTCCGCCGAGCCCGTCGGGCGCGGCCCGGTATTGATGCTTCAGGATCGCCCGGACGCGTTCCTGCGTCTTCCAGGGCGCATCGGTTCAATTGTAAAGATACGCGGCGTGATGTGACGGTTCGTTCCCGTGAACATAGCCGCCGATGATCCCTTCGCGGGTGATGTCCTCGGTCTCGGCAAAAAACTCGTCAGGCAGATGCATCGAGAAAAGCTCGTCGAGGTACGCCACGAATTTCTGCTTCCCACCCATTAGCGCGATCAGTCCGGCTGGGTCGTGTGGAACATAAAGACTGTAATTCCAAGAGTTGCCCTCGATAAAACCCTGGCCTTCGGTTTTGAGCGGATCGAATTTCGGGGCGAATTCGCCGGCGCTCGATTTCGGACGCATAAAGCCCGTCGACTGATCGAAGACGTTTCGCCAGTTTTCCGAACGCTTCGAAAACTCGCGAAAAACGTCTTCGCGTCGAAGCTTCCTCGCCGCCTGAGCGATCGCCCAATCATCGTAGGCGTATTCGAGTGTTTTCGAAACCGATGACGAGTTCTTATCGTCCGGTACATAGCCGAGATCGATATAATGTCCGAGCCCGTCGTAATATCTCGTCCGTGCCGTTTGGGCCATCGCGTCGAGCGCGCGGTTCGCGTCGATGCCTTGAAGGTTGCCCTTGACGATCGCGTCGGCGATAACCGAAACCGAATGGTACCCGATCATGCACCAATTCTCGTTCGCGTAGTGGGACCAAACCGGCAGCATTTTGTGCGCGCTCTGGTCGTAATGCGCGAGCATCGAACCGATCATGTCACGGTTGCGGCGCGGCTGGACGAGATTCAGAAACGGATGGAGCGCACGGTATGTGTCCCACAGCGAAAACGTGGTGTAGTTCGTAAATCCGGCCGCGCGGTGGACGTTTTGGTCGAGACCTTTGTATTGCCCGTCGACATCCTGATAAACCGTCGGCGATAGAAACGCGTGGTACATCGCCGTGTAGAAATTCACGAGGTCGTCTTTGTTTCCGGCGGTGACTGCGATCCTGCCGAGTTCCCGGTTCCACGCGTCGCGGCCGTCGCGCCGGACCTTTTCGAAGTCCCAGCCGGGCGTTTCCGCTTTTAGATTCCGCATCGCCCCGGCCGTCGAAACCGGCGAGACGGCAAACTTGACCATTATCCGTTCGCCCTTTGCCGTTGAGAAATCGAAATATGCACGGACCTGTTCTCCCGCCATTTCGGGGAAATTACGCGTTTGATCGAATTTGCGCCAAAAACCGCGGTATGGCGACGGCTTGAAGTCTTTGAACCCGTAATTCCTGAACGGCTTCGAAAACTCCATCGCGAAGTAGACGGTCCGCGTCCGCGCCCAACCGGTCGTCTCGCGAAAACCGACGACTGTGCGGTCGTTTTCGACGCGCACGTATGTCCGCACGTTCTTGCCATCGTAATCGTAGATGCCGTGCATCAGGTCGAGGATGATGTGCGCATCGTCCGATGCCGGAAAAGTGTATTGATGAAATCCGACGCGGGTGGTCGTCGTCATTTCGGCCGTGATCGAGTCGTCTTCGAGCAGAACTTTGTAATAATTCGGTTCCGCGGTCTCGTTTTCGTGCGAAAACGCCGAACGGAATCCGGACTTCGGATCGTTTTTGTCGCCGGGCTCGAGTTGAAGCGGTCCGACCGTGGGCATCATCAGAAAATCGCCGAGATCCGAATGCCCGGTTCCGGAAAAATGCGTATGTGAAAACCCGACGATCGTCGCATCGTCGTACTGGTAGCCGGCGCAATAACGGTATGTCTCCTTGTTGTATTTGCCGCCGATCAGATACGGTTGCTCGTCGGTGTCGGGAGACAGTTGAACCGCGCCGAACGGAACCGTCGCTCCGGGATACGTATGTCCCATTTTCCGCGTCCCGATGAGCGGATTCACGTAACGGACAAAGTTCGGCGAAGTCTGCGCAGAAGTGCCGACAGCGAGTGCTAGTACGAAACAGAAATAGGCAGCAAACTTCATATTTGCAGCGGCTTTAACAGGTGTTTCGTTTATTGCTTCATGCATGTTCAAAATCTCATCTTGTTTTCGATGAAAAATCCAATCATTCGCCGATGACGGGTTCCTGCTTCCGCGACTTCCGGCGTTCCGCTTTCCATCGTTTGCGGACCGCTGCAACATCGAATTTGTCGCGCTTGCCGTCGCGCATATTTTCGATCTCGTGCTGAACGCGCGCGGAGATCAGGCGATAAGCTTCCGGTGTTCGGAACGCCTTTGGTCATCTCGAAAAGCTCGTCGTATTCGAGAAATCTCCCGATCTTCGCCCCGATCTCGGCGCCGATGCTGTCTTTCGCCGGGATCGTCATTCCCTTCGGAAAAGCCTCGAACGTCCCCCACAGATAGATCGGCAGAATCCCGACCTTGTCGTTGAGCGCGAGGTAACCGATGATCGGCTTGAACTCCTGAATTTGGCCGTCCAGGCTTCGCGTGCCTTCCGGGGAAAATGAGCGTGTTGTAGCCTTGTTTGAGAATATCGGTACGTGCCGCAATGACTGGCGCAGACTTCCGGTGCGCTCGATCGGAACGAGCGTCGTGAAGTTGTTCATATAGGCGCGCTTGTATTTCGTGTCGAACCAGTAATCCGCGGCGGCGACCGCGACCGTCTGTTCGGCGACATCCTTGCCGAGCGCCTTTTTTACCAGGCCGGTGTCGATGTGCGACGCGTGATTCGGCGCGACGATGAAGTTCGTGTGCTGCGGAACGTTCCCCTCGCCGTCGATCTTCGTCTTGAGAACCGTGTCGTAAAGCCGCTCCTGCGCGAAATCGATGACCTGATTTCCGATCCGGCGAACGATCGACGGGACGAAGATCTCATCGGTGTCTTTTTCTTCCTTTCTCGGCTCGTCGACGAGTTTCTTCGATTTGTCGACCCGCTGGACTGCCGTCAGAAGCTCGCGGACGGTCTGCACTTCGTTGAGCGTGTCCGGCGAAACGACGCGGCCGCCGGCATCTTCGACCGCCGCCTGCAATTCAACGAACATCAGCGAATCGAATCCGAGATCCGCGAGTTTGTCGCCGATCGAAACTTCCGAAAGCGCGCGGTTCGACACCGACGCGACGACCTTGCGGATCCAAAGCGCCGTGTCGTCCCCCTTTGCTTCGGCCTCGACCTTGGTCTTGTTTTTGGATTTCGCCTCCAGATTCTGGAGCAGTTCGACGACTTCGGGCCGTTTCACCTTGCGCGTCGCCGTCCGCGGCAATTCGAACGGGGTCAGATGCATCGTCTTGACGCGTTTGAAGAAAGCCAACCCGGCCGAAACCTCCCGAAAATGCTCTTCGACCTTTTTGTTCGTGTCGGCGCGAGAGCGCGATGTCGAACTCGTAATCGGGAACGACGAGCGCGGCGATTTTTTCTCCGCCGTCTTCGTCGGGCAATCCGACGACCGACATTTCCTTGATGAACTTCGACTTGCCGTAATGATCCTCGATCTCGTCGGGATAGATGTTCTTGCCGTTCGAATCGATGATGACGTCCTTGGATCGCCCGACGATGAACAGGTTTCCGTCTTCGTCGAGCCGCCCGAGGTCGCCGGTCCGGAGCCATCGGTCCTGCATCACGGCCTCCGTTGCCTCGTCGTTCTTGTAATAGCCGACCATCACGTTCTGGCCGCGCGCGAGAACCTCGCCGACGCCATTTTCGTCCGGATTCTCGATCCTGACCTCGACGCCCGGCAGAGGCTTGCCGACGCTCCCGCGGAGCAATTTGTTGCCCGGACGCGCCACCGTCAGAACCGGCGATGATTCCGTCAGGCCGTAGCCTTCAAGGACATCGAAACCGAGTCCGTGAAGGTCTTTTTGTACTTTTTCGCTGAGCGCCGAACCGCCCGAGATCAGATATCGCATCCGTCCGCCCATTCCCTGATGGATCGGGAAGAAGATGATCGGGCCTAGATTGAACGGCGTGTTGTCGCGTAGCCAGGCGTTGAAATCGATGACGCTGTCGGCGAGGTCCGCGAACCAGTCGCCGCGCTCGCGAAGTCGCGTTTTTATCCGTCGGTGAAGCATTTCCCCATAGCGCCGGAACGCCGACCATTCCGGTGACGTGACCGCTCTCGATCGCCCTTGGGAGTTCTTCCGACGAAAGTTCGTCCAAATACGTGATCTGCGTCCCGTTCGAAAACGGCGTCAGAAACCCCGCCGAGAACTCGAACGTGTGATGCATCGGCAGAACCGACAGAACGCCATCGTTGATGTCCATTTCGAGCACCGACGAGAGCATCGAGATCATATTCACGAAATTCTTGTGCGAGAGCATCACGGCTTTCGGCGTGCCGGTCGTGCCGGACGTGAATATGAGCGACGCGATCGAACTCGACGGGATCTTGTTCGGCAAAAGGGCGTTGCGCCGCGCTTCTTCCTGTTCGGAGTGCATCTCGAAAACTTCGTCGAACGTCCAGACGTCGATCTCGAGTCCGGCCGTTTTCAGGCGCTCGGCGAGATCCGGATTCTCAGACGCCAGTTTCGGAGACAGAACGATCGCCGACGCCTCACCGGCGCGAGCGAAGGCGACAATCTCGTCAACCGAGCTTGCCGGGTCGATCGGGATCGCCGTCGCGCCGGTCTTCAGGATCCCGAAATAGGTCAATCCCCATTCGGGCATATTGTGCGAGAAAAGGATGACGCGACTGCCGGTCTTGATGCCTTTTTCGGCGAGAAACCCGCCGGCACGCAAGGTTAGTTCTTTGACATCCTCAAAAGTGTATTGCTCCCGGCGGCCGCCGCGTTCGATCTTCATCGCGACCCGCGTCGGGAAGCGCTTGACCGAGGTGTCGAACAGATCGAGCAGATCCTTGTAGGTGTACGAACGCTTTTCGACCTTCTTGAGTTCTTCTTCGAGCGTCGGAAGGACCCATTTTCGCATTCCCGGAAAATGCACGTTGAGCCAGTAATCGTACCAGTCGAGCCTTTCCGGATACCACGGCAACAGATCTTTTTCGCGGTCCTTGATCATCGACATCATCGCGCGGATATTGTCGGATCGATATTCGTACGCGTTATCGATCATAAACGGCTTGAACATCGCGAATGCGTCGATGGTTTCCTGTGTCGTGTTCTCGAATTCGGTGACGGACTTTTTCAGATCCGAAACAATGTTCGAAAGACGTCCGCCGGCCCAGTTCGGCGCCGCTTTGTCGAGCAGATTGTTCGCCCGTTTCGCAAGTTTATTGAGCATCGGCGCCGAGAATCGCTCATAGGTCTTCTGCGGCACGGGCGATGTTTCGATCATCGCCGCGGCCTTGTTCAGCAACTTGTTGCCGGAGTCTTTTTCGTTGAAATAGTCGCGTTTGTAGAGTCCGACGAGCCCGACGATGCGCTTCATATCGTTCGGGTTCGAATCGCCCGACGACGCCTGGAACACGAGCGGCGGATTGTCGTCGACGAGCGCGTTCATCGCCGCGCCGAGGATCGCGCCGGCGACCATATCGACCGGAATGATGTCGAGCACGAGCTTCTCGTTGACGGGAATGATCGGCTGGCCGCGAAGTGCGATGAGGATCAACGGGGCGGTCGTCGTGAATCCCTCGTTCCAACCCGGAAACGGATATGACTGCGCCGATTCGACGATCGACGGACGGACGAGCGTTTTGACGATGTCGTCCTGGCTGGCGATGATCTGCTCGGCGAGCGATTTCGAATAGGTGTAAATGTTCGTCCAGCCCCAGTATTCGGCGCGCTCGGCGCCGAGTTCGGTCGTGCGTTCGCGGATCCACATCTTTCGCTCGCGGAAGATCGCGGATTTGAGTTCGGATTCGTCGTCCGGATCGCGTCCTTCCTCCTCGAAACGCTTGCGCGCCTGTTCCCGGAATTTCGCCGCCTGCATCGCATCGTCCGCTTCCTGGCGCGCCTGCTCGCTCAAACGGGCGCAGTCCTCGATCTCTTTTTTGAAGTCGAACGTCGTTCCGATAAGTTCGTTCTTCCGCGGGAAATATCCGACGACCGGCTCGTTTTCCCAGATCGCTCCGCTCCGCTTGCCGGCGACGAAGCAGGTCGAAACGTGAACGACCGTCGGGCGCTTCATCATCCGCGCGAGTTTGATGATGTTGTGCGAGCCGACGACGTTTGTGCGCAGGGCGGATTCGAGCGGCGGATTGAAGGTCACGTTTCCGGCACCGTTGATGATGATGTCGGTGTCTTCCATTATCGCGCGGGCCTCGTCCTCATTCATTCCGAGATATTCGTTCCCGACGTCGCCGTTGACCGGGACGACCTTTTCACGAATGAAGTCCTCGAACCCGTCGCCGTATTTTTCGCGCAACGGATCGAACGTCGGGCTCGTGACGATGCTCTGCCAGAAGCGATTCTGCGATTCGTGCGCGTCGCGCGCCCGAACCGTCGTATAAACGCGTCCGAGATCTGGAAAGTTATTGAGCAGCATCGACAGCGTGACCTTGCCGACAAAGCCGGTGCCGCCGATAAAAAAGATCTTCTTACCGTTGAAGATTTCGGTTGGTGACAGTTTCATAAATGAAAGCAGTTAGAACCTAAAAGAATAGACGCAAAGAGCGGAAACTTCAAAATTCAACGGGCGAGAGGATTCGTTTTGACCGGAATATTACAAATGGGGGATTTTGGATTTTGGATTTTGGATTTTGGATTTTGGATTGGATTTTGGATTTTGGATTTTGGATTTTGGATTTGGGTTCTTTGAAAAACCTGACGACTCGCGAAAGAACATTTGCCTCGCCGCGGGTGACGCGGATCAACCTGAAGATGCGAATATCCGGGCGATCGGCGTTAGGTCCGAGATTTGGGATATTTCGGGCTTTCGCGTCGTGCCGCCACGGCAACGCGCCGACCCGACGATCAGCGAGTCAGTACCGCCTGCGTTAGCGGGCGGGCAACCGCGGCCGCACGACGCCCAAATCCCAACTCGGGCGCTTGGAAAAACCCCAAGGGATCTTTGTATTAGGGGCTGGGACGAGTCGGTACCATCTGCGGTAGCGGATGGTTGAAGATAGATTGGTATCAATGCTTCGGTCCGGGAGTGCCGCGTCCAACCATCCGCTACCGCAGATGGTACCGACTCGACGCGATTGCCGCGCGATTCGGGATTCTAAGTCTGGAACCCTTGGAATCCTGGAATCCTGGAATCCTGGAATCGGGTTCTTTGAAAAACCTGACGACTCGCGAAAGAACATTTGCCTCGCCGCGGGTGACGCGGATCAACCTGAAGATGCGAATATCCGGGCAATCGGCGTCAGGTCCGAGATTTGGGGTATTTCGGGCTTTCGCGTCGTGCGGCTGCGGCAACGCGCCAACCCGACGATCAGCGAGTCAGTACCACCTGCGTCAGCGGGTGGGCAACCGCGGCCGCACGACGCCCAAATCCCAACTCGGGCGCTTGGAAAAACCCCAAGGGATCTTTGTATTAGGGGCTGGGACGAGTCGGTACCATCTGCGGTAGCGGATGGTTGAAGATAGATTGGTATCAATGCTTCGGACCGGGAGTGCTGCGTCCAACCATCCGCTACCGCAGATGGTACCGACTCGACGCGATTGCCACGCGATTCGGGATTCTAAGTCTGGAACCCTTGGAATCCTGGAATCTTGAATCGGGTTCTTTGAAAAACCTGACGACTCGCGAAAGAACATTTGCCTCGCCGCGGGTGACGCGGATCAACCTGAAGATGCTAATATCCGGGCGATCGGCGACAGGTCCGAGATTTGGGATATTTCGGACTTTCGCGTCGTGCGGCCGCGGCAACGCGCGAACCCGACGATCAGCGAGTCAGTACCGCCTGCGTTAGCGGGTGGGCAACCGCGGCCGCACGACGCCTGAATCCCAACTCGGGAGCTTTGAAAAGCCCCAAGGGATCTTTGTATTCGGGGCCGGGACGAGTCAATACCATCTGCGGTAGCGGATGGTTGAAGATAGGTTGGTATCAATGCTTCGGTCCGGGAGTGCCGCGTCCAACCATCCGCTACCGCAGATGGTACCGACTCGACGCGATTGCCACGCGATTCGGGATTCTAAGTCTGGAACCCTTGGAATCCTGGAATCTTGAATCGGGTTCTTTGAAAAACCTGACGACTCGCGAAAGAACATTTGCCTCGCCGCGGGTGACGCGGATCAACCTGAAGATGCTAATATCCGGGCGATCGGCGACAGGTCCGAGATTT
>JADKBM010000003.1 GCA_016715115.1 Acidobacteriota bacterium
GAAAGCTTGGTCAAAATGGAAAATACTCGCGGCGGGGATCGAACCTTGCGACCTTTCGCTCCGGAGGCGGGAACGCTCTATCCCGGCACTGAGCTACGCGAGCACGGAGAGTCCGATGACCAAAAAGCCGGGAAAGGGAAGGGAAAAGGGAAAGGCAGAAGGCAAAAAGGGGGAAAGGGGAAAAGGCAAAAGGGGAAAGGGGAAAAGGCAAAGCAAAGGGGAGGGGAAGGAAAAAGGAAGAGTGGGGCAAGGGGGAGAAAAGGCAAATAATAAAGGCAAAAGGCAAACACGAGAGGGTCCAACTCCTTTCCTTGCCTTCGCCTTTTCCTTTGCTCCTTTTGTTCCTTGCCTTTTCAATCACTTCGCTTGATCGTCGCTGACTTGATCCTGACTGCGTCGGTCGCTTCACCGTTTTTCGGGACGCCCGCGATGGTCCGGACATTGTTCATACCGTCGATGACCTTGCCGAAGATCGTGTAATTCTTGTCGAACGCGGGTTCGCGTTTGAGCGTGATGAAAAATTGGGAATTCGCCGAATTGACGTCGTTTCCGAGGCGCGCCGCGCCAAGAATGCCCGTGTCGTACGGGATGTCGGAAAACTCCGCCGTGACGTTCGGCTTGCCCGAATCGCCTTCCTTTCCGGGCTGCGGTTTCGCACCGACCTTGGTGTCGGCGTTTCCCGCCTGAATGACGCTCGCGTTGACGCGGTGGAAGGCGATGCCGTTGTAATAGCCTTCCTTGATGGGTTCCTTGAACCGCGCGACCATCAGCGGCGCAACATTCGAGTAAAGCTCCATCTTGATCGTGCCGTAGGCAGGTTCCTCCATTTCGAAGACCGCGATCTCGTTGTCGGCAACGGGGGTGACGCCCTTCTTATAATCTGGGAAGCCGTATTCGTGTTTGACGGCTTCTTGTTCGTCGCCGTGTTTGTCGATTTGTCAGCGCACGCCGCTGTCAGGGCGATCGCGCAAATGACGGTTAAGACCAATGATTTCTTAAACATAAATTTCAAATTCTTCCTAAAATTGACGGTCGCTGTCAAGCAGGATCGTAACCGGGCCGTCGTTGACCAGTTCGACATCCATCATTGCCTGAAAGCGGCCGGTCTCCACTTTTATGACCTGTTTTCTTGCCTCAGCGACGAAGAACTCATAGAGCCGGTTGGCATCGTCCGGGGCCGCGGCGGCGATGAACGATGGCCGGCGTCCCGCCGCGCGTCGCCGTAAAGCGTGAACTGCGAAACGACGAGAAGTTCGCCCCCAACTTCGAGCAGGAGAGGTTCATCCGGTCCTCGTCGTCCTCAAATATCCGCAGATTCAGCGTCTTGTCGACGAGAAACAGCGCTTCAGCCTCGAATCGTCGCGCCGAAACGCCAAGCAGGACGAGGAGACCGCGACCGATCTCTCCCGTTACCTCGCCGTCAACCGTGACCTCGCGCGCGAAACGCGCTGAACAACACACCGCATTCGATTTTGGATTTTGGATTTTGGCTATTCCAAATTCCAAATTCCAGATTCCAAATTCGAATTTTCACTTTTCGAAACCCAGAATCTAAAATCTAAAATCCAAAATCCAAAATCCAAACGTTTTAGCCTTCGATGTAAACGTTCCATCACGACCGGCTCGACCGGTTTGTCTCCGTAGCCGGTTTCGACCTCGGCGATCGCGTTGACGACGTCCTGGCCTTCGATGACCTTGCCGAATTTCGTGTAGCTCGGGGGCAACGGATAATCGATGTGCATAATGAAAAACTGCGATCCGTTGGTGTTCGGTCCGGAATTGGCCATCGCGACCGTGCCGCGTTCGTACGAGCCGCCGTAAAGCGACGATGATTTGTTGATCTCGTCGTCAAACTTTCCGCCCCAGGCAGATTCACCGCCGTAACCCTCGCCGAGCGGGTCGCCGCCCTGAATCATAAAATTCTTGATAACGCGGTGAAAAATGACCCCGTCATAATAGTTCTTTTCCGCCAAGAGCCGAAAATTCTCGGTCGTCTTCGGCGCGTCCTCTTCAAGAAGTTCGAATTTGATCGTTCCCTTGTTCGTTTCGATAACTGCCGTTCTGTTCGCCATTGATAGTCTCCTGTAATTTATGAAGTCAAAATGATTAAGGTTTGATTATAGTAACAAATTGTTCGATTTGAAACGGCGGAACTTCGTTCCGTTGACGGATAGATTCCAGCCTCGGGCTGCGGGCTTCAAGCTGTGAGTCAGGGGCTTCCGGTTTCCCTCAGAATGAACCGCTCAATTGCCGCGGCGACGCCGTTTTCGTCATTGTTCGCGGTCACGAAAAACTCTTCGCGATCCTTCAACTCGGGTGACGCGTTGCCCATCACGACCGACGTTCCGGCGTATTCGAGCATTTCCAGATCGTTGAAATTGTCGCCGCAGACCATCACCTCTTCGTGCGAGAATCCGTGCGCCATCGCCAACTTGTGAACGCCGGTGGCTTTCGACGCATTCGGCGGAAGGATGTCGAGCAGCGTGAAGTCGAGATGCGGATAAATGGTCGCCAAATATTGACCGTCTCGCCGAGTTCGTCCTCGAGCACACGCTCGAGATCGAACATCGCGCTGCAGTGTCCGGAAAAGGATACGTGGATGACCTCGGCCGCGTCGAGCGCGTCCTCGAGGCGTTCGACGTGATGGATCGCCTCCTCGGCTTCGTCGCCGTGCAGCAGCCGCGACCAGGCGACGTACTTCTGGAGCGGGATGTTCTCGGCCGAAATGACGTCGTAGAGCAGCGTGCCTTTCCCATTCGGATCGGCCGAAATCAATGCATCGCCGCCGAAATCGCGTCCGACGCGAAGGATCTCGCGAACGGTTTCGGTCGCGATCAGCGAAACATCGACGGTTTCGAGCGATTCGGCGAATTTGAGCATCGCGCCGTTGTGCGTCACGATCGGGGCGTTGAAGCCGATCTCGAGCGCCACCGGACGTGCATCGCGAAAGCGTCTTCCGGTAGCGATCGTCACGAGCACGCCTTTCTCCTCGGCGCGCCGGATTGCCCGTTTGTTGGCAATCGGGATCGCCCCGCGCGAGTCAAGCAAGGTTCCGTCGAGATCGAGTGCGAGAAGTTTGATCATCAGTAGTTAGGATAGTGCATAACGCAAAGTGCATAGTGCAAAGTCGAGAGTTCAAGATGTTTCAAGTCCGTGTCCACTATGAACTGTGCACTTAGCACTATGCACCGAGTCCCGCTCACTGCTCACCGCTGGCGCGTTTCTTCTTTCGCTGTTCTTCGAGCCAGATCTGATACGCCGCTTTGCCGCGCTCGAATTCTGCGGCCGAGGCATAAAAATGATGCGAGCCATCGTTTTTCTCGACGTTGAGGACATAAAAAATATAGTCCGTCTGCTTCGGGTTGAGCGCCGCTTCGAGCGCCGATTCGCTGACGCTCGAGATCGGACCGGGCGGGATTCCAGAAAACTTCCGCGTATTGTACGGCGAGTTCGACTCAAGATCGCTCTTGTGGATCGTGCCGTCCCAGCGATTTTCCATTTTCGCAATGTAAACCGCGGTTTGATCGATTCCGAGCGCCATTCCTTTGCCCAGGCGATTGTAGATCACGGAGGCGACGATCTGGCGCTCGGCGTCGAATTTCGACTCGGTCTCGATCAGCGATGCGATCGTAACGACCTCATGCGGCGTCCGTCCGAGGGTCTTCGCGCGGTCGTTCCATTCCGGTTTCCAGGTCTTGCGAAACTGATCGACCATCTTCTTGATGACGTCTTTAGGCTCCGTCCCGATCGGAAAACTATAGGTGCTCGGATACATATAGCCTTCGAGATTCTTCGCGGTCGGATCGATGTCCTTGATCAGCGAGACGTCGTCCATCAAGAGGAGCACCGATTTTTCGTCCATTGGCGGGTCGACCGGGAACTTTTCCGCGACGCGTTTGGCAATATCAAAAACGCGTCCAGCCCTCGGGAATCGTCAGCTTGATCGTTCGCTCCTCGCCCTTTTCAAGTTCCTTGAGCACCTGCAGCGGGGTGATCGGCGAGGTGAACTGATAATCTCCGGCCTTGAGCTTCGAAGCGTCGCCGAAGGCTCGCAAATAGATCTTCGTCGCCGTCGGACTTGCGATGACGCCCTCGGCGGCGAGTTTGTTGACGATCTCGTTCGGCGTCGAGCCCTTCGGGATATTGATGAACTCGTTCGATCTCGAATGCTGCACCGGCTGATTGAGCGAACTGTAAAGCCACCAAGAAATTCCGCCGACGGCGATGACAGCAACGATCAATATGGCCAGAAGAACTTTGATGAGACTCATTTCGGAGAAGATTTTAGCAGAAACGCTTTCCTAATCGTTAATCGCAAATTGTTAATGGTAAATTTGAAACGTTCGTATGAAACGCATATTTCTGGCGATCGATATCTCTGACGACGCGCGCTCGGCAGCGGCCGTCTACGCGCGCGAACTGCGTTCGGAGTTTCCGGGCTTGCGGGTCGGTTGGGAACGGTCGGAAAAGCTGCATTTGACGCTGAAATTCCTCGGCGACACCGCCGAGCGGCAATTGGACTCGATCCGCGACACCGCGCAAAAGATCGCTGCGGAATTCCCGCCGTTCAAACTGTCGATCTGCGGAACCGGCGCGTTTCCCGATGCGAGAAATCCAAGAATTCTCTGGCTCGGAGTAAACGGTGACGTTTCAACGCTCGCCCGACTGCACGGGCGATTCGAAACGGAGTGCGAAAAACTAGGGTTTCGAAGGGAAACGCGGCGTTTCACGTCGCACCTGACGATCGGTCGGGTACGTGATCCTCGAACGGCGTCCGCGTTGGCGTCGCGGCATATTGAAAAAGTTCGAATCGGACGAGTTCGGTGTTTCCGGTGTAACGGTTTACGAGAGTCTCGTCGATTCGAACGGTTCAACTTACAAGATCGTCGAGCGATTCGGTTTCAGAACCGCCTGACAGTTTCTATTTCAGGGCTTTTTCAACAGCCGCGACGAGGGCCGGGTCGTCCGGTTTGGTCGACGGGCTGAAGCGGGCAATGACGCGCCCGTTGCCGTCGACCAGGAATTTCTCGAAGTTCCACGTGATGTCGCCACCGAAGTCCTTTTGACCGGTCAAATACCGGTAAAGCGCGTGCTGGTCGTCGCCCTTGACCGAGATCTTGGAGAACATCGGAAACGTCACCTTATACTTCAGAGTGCAGAATTCCTTGATCTCCTGTTCCGTTCCGGGTTCCTGGCCCATAAAATTGTTGGCTGGAAAACCGAGAACGAAAAAGCCCTTGTCCTTGTATTTGTCGTAAAGGTTCTGCAACCCTTCATACTGAGGCGTCAAACCGCATTTGCTCGCGGTGTTGACGATCAACACGACCTTGTCTTTGTACTCATCCAGCTTGACCTCACGGCCGTCGATATTCTTCATCGTGAAGTCGTGGACCGACGTTTCGACCGGAGGAACGGCCGGAACCGTCCTCAAGCCGAAGGCAAAGACCGCGTATATGCCGCCGATCAATACGACGGCCAACCCTAATAACCCTTTGTTCGACATATTCAATACTCCTACCGGTTCAGTTCGCGCGGCGACTTCGGCGGACTCGGAAGCTGTTCCTTCTTCTCGCCGGTTTCGGCGAAAACTTCCTTGAAGGCGCCGATGCTCGAGAGCATACTCGACGTTTCCACCGGCATAAAGATGACCTTCGAATTCTGCGACCGCGACATATCGCGCAAAGACTCGATGTAGCGCGCCGTGATCAGGTATTGGGCCGTTTCGGCCGCGCTTCCGATCGTTTGCGCTATCTGCGCGATCGATTGTGCTTCCGCCGTCGCGTTTCGCAGCCGCGCCTGCGCCGCACCCTCGGCTTCGAGGATCGCCGATTCCTTCAAACCTTCCGAGCGCGTGATCGCCGCCTGCTTTTCGCCTTCGGCACGCGTGATCGCCGCCTGGCGGTCGCCCTCGGCCGTCAGGATGAGCGCGCGACGGTTGCGTTCGGCGGTCATCTGCTTTTCCATCGTGATCCTCACGTCTTCCGGCGGGTTGATGTTCTTGACATCGACGCGCGTGACTTTGACGCCCCATTTGTCGGTCGCTTCGTCGAGGATCAAACGAAGTTTGTTGTTGATCTGATCGCGCGACGAGAGCGTGTGGTCGAGGTCCATCTCGCCCATCACGGAACGCATTCCGGTGATCGTCAGCTGGACGAGACCTCCGATAAGGTCGGTGACCTCGTAGACGCCCTTGATCGGATCCGTGATCTGCCAGTAGACGACCGAGTCGACGTTGATCGTCACGTTGTCGCGCGTGATGACCGGTTGCGGAGGAAGGTCGATGTACTGTTCGCGAAGATCGATCGACGTCAATCCGGGCCGAACGTTGGTCCAGTAAACCGCGCGCGGCGACTCAAAAAACGGAACGATGATGTTCAGTCCGCTGGTCGCAAGCCGATGAAACTTGCCGAGGCGCTCAATGAGTAAAACGCTCGATTGCGGAACGATCTTGATCGTCTTCGCCGCGACGACGAGCAGTGCGAGTCCGATGAATGCCAGGAAAATAAACCCAAGGCCGATACCGATTTCCATAATTTCCTCCCTTTTCTAAAGTTATGTATTAAATATATCGCAGATTCGAAACGAATTGCATTTGTTTTCGGCGAAATCTCGATCGGCCGCGGCAGCCCAAAAGAATGGAAGTCATCGCCCGAAGAACGAATCCCTTCCCCGATGCCGCAGATCTTCCGCAACGAGTTAAAACATCAGACGTTTACCGACGTTCTGTCACCGGACTTCTTTTTTGAATTCAACGCTCTTCATCGAAAACCCTTTTTCGGCGTATAATCTTCGGAACTTATGAGCGTGAAACTTACCGACATCCAGGAAGCCCGAAAGATACTGAATGGCATTATCATCCCGACACCGATCCTCTCCGGATGAAAAGCTCTCGATCGAGATCGGCGCGAAAGCGTTTCTCAAGGCCGAATGCCTGCAGCGCAGCGGTTCGTTCAAGATGCGCGGCGCGTACAACAAGATCTCGCGCCTTTCGGCGGAAGAAAAGGAGCGCGGCGTGATCGCCGCTTCGGCGGGGAACCACGCGCAGGGCGTGGCGATGGCGGCGCGCCTGCAGGGAATCAAGGCGACGATCGTGTTGCCGGAAGCGGCACCGCTCACAAAGGTCACGGCGACCAAAGCGCAGGGCGCGGAAGTGATCCTGAAGGGCGGAAGCTTTGACGAGGCGGTCGCCTACTCAAAGGAACTACAAAAGGAACAAGGCTCGACATATGTGCACGCGTTCGAGGATTACAGCATCATCGCCGGACAGGGAACTATTGGCTGGGAGATCGTCGAGGACCTTCCGCAAGCGACGCTCGTCGTCGTGCCGATCGGCGGTGGCGGGATCATTTCCGGAATCGCGATCGCGGTCAAGAATCTGTTGCCGAACGTGCGCGTCGTCGGCGTACAGGCCGCGCACTGCGGCTCGGTCAACCAATCGTTAAAGGCCGGAAAGCCGATCGAATTCAAGGCCTTGCCGACGATCGCCGACGGCATCGCGGTCAAGCGTCCGGGCGAGCTGACGTTGCCGATCATCAAGGAGTATGTCGACGAGGTCGTTGAAGTTTCGGAAGAAGAGATCGCGCGCGCGATCCATCATTCGGTGACGAACAACCGGCTGGTCGTCGAGGGTGCAGGCGCGGCCGGAGTGGCGGCATTGCTCGCCGGAAAGATCAAGGTCAAGCCGGACGATGTGGTCTGCACCGTGTTGTGCGGCGGCAACATCGACGCGAACTTGCTGACGCGCGTTCTCGAGCAGGTTCTGGTGCGCCAGGGCCGCTACATAATGCTCAAGGTGCTTGTCGCCGACCGGCCCGGAATGCTCGCGACGCTGACGAAATGCATCGCCGAAACGCGCGCCAACGTGATCGAGGTCTATCACCGACGCGCGATGTGGCTCGCGCCGCTCGGCTATGTCGGGATCGAAGCGCTCCTCGAGGTCCGCGACGACGGCCACGGAAACGACGTCGTCAGGCATCTGCAAAAGGTCGGCTATCACGTCGAACGCGAAGGCGTCGATACGTGGGAAGAATGATCCGATTTCGGATTGGGGATTTGGGATTTGGGATTTCGTCAGAGTTACGCCTTCAGGCGTGAACACGTACCCGTCAGAGTTACGCCTTCAGGCGTGAACGCGTATTCGCACACGCCACCGAAGCGCGCGAAGCACGCGCCGTATCGATAGCACCAGGCGCCGGCGAAGCCAAGCCTGGTGTTTCAACGTAAACCGATTCCAGAGCGTGTGAAACATCTATAAAGACGGTTTCGGTGTCAAGTTCGGAAGTGAACTTTGCGGTTCGCCAATGATATTGGTGAAAGAAAGTTCGGTTCCGGTTTCAAGGTTCGTCGTCATTATCCTTATCTCCGGGGCAGTGTCAGATGTTGCTGTCCCGAGAATTGATCTGTCTTTGTCTTTGGTTTTCAATGATTTATACCCAGCAGCCGTGGCTGTGGGAATGTGGAAAAGCCGCTTTTTGGCTTTTCCAAGCGATTGTGGGAATTGAGGGAAAACGTTTTTTGTTTTTCCTCAATTTCCACATGAGCGGCATTTCCATAGCCTTCTTCGGGTTCGACCAGACCGGCCGGCACCGCTCGCCGCCCGGACACACCTCCGGCGCTCCCCGATCCGGGGGCGTCGAAGAAAGTGCCTTTGTCCATTCAAGATCATCCTCGCTGCCGGTTGTTTTTCGTTTCTTTCTGTTTGCCACCTGCCGCCTGTTGGCGCGGCCAGGCGCTTTGCGAGCAAAGCCTTTCGGCTTGTGACCCCGTTCGGCGCGGTCCACTCATTCATCTATCCGGGTATTGGCGAAGGCCCGTTTCCCGGGACTTCTTCCCTTGATGTTGCTTCGCACATCTGCCCCCGAACGGGCAGAAGGCCGGATAACCCAATCACGCGACGGTCATTTCAGACCTTGTTTCACCACGGGTATCTCCGGCTGTGCTGCCACGCATGTCAAACTCCCGTGCGGTGATGTTCTCCCGCAACATGACCGAGAGTTTGACAAGAAGCTTTCGGGTGACGGCCGTTTTCGCCACCCGCCTGGTTTTCTTTCTGGCGAGTCTCCGGTAGAACGCCCTCAGCCGTTCGTCCCTCCGGGCCGCCGCGTTCGCCGCCTGCCCGAGCATGTAGCGCAGCAGCGGCGACCCCGCACGGCTGATCCCGCCGAAGCTACCCGGGCTCCTGAGCTCTTCTCAAGCGGGCAAAGTCCCGCGAACGCAACCACCTGCCTCGACGAGGAAAAGCGCGCGACCTCGCCCAGCGTATGGATCAGGCAAAGCGCCGTCAGGATGCCGACCCCGGCCTGCGTCCTCAGCAACGCCACCCGCGGATCGATCCCGCCTTCTTCCTCAAGCCGGCGCTCGATCTCGCGGATGTTCCCGCTCAGCTGCTCTGCCGTCCGCAGCAGGATCTCCCGCCGCAGCGCCTTGCGCGGATCGGCCGGCACCGCCTCCAGGGTCTCCCCGGTACGCTTGCGTCCCCATCCTCCCCTTTCGGCAGCCCGAAATCGTGCGCCAGCGCCTGCAGCCGGTTGTAAACCTGCGTCCGCTGCCTCACCAGCCCCGACCTCAGCCGGATCATCTCAAGGATCGCCACGCTCTCCCGGCTCCTTCTCCAAAGCGCCGGGAAATCCTGCCTCATCAACAGCGTCAGGATGTTCTCCGCGTCCCGCGTATCCGACTTGTGCCGCGACTCCGCCCTCTTCCTTATCAAACCCGAATTGCCTACCAGCAACTTGTGTCCGTTTTCAAACATCAGTTCCTCGAACCAGTCGGCCTTCCCAGTCGCCTCGATGCCGACCGTTCCCTTCGGCATCTCCCGGTAAAACCCGGCCAACTCCTCACGGTTCTTGTGGAATATCGTTCTTGTTTTCAATTCCCCGTCCCGTCATCCAGCCAGCAGATCGTCTGCTGATGTGGATGAAAGTCGACTCCGTAGTATACTTCCATAACGGTTTCTCCTTATCTTCGACACGAAGAGACCTTGAATACTCGTCAGCATAACACTGACTGGGGAGAAACCGTCTTTATAACATCACGCGATGTGACGATCCGTGACGATTAAAACGCATGTTGAAATGAATTCGGATTGTGACACCCCGATTCGCGCCGCGTCACTTTTTTCAGCTCTGCGCCGCTGCGCGGACAGTTCGATTCACTGCCTCGAAACCTTCTGAAGAATCTGGTTCAGCAAGTCTTTGATTTCCGTATTTTCCTTTTGCAACTGCCGGATCTTGTCACGAAGGCTACTCAAATCGGTCTCGAGCGCGCCGCCCTGCGATGCCGTCACCGACCGCACGTCACGGCCAAAATCGGCCAGCGCAGGACGCTCGACGTACGTCACGCGGTGAAGCACGCGCCAGGCCTTGTTGGCGAACTTCTGCGCCTGGCGCAACGCACGCGCTTCTTCATCGTTGCTCGCCAGCCATTCCGGGTCGACGACATATTCGAAGAAATCATCGAAATTCTTCGTGCTCCCTTCAAGGTAATAACTCATAAATCGGAAACGATCGACCTTTTCGCCGGGCTGAATCGGTGAATCATTGTAGTTCGTGACTCCGCGCGATTCGATCTCGCTCATGTCGATGTTCAGTTCCACGCCGCGACTGATTTTCTGAGTCTTGCTCATTGTCACGCGATGTGACGATCCGTGACGATTAAAACGCATGTTGAAATGAATTCGGATTGTGACACCCCGATTCGCGCCGCGTCACTTTTTTCAGCTCTGCGCCGCTGCGCGGACAGTTCGATTCACTGCCTCGAAACCTTCTGAAGAATCTGGTTCAGCAAGTCTTTGATTTCCGTATTTTCCTTTTGCAACTGCCGGATCTTGTCACGAAGGCTACTCAAATCGGTCTCGAGCGCGCCGCCCTGCGATGCCGTCACCGACCGCACGTCACGGCCAAAATCGGCCAGCGCAGGACGCTCGACGTACGTCACGCGGTGAAGCACGCGCCAGGCCTTGTTGGCGAACTTCTGCGCCTGGCGCAACGCACGCGCTTCTTCATCGTTGCTCGCCAGCCATTCCGGGTCGACGACATATTCGAAGAAATCATCGAAATTCTTCGTGCTCCCTTCAAGGTAATAACTCATAAATCGGAAACGATCGACCTTTTCGCCGGGCTGAATCGGTGAATCATTGTAGTTCGTGACTCCGCGCGATTCGATCTCGCTCATGTCGATGTTCAGTTCCACGCCGCGACTGATTTTCTGAGTCTTGCTCATTGTCAGCGCAAGCGAGACGGTGCCCTGGAGCGAAAGATCGACGGCGGCCGATATTACATTGAGCGAACTCTGATGGCCGAGTGCCGCGTTCATGCTGAAAGACCCGCCGATCGTATGCTCGGCCGTACTCGCAAAAGTTTGTGCCTCCGATCGCAACCCGCCGTCGGCGTCCCAGACGTAATTGTTGACGATGTTCCGCTTTCCCGCGCGGATCTGGAATATTCTCCATTTTTCGCTGCCAACTCGAAAACGCGGCCGAAGCGTGCGCCTGCACCTGAATATCCTTGATCTTGTCCTTGATCTCGTTCTGCTTTTCGACCGCCTTTGTTTTTGCGATCCGAGGTCCGCTTTGGCCTTGTCCTGCGTTTCATTCAATGAGCTGTGCGGAGGCGGCCACCGTCGCACCGTCGGCCGCCTCCACTTTCTTGTCACCATCGCGATCAAGTTCGGCGGTAACCGGCGCCGGCCCTTTCTCGATCTCACGATTTAGGGACGGCGCGTCGAGCAGGCCCGAATTGAACTGGGCGAAATATGATTCGCGCTGTTTGTCCTGCTTTTCGATCTGACTCTTCAGATCATATGCTTCCCGCAATCTGAAATAGCTTGCGGGATAAAGCGAGCCGACCTGCGCCCGCATTTCGGGGACGTGCCGGAAAAATCGCTGACTGGTGGCGACGCTTCCCGTCATGCCGTCGAGACTGCCGCTCATCGTGTATGCCGGATTGATCATGAAGGTCACGGTGTTGACGTCGATTGGAATTCCCTCGATCGGCAAGACGAGGTAACTGATCATCTTCCTGGTTCGCGCGAGACGCGATACGAAAACGTCGGCGGGAGACGAAACGACGAGCGCATAACCGACGTTTTTCGGAATAAAGCGCTTGCCGAGTTGCGGAAATTTCGCTTCAGTCTCGCGGGTGCCGCAAAGTTCAAGCCGATCCGCCATCTTTCTTCCGGACCCGGCAGTTATGGTGCTCTCATTCTGAAACTGGTAGCCGGTTTCTAAGTTTCCGGCGTATCCGCCCCGTATTTCCAACAGTTTTTCCGCCGTTCCGACTCCAAGCGCGGTAGTGACGGCTTCAACCTCGGTGTCGACGCCCAGAAACGCATCAAGCTTGACACCGAATCCAAGGTCGTCGGAGCGCTGCCAGGTGTATTCCATGTCCTCAGACAGCGACAATTCGACCGACGCCGCGCCATTGTAATTCTCTTCGATCGTCAGATTCTCGCTCGGCACCGGCGGCGGGCCTTCGATATAGCCCAGCAAAGTCGGTTCGAATTGTCCGTTCCCGATCCAGACCAACTCCAGCGATTCGACACGTTTTCCGGAAATCAGATCGATACGGCCCGGAGACGTCGAGAGAAAACCGCGCCGCATGACCGATGTCTTTTTTTGAGTCCGAAGATCTACGCCGATTGTCGCGTATTCCGCACATGCGAGCGTGTTACCGCTTATCGGAAGCGTGTTGCTGATCATCAGGAACGATTCGCCGGCCAACGTTCCGTCGTCCCACGTTTCAACTTTGTCCTTAACCGTTATCGGATCCCCGGACGCGGATGACTTCTTGAGCGAATGCTGGTCAAGCGGCCAATAACTAACCAGTCCGTCGACATCATCCGACAAGCGCCGCGACATACCGTTGCGAATCTCATCCACGGTTCTGATAATGTTCCAAATGCGAATCTCGGCGATCAAAACACTGTACGTCTCGCCTGATTCCGCGAATCCCTTCCCAATGAAGTTCGAATCAAAATCGACGTCGGGCGGTGCGTGGACTATTCCGGATTTCACCATGATTCCGTTGACGAATAGTTCTGCGTTCCCTGACGGGTCGAGGGTCACGGCAAGATGCTGCCATTCGCCGCATTTCAGCGCGTTGTCGGCCGAAATCTGCTTTTGCGATTCGGCGTTGGCGACCTCAATCGTCAAATTGTCGGTATTCCCGTCAACGATCAGGGCGATGCTATCGGACGTGGTTGAATTCTCAAAAGTAACGACTCGAATCCGGCTACGCTGATCGTCGTAGCGAACCCACGCTTCATAAGTGATCTGATTCTGATTGAAAGCACCGGCTCCAAAGTGCGGAAGGTTGATGCTGTCGGAAGCCATGTCAAACCGAACTACCTGGTGCCCGAAATGCCCGATCGGAGCCGTGCAAGCCACCCAAGCGGGGATTCCGACGACGGTTCCGTCATGACGGTTTCCCGCTTCTATCCGTTACTGATTGGCCCAAGCCATCGGTCATCGGAAGATAGGCGACGAGACCCGCTTCGTTGCCGGTAAGCGTCGTCACGCTGTTCGCGAGAATCTCTTCGGAGCTCAGCGCGTTTTCCCAGATTCGCACTTCGGCCACCTTTCCGAACGATTGTCCGGGCCCGTCGAGATTGCTGCAAATGCCGTAAATGTCTTCGCTTGATTTGGCCTCTGCCGTGCCGACGTTTTGCCCGTCGATGTAAAATGTAGTCCCGTCCTCGTTGGCAACCGCCGCCAAATGATGCCAACCGATTGAAAGCTCCTTCATATCGAAGGCGCTGTCGAAGAATCTGCCGTCGACCTTCAAGCCGAGCCTTTCTTCATCGCCGGATTTCACTACGATCACCGGATCGTCTTTACTCTTGGCCGAAAACAGCCTCCACTGGCCGCCGTTGTCGGGCAAAGGATAGAAAAACCAGGCTTCGGCCGTCCATTCGTCTCCCGAGCTCAACCGATTCATCGAGAGTCAAAGACTGTCCACCCGAAAAATCGAGGCACGAGCGGACGATCGGATCCACGATCCACTGCTCGGAAAAGGCGTTGGCCGAATCCACGGTTGCGTCAAAATTGGTCTGGCGCATCCGGCCGTTTTCATCGAAATATGCCAGCTGTACGTTGCCTTCGCAGGTTTCGAGAGCATGCAGTCTGCCTGTCGGCTTCACGAACGCAATCACCGCGGCCGGTGTTCCGAGTCCCTTGAATCTTTTGATAGTCGGCATCGACTGCGCCTGCGTCCCCGGAAATTCCGAGAGCGCCGGGATCTGTATCTTTCCGAGATCATCGTTGACCTGTTCCAGGCGCCGCGACGGATTGCCCGGGTCATCCAGCGCTACCTTTAATTGCTCAATCGCCTCCCGTGCGTCCTGCTTCGCCCCTCTCACGAACCTCCAACGCGACCTGACGCAGGTTGATGTCACGCTCTACTTCCTCGGCATCGGATGAGCCATTTCTGACATGCACCGCTAGAGACAACGCTTCATCGTGCCAGCTTGTATCTCGTCGGGACAGACGATACGGACGAAGCCGCGGGGTATCGGAAGTCAACGGAAGACTCTCACCATCGAAGTCCATGTTTTCATAAAGAGTCAAACAGAGACCGTCGGGAACCTTCACGGAACAGATTTCTTTTCCCCAATCTCTGCCGCGAACCTCATTGTAGTAGGCGCCGAGATCACGATACGATCCAACGTCGAGCACCAATGATTCGGCGGTGTAATTTTCCCTCCAGAACACGGTGACTTTTTTCTTGATGTCCTCGAGGTTCTGACGTGCCCATCCCAGGCGTTCGGACCAGCGGTCGATTTCAAGTTGGAGAACTTCGAGGAACTTTGTCTTTTCGTCAATCTTGCGTTGCAAAGCGGCAGGGCTGCTGTCGGCGGCGGCGGCCGCCAATGACCGGCGTTGAATCTCGAGACGCGCCTGCCGCAATTCATATCGGGCGATCAGCCGACACGTATCGCGATTTTCGTTGGACGGATCGGTCAATGTCTCAAGATTCGCGGAATCGGAATAAGTGACCATTGTGACAGTATCCGAAATCATCACGATCGCGTGCTTTCTGATCTCGATCTCAGACCATTTGCCAGTCACTTTTGCGATTCCGAACTGGCGGACGAATCTGATCCCGTCCGGAACCCGGAAGCGGGCGCTTGCCTTGTACCAATACACGCCGATGTTCTCGATCGCCGTCGAATCTAACGGCTTGATTTCGCTCCATTCAAGCGAAGCGCGTGTCTGTTTGCCGCGCCAAATGATTTCAAACGGGTTCACCGGCGGTTCGACCGGATCGCCCCTCGTGCCCCACACGCGAAACTCGAATTCCTCGGTATAGACGGCGCCCGAGGTGACGGCGATCAGGTTGTCGTTATCAAAGCGCGTCGCCGGTTGTGATTTCGGGGTGGCGCCGGAACCGAACGGTACCGAAACGTCGCGGCCGATGCGGCTGCCGCTGATGTACGCACCTCCAAAGACAACGCCGTCGTTCCCGAATCCCGAGAAGTCCGGAGTTTGCGCATCCGCGATTCCGTTCAGACGCCAAAAACCGCGAAGATCCTTCTCCTGACCGGTCAGCGGACGGTACATGTTGTTCCGGATCTCATCGCCGCTCAGTGCCCGACTCCAGATCCGAACGTCGGCGATTTGTCCTTCGAAAAATTCGTCCCCTTCCCAATTGCTTTTTCCGATGTAATTTTGGGTTCGGCTGACCGGCTCGGGAGTCCCTTCCAGCATGCCCGATGCCAATTCGACTCCGTCCGTGTAGAGCGTCGCCTTTCCCGACGGCTCGACCGTTGCCGCAACGTGAATCCAGCTATCGAGCGGCAGTGCATCGGGAGCCGAAACACTGACGTAGGCCACTGATTCCTCATTGTCGATGAAGAATCTGAGTTCGCCCGACACGTCGGTGTTCGCGAGAACGATGTTGAGATTGCCTTGTCCGTTTCCGAAGTCGAGAATACGCGACCAATTGCGCAAGCTGTAATAGCGAACCCAGGCTTCGAGCGTAACCCCTTTCGCGAAATCGAATGTCATGGCCGGGAGCTGGACATAATCGTCAACGCCGTCGAACACCAATGAGTGCCGTCGGTTGTCCCGGATCTTTCCGACGTTGATCGCGGATCCGGTCTCCCATGAAGTGCTTTCGAATGTTATCTCGCGGTTGCCGACCGATTTGACGGAATACACGCCCGAATAGTCCCTCGTACCCGTAATCCGGACCCTGTCTCCGGTCTCGAGGCCATGATTGACCGCCGTTATCCGCAAACGCCCGTCAACCGTCCGATAGCCGGTTATCATTCCTCATAAAGCGTCTTCGGATCCTCGGGAACAAGTTCCCAATTGCCGATTGCGGCAGACGGCGGCGAGACTTCAAACGTATTCTCATCGATCGTCATCACCGTTTGAAACACCTTGTTGAAATCGGCGATCGAGGAAAGTTTAACGGAATCCGCCGGCTTTACGCCCGGGGCGTCCGCGGTCCCGATGGTAAGCAATTCTTTTTCGTCGTCGCCCTGTCTGATCGCCTGAATCGCGCCCTTCGGCAGAGGTTCGTCGACACGCGCCACGATATCGTCCAGATCGTTGAACGGCAGCAGAACCGCCTTTGGGGTAAAGCGGAGTTGTTCGGTCGCCGAAGGGGTCTCCGCGATCTGCGACAAGGTTCCGTCGGTGGCGACAGAAAAGCTCACGGCGACGGTATTGCCGGCGGTCGTGACAAAGGCCGCCATGACGCGGATCGAATCGCGGATCAGCTGCGTACCGGTATCGGTCTGGGTCGCCCGCTGAACCTCGTACCTCGTCGCCGTCAACCCTCTTGAGAAGGCGGCGTCCTTGAAATCAAGCTTGTGTCTGATGATTCCGGGTACCGACCGCATCGTCGGATCCTGAACGGCCTGGTCCTGAATGTCGAACAGCCCTTCGTCGGAAGCTTGAATGCTTGTAATCTCAACGAGTTTTGTTTCGTTGTTGTAAGCAAATATGTGCCAGCGATACTTATCTTGCTGGCTGGTCGGCAAAAGCACGACCGAAAACTCGCCCGCGGTCAGGTTACAGATTACTGAAAGCTCGGTCGTCGGCTCATAAAACGGTTTGCCTTCGATATCCTTGAAATCGAGCGAGTCGATCTTCTGCAAAAGGCCGGTCTCGGAGCCGGCCGACTTGAACCGCTTTTTGCTCCTTCTGTACCGCACTTCAAATTTCCGCGTCAGCCTATTGGCCATTCCATCGAGTACGAAGCGATCCGCGAGCAGCGTATTGTCTCTGGACTGTCGGAAAACGTAAAGGTGACCGGAGTCCTGAAACCACCTGAATCGGAGCGATTTCGGTTCGGCTGGAACTCTGATATGAGGAGCCGATAAGAAATCTGTTCGGATCGCTCTGGGCTTTGCGATCCTTCTCTTCCTTTGCAGTGACCGAAGTGTCGTCGTCCTCATTCGGAAAGCCGAGGAGTTTCCATTCTTCCCAACCGCTGATCTGACTCGGGTTCGCGTCGAGATAGCTTTTCTCGAAACCGTCCTGTTTGACCGTGTACCAGATATTCGCCTGCCCATCGCCGCCGTCTTCAATGCCGAAAACGATCAATTTTCCCTCATGCGTTAGGGTGTTTGAGTACAAGAACGCCTTTGAATCGAAAATCATCGGAAATCTCCTTCAATATGGTTGTTAATGTCCGGTTTTGTTCCTGAGAACACCAAGAAACGCATCAGGCCGGGTCCGGAAGCGAACGCAGACAGGTTTTGGTTCAGCGGAAACCGGAATTTTCAATTTGCCGTTAAGGTGAAACCAGACGCCTGATTTCTTGACTTGATCCTGGCGGAACGGGCTTGGTTGAGCCGTTCTTCGCGGACCTTGAGTTTATCCTCGACTCGGCCTAAAAGAAAGTCGGCGGGGGTCAGGTGGACGAGCGCCGAATGCGGACGCGTCTCGTTGTATCGCCTGACATGCGCGACGAACTGTACGCGGACGTCGTCAAGATCGATCAGCGCCGTTTGCCTGAGACATTCTTCGGACAGTGATCGATGCCGTCTTTCGATCTTTCCGTTCACCTGCGGTATTGACCGACGTCCGCACGTGACCGAGCCCGCTTTCCCTCAGAAAACCGCCGAACTCGCGCGACAGGAACTGTGATCCGTTATCCGAGACGATCCTCGGCCTGGCTTCGGGAACTTACCTCTTGATTCTTGAACCGCTTGAATCTTGAATATCTTGAATCTTGAATCAGATCTCAGGTTGATTCTTGAATTTTGAATCTTGAATCAGATCTCAGTTTGAATCTTGAATCAAAACGGACCTCTTGAATCTTGCATCCCTTGAATCTTGAATCGACAAAGATCAATCTTTGTTGATTCGAACCCGATCTTTGTTTGATCGCGTCGTTACCTGATCTGATGAAAGGAAATCTTATCCCGATTCGGAAGATTATAAGATCGAACAACGCCGTTCTTTGTTTGATCGAGGGAAAACTTAGTTCGATTCATCCCGAATCAAGATTGCTTTCGACCCAATCAAGTTGACACGTAACCCAACCTAATCGAGTCACCATCAAACAAACTCAAGTTCAAACCGAACTTTGTTCGCAAAACTCCATACTCAAAACCCATCACTCCAAACTCAAAACCCATCACTCCAAACTCAAAACCCATCACTCCAAACTCAAAACCCATCACTCCAAACTCAAAACCCAGCACTCAAATCTCTGAACTCTGACTTCTAAACTGTGAACTCCTCAACCGGAACTTCGCACTCTGCACTTTGCACTATGCACTGATTTCCGCTTTGCACTCTGCACTATGCACTTTGCACTGATTTCCGCTTTGCACCATGCACTCTGCACTTGAATGCACTTTTTTCTGCACTTTTTTCTTGCATCAAAAAAAATAATCGTGCTATAACTCCGGTGTCAGTTATAACCGAACACGATCTCCCAGGTCCGCACCGCAAAGCGGCCAGGCTCAACTGAACCGAATCGCCCCGTTCATCCCGGACATTGAACGACTGATCACCCGGCGACCTCGACGGCGATTCATCATAACGACTGGATGGATCCCACAAACATCAATCCAATGCGTTAGATAGAATTTTCTTATGCCGCGATATTTCACTAAATCGAAGTTTAAGCTCGCGCTTGAGTGCCCCACAAAACTTTTCTATACAGGCAAATCTGCCTACGTTAATCAGAGGGTAGAAGATACATTTCTCGCCGCTCTTGCGGACGGTGGATTCCAGGTTGGTGCGTTAGCAAGATGCTATTATCCCGAAGGAATACGTATTGAGACGCCCAATGACGAAGTAGCCATTGAGTTAACCAACGATTACCTCAAGGCCGATCAAATTACACTATTCGAGGCTGGTTTCTGTTACGGAACGCTCCTGATCAGGACAGATATTGTTATCAAGAACGGCAATGTAATTGACCTTTATGAGGTAAAAGCAAAATCATGCGACTTTGATGACGAAGCAGCGATGCTAAATAAGGATGGATCAATTAGTTCTAAATGGAAGGAGTATATTGAGGACGTTGCATTTCAAAAGCACGTCATCCAGCTTGCGTATCCGGATCTTGACGTCCGTGCCCACTTGATGCTGACTGACAAAACTGTTCGTTGCGGAACGGATGGTTTGAATCAAAAATTCAGGTTAGTTAGGGACGTAGATGGTCGTCGGAAAATCGAAGCATCTGCGGACCTGACTGACGAAGATCTGGCCACCAGATTGCTCCGATCGATTAACGTAGATGGTTGTTGCGAGAAGATTTTCGCGAGCGAAGTTGGTGGCTTAACATTCGAGGGTGTGGTTAACGCCTATGCCGATCATTATGATCGTGACATAAAGCTCTTGACCGACCCGCATCCCGGCTGCAAGGATTGTGAATTTACTCATGCAGAAGTCGCGGCGGACGATGAGCCGAGGAGTGGATATCATGAGTGTTGGGGGGAACGCCTTGGTTGGAATGACGAGGACTTTGAAATACCAAATGCATTCGATCTCTGGTATGGCGACAAGAAACGCATCGTAAAGGAACAAAGGTTCAAGATGTCGGACCTGGACGAGGCATTTATCAAGCCGAAAACTGATGACAAAGCCGGCCTGTCGCGGACGGAACGACAGTGGCTTCAGATTTCCAAGGTTCAAAATCGTGATTCTGCTATTTGGCTGGATCGGGACAACTTGCGAAGAGAAATTGATTCATGGTCATTTCCACTTCACTTTATCGACTTTGAGGGATCGAAGCCGGTGATTCCATTTTTACGCGGACGACGGCCCTATGAAGACATTGCATTTCAGTTTTCTCACCACACCGTGGATGCAAATGGGGTTGTCTCGCACGTCGGGGAATACCTAAACGCAACTCCTGGATCGTTTCCGAATTATGATTTCGTTCGTGCGTTGAAAGCCGAGCTTGCAAATGACGAGGGAACGATCTTTAGATACCACAGTTATGAGAATACGATGCTCTGCGCCATCTACTCTCAGTTGATGGCTGAAGCCCCTGAAGTGATCCCTGACCGCGATGAGCTGTGCGACTTCATCAAGTTAATCACCCAACCGACTGGCAAGCTTGAAGGCGAATGGGCACCTGGCCCCCGTAATATGGTGGATCTCCATTATATTGTCACACGCTATTACTACGATCCGGCGACAAATGGTTCGATCTCGATCAAGTATGTTCTTCCCGCGACCATAAACTCTTCAAACTTTCTGAAAGAAAAGTATTCCCAACCTGTTTATGGTTCGATTCACGGAATCCAAAGCCGGAATTTTGGAGAACAAATTTGGGTCGTTGACGATGGGAATGGGAAATTCCGTGATCCATACAAATTACTTCCGCCGCTATTTACCGACGAGTCTGCAGAAGATTACGCCGCGATCATGGCAATGGATAAGATCAACGACGGTGGGGCAGCTATGACGGCATACGGAAAGTTACAGTTCGAGGACATTCCCGCGGAAGCTCGTGCCGCTGTGGAGTCGGCACTTCTCAAATACTGTGAGCTGGATACCCTAGCGATGGTTATGATTTACGAAGCCTGGAGGGACGCGATCTAATGTCCCGACTTACAGATCTAATCTCGCAGGTTAAGGCCAATAACCCGGAACTTGGTAGAGAATTGGAACGAGAGTTTAGGACGCTCTCGTCCCGGCTTTCGTTTGGACTAAACTTTGAGCGGCATCGACCGGAGAGTGTAGAGCTTCCGGGAAGAGCGGTTAAGAAAGGCGATAAGGTTCGCATCTTGCCGCCGCGAGGCACGACTGGGAAAGGAGATCAACGACTCTGGCGGGTGACGGGTTTTCAGAATATCGACGGCAAACGCACCGCACGGATTGAATTTAAGAACAAAGACGGTGCGGAAGTACAGAACGTTCCGACGGAAGACCTCGTTGTCGTTGCCGAATTTCGCGATTTTATCTATCCCGGCTTAGTAAGTACCGGCAAAGTGACACGCGGTGGCGACAAGCCTTTTCATACAGTCATTAACGCCGAAAACTACCACGCTCTCGAAGCTCTGACATATACGCATCGTGGGAAGATCGACGCCATCTACGTCGACCCGCCTTACAATACTGGAGCGAAGGACTGGAAATACAACAACGATTACGTCGAAGGTGAAGACCTCTACCGCCACTCAAAATGGCTCGCCATGATGGAACGTCGCCTCCTCGTCGTCCGCGAACTACTCAACCCGGTCGATTCGGTTCTAATCGTAACGATTGACGAGAAAGAATATTTGCGATTGGGATTGCTACTGGAGCAAACTTTCCCCGAGGCCGAAATCCAGATGATTACGAGTGTAATCAACCCGAAAGGAACGGCACGCGGAAATGAGTTCGCACGCGTCGATGAATATATCTTTTTTGTGAAGCTTGGGGCTGTGCAGATTGCTCGTTGGAATTACGACATGCTCACTAGCCGAGACTATTCGCTCGACGAGGGTGTCCGATGGCGGGGACTTGCTCGAACCGGCCGAAAGGGACTTCGGGCACATAATCCTGGTTCCTGGTATCCGATTTACATTCATGAAGATGGCTCGGGCATTCACTCGGTTGGCGATACAGTTCTGTTCACGGACACAGATTCGCAGACGTGTCCAGATGGGACCGTCGCTATCTGGCCCCCAACAAGCAAAGGCCAACAGTTTAGTTGGTCCGTGGTTCCCGAAACATTCCGGGATTTGTTGGCAAAAGGCGCTGTACGAACCGGAAGGATCGATCTTTCGAAAAAGTCTGTACCGATTTATTATTTGTCCTTCAATCAACTGGCAGCGATTGAAGACGGCACACTTAAGGTTGTTGGCACTGCCGATGATGGTACGCTTGAATTACGTTACGCTAAAGGGTCACGTTTGGCCGCCCCTCGAACGGTTTGGAACACTACCGCCCATGACGCGGGAAGCCACGGCACCAGCCTCTTGCGAGCGATCATGCCTGATCGGCGCTTTCCGTTTCCGAAGGCTCTATACGCAGTGGAAGACGCATTGCGCTTTTTTGTGAAAAACAAGACCGAAGCGGTCATCCTTGACTTCTTCGCCGGCTCCGGTACGACCGCTCATGCCGTGATGCGGCTAAACAAGCAGGACGGCGGGCGGCGGCAGTGTATAAGCGTGACCAATAACGAGGTTGCAGCGGACGAACATAAGAGGCTTCGAGAAGAAGGTCTACGTCCGGGCGACGCAGAGTGGGAGCAATGGGGAATTTGCGAATACATCACAAAACCACGCATCGCGGCGGCGCTCACCGGCAAAACGCCCGAAGGCGAGCCGATCAATGGCGATTACAAGTTTACGGATGAATTCCCGATGGCCGATGGCTTTGAAGAAAACGCCGAGTTCTTTACGCTCACATACGAATCGCCGGTCGCGATAAGTCATAATCATGCTTTTTCGCGAATAGCTCCGCTTTTATGGATGCGTGCCGGGAGCTCCGGAAGACGCATCGAGCAGATTCCAGAAGCGGGATGGAGCGTGGCGGACACTTACGGACTCCTTGTCGATCTGGACCAAGCCGCCGCATTTGTTGAAGCGGTCAATCCGAAAGACTCTATTCATATTGCTTTTATTGTGACTGACGACGACCGTCGTTTTGAATCCATTGCCCGTCGGCTGCCAAAGACGGTCGAGCCGGTGAGACTTTACGAGTCGTATCTTTCTAATTTTCGTTTTACGTTGGGACAATTGTAGATGAAATTCACACTCAAAGATTATCAGAGCGAGGCGGTCAAAGACGTTCTGACGAACCTCAAGAAGGCTCGGAGACGTTGGCACGAAGATAACGATAAACACGCTTTCTCGCTGACCGCAACAACCGGCGCCGGTAAAACCGTAATGGCGGCAGCTGTTTTTGAGGCGTTGTTTTTTGGTGATGACGATTATGAGTTTGAGCCTGACCGTGGTGCGGTGGTGATTTGGTTCAGCGACGATCCTTCTCTTAATGAACAGTCGCGATTCAGATTGATGGAGGCATCGGACAAGCTAACGATCACTCATCTTAGAAATGTCGATACGACATTCTCACGTGAGAAATTCGATCCGGGCAAGATTTACTTTCTCAATACCCAAAAATTGTCCAAGAATAGTCTATTGGTGCGCGGTGGCGAGGCAGATGAATCTGAGGATTCAGAACCTTTGCTATCGAGTCTCATGCCCGATCTCCGATCCCATACAATTTGGGACACGATTCAAAACACCATCGAAGACCCTGATTTGACCCTGTACGTTATTCTCGACGAAGCACATCGGGGAATGAGGGAAAGCGGCAACTCCGTCAGCGGTAAAACAACCATCGTCAAACAGTTGATCAATGGAAAGGGCGCTGTTCCGGGAATTCCGGTCGTTTGGGGAATTTCGGCAACGGTAGAACGTTTCAACCAGGCGATCTCGGGAATGCATGGCCGTTCGACGCTGCCGAATGTTGTGGTCGATTCAAGAAAAGTTCAGGAGTCGGGCCTGTTGAAAGACACCATCAACCTTGATGTGCCCAATGAAACCGGAGAATTCTCGACTGTGCTACTGCGTCGCGGCACGGACAAATTGCGGGAGATCTCAGAGGCCTGGGTGGAATACGGTAAGCAACAGAATGATGCCGACATCGTGCATCCATTAATGGTCTTTCAAGTGCCGAATTCGCCTGATCACAATGAAATTGGCACTTGGCTAAAAACAATATTCGATACGTGGCCCGAACTGCCAACCGATTCGATAGCAAACGTTTTCGGTGAGCACAAAACCGAGAGCTTTGGCGGATACAGTGCACCCTATGTTGCACCTGAACGGATACAGGAATCTGATTGGGTCCGAATCCTCGTCGCAAAGGACGCAATCAGTACGGGTTGGGATTGTCCAAGGGCGGAAGTGATGGTCTCTTTCCGAGCCGCATCTGACAAGACTCACATAACTCAGCTCTTGGGCCGAATGGTACGTTCACCCCTTGCAAGACGTATTCCAGGCAACGAGCGGCTGAATGCCGTCGACTGTCTATTGCCGCATTTCAATAAGACTACTGTTCAGGCGGTGGTCAATGCCTTGATGTCTGGCGGTGATTCCGGAGAAGAATTGCCCGGTCGGCGCGTTTTGATCAACCCGCACGAAATGAAGCCGAACCCGGCAATTGATGAGGCAGTGTGGGAAAAACTGCTTTCGCTTCCTTCACAATCCTTACCGAAACGACAGGCACGCCCGATAAAACGACTTACTGCGCTGGCCCACGAACTCGCATCGGACGCCATTCTTGCAAACGCCGGAAAGATTGCACACCGCCAAATGCATAAGGCTCTCGATGCGGCGCGGGTTAAATACCAGGATGAGATCGTCAGCGCGCGGACATCGGTCTTAACCGTTGAAGGGCAGACGGTAAGGACAGATGTCGGTACGAAAGCAATGACATTCGATGACTTCATAGAGGCTGCCGATTATGCGGTTATCGAGGATGCCTATAGACGCGCAGGCCGTGTAATTTCTGCCGATCTGGCAAGAACCTACAGCGAAAAGATAGCTGCAGATATTAATGACGTTGAAGATCTGGACGATGCCCTCATCGAGGCTCATACTATCGTTGCAGCAATAGGTCTCGTCCCAGATATCAAAGCCGATCTGGACGGTGAAGCGGAAAAGCTTTCGAATCGGTGGTTGAGCGAGTATCGTATCGGCGTCAAAAGCCTTAGTGACGAACGGCAAGATGTTTATCGCGAAATACGAGAGATGAGTTCACAACCGCTTGACGTTGATTTGGCACGACCAAGGTCGTCGCTTCAACCATCGGTCATCCGCGAAGCAGACGGTAAGGAGATGCTTTTACCGCGATATGAGCGGCACTTGCTTTGCGATGAGGAAGGTTTGTATCCAAATGACTTAAACGATTGGGAAGATGCGATCTTACGCACCGAATTGAGTCAAACGGATAATGTGGCGTGGTATCGAAATCCCGATCGACCGAGTCAGGATTCGCTGGGAATAACCTATGACGAGGACAGTCAAACAAAAATTCTTCGACCTGATTTTATTTTCTTTGCAAAGGACAAGGCTGGAAATATCGTTGCTGACATCGTAGATCCGCACGGACATCATCTTGCCGATGCTCTTCCTAAATTGAGGGGACTTGCGCGTTATGCCGAGGCTAATGGAACGAGTTTTCGACGTATCGACGCAGTCGCTTTATCAAACGGCGTCTATAGACTTCTGGACCTAAAGGAAGAAAGAGTAAGGGCAGCGGTTTTTTCAGCGACTAGCGCGAAGGCAGTTTATGATTCTGCGGTGGCTGAAGAATATCTGATCAATTTGAAATCCGATTAGTGCACGAGTGCGATGTTCAAATCTAATCGGACAGCTCGTTTTATCGACGACGGAAAGACGAACGACTGACATCGACGGGGAAATAGCGTGTAAAATAGCATGAAGTTTTCACGTGTGTGTTTTTGGGGCAACCTAAGTCCTAAGGCGTCTCACGCGAAACGGTGTTTGGAGTTTACCGCTTTGCGGTGCTGAATCCTTGCTCTTGAGAATGTCTGGTCCAATTTTATTTGGCGGACGCATTACGGCCGTTACGATACGGTTGTAACGCGGGATTAATAGTATTGTGGCTGCAGATTTGGATTACGAAACGATCAGAGTATGAACTCGTTGTTTCGCTTCTTAAGCAATGATCGTTGGCCCGAAATTTCAGGACGATTCGATGCGTGTGGCGGCGATCCAACATGAGTCGTATCACAATGCGTTGTGGATCATTTTGAACGCGGCGCGATTTCGATTTGTGTCGGCTGAACGGATTGTCCAAACGCGGACGGAGCTTGGCCGGCGGTTCGATTTGGCCGTGTTCGACCACCGGACGCTTCAGCGGTTTCATGATGCATTGGCCGCGAGGTTCCGCTTTCGGTTTTGCATGGAATCGAGTTTGTTCGATCCAAAGCAGGACAAAAACGATGAGTCTGAGTGGATCAACGATCTGTGGATTACATTTCTGCGCGAAGAACTTTCGCGTTTGCTCGGCTCGTTTGAGGAACTGGCCGCGAACATCGGTATTGCGGCCTTTTATCCCAATCCCGAACCAAAGGGAACTGCGGCAGAGGAATATCTTCACGAACTGACGGTTGCGGAGTATCCGATGTTGAAGCTCTAGCTGAGCTTGGGCCAATTACGCAACAACATCAAGTTGCAACCGGGGTTCCGCGTTTGGAGAGTGACAACGCGGACACGGCCGGCTAATCGCGCCGTTCGGTGTGCCGGCAAGTTTGAAAAGCGAAGCGGCGAACGGCGCTTTGGGCGATATTCGCCGCGTCATGATCAGCCGATTTCGACGTCGGAGACGAGCGGTACTTGGTTGCCGAGGAAGGCCTCGACGATCGGTGAACGAAAGTCACGGATATTCGTGCCGTAATTCTCGAACTTGGCGTTCAGCCTTTCGACAATGAACGGACGTCGTGTTTCGGGTGGCCAGGAATCATAATCCTTCGGAATAATGGGGTTCCTGGGTTCAACTAGTTCGCCGACCAGTTCGTAATCGTACGGGCGCTCTTCAGTATCAAACGAATCGGTTTTGTACAGGAGATAGCACAATTGCGTCGATGAAAGCCCGATCGCGTACTCAACGGTTTCGTCAAACGTCATCCCCAATTCCGTACAAACCTCGTCCGACAAATGCCGCACCTCCCAGTTCGCCTTGATCTGCGGGTCGCCGTCGAGGGCAAAGAATGGTCGGTAGAACGCTTCGACCAACGTTCGGCGATCTACGAATGCGCAAATCAGCGGCGCCTCGTCTGGCTCCCTGTAATAATGCGAGACGCGGAACAGACTCTTGCTGCGATCATAATGCTCTAACTCGAATTCAAATTCCGTGCCCTCGTCGTCGAACCAGAAAGAGCAACGATTGACGCCAATCGCCGCCGCTTCAAGCCATCGACGCAAGTCCGGCAACGGATCGTAAAAAGGACCAGAAGCGATCCTTAAACGTTTGGTCGCCGACGTAATGCGAAAGCCGATCCAATCATATTCGGTCGGCCAGTATTCAACTTCAGGTTCTTGAATGTCACAGGATTCAGGTAATGTTCTCATTGAAATTCCTCCAAAATAAGAAAAAACGATTCCGTGATTTCAGGCACACTTATTCTGGAAGCGCACCTATCACTAATTCGTTTACATGAATCCGCGTTTCGCGAACTTTTCAGATTATGTAGCAAACACGATTTCGAAGCAACTTGGCAGACGTCAGATAGCAGACGTCAGATGTCAGGCGTCAGCGGCGGTGCGGGAAGTTACTCCTTTTTTGATCCAAATCTAAGCGGTAAGAAGTCTTGAAAGTGGCCCGTTCGAAACTTGCTACGACCGGCAGCATTGACGCTTGGGTGGTTCAACAGGCCCCGAACGGTCCAGTCTGAAAAGTAATACCGCGATCCGATTCTGTCAATTGGATCGTGGAAAGTTAGAGTCTGTCGCCGGTAGCGTCGAACAAAGTGCCTCAAATTAGATCCCGATTAATTCAGTTCATTTTGGAAGCTGAAGCGTTATCCGCATTTCCGCACATCAGCGGGCAGAGCCCGGCGGTAGACGGTAGACGGGAGACGGGAGACGGGAGACGGTAGACGGGAGACGGTAGACGGGAGACGGTAGACGGTAGACGGTAGTCGGCAGTCGTGACGTCCGACCTCAGCCAACAGCTCACGGCTCACCACTTCCTGCTGACCGCTGACTGCTCATTGCTCACGACTCACAGCCGTCTACCGTCTACCGTCTACGTCTACCGTCTACGTCTACCGTCTTCCGGTCTACCGTCTACCGTCTACCGTCTACTGCCGCCTGGTCAAATCTTCCTTGTAGAGTTCCCGATACACTCGGTAGTTGCTCATTACCTTGAAAACGTAGTTCTTCGTTTCGGCGAATCCGACCTCGGAAGCGAAGATCGCGGCCTCTTTGGGCTTTGTGCGTCCCAGCCAGCGAAGCGCGTTGTCCTCACCACCGTTGTAGCTCGCGGCGATGGCTTCGTACATCCCGCCGAATTCATTCTTCAGTTCGCCGATATAGTAGCTTCCGATCGCGATGTTCGTTGCCGGATCGTAAAGATCGTCCGGTTTGAGGGCCGGATAGCCCGTCAATTTGCTGTATTTGATGGCCGTATCGAAAACGAGCTGGAGCAGTCCGCGCGCCGCAGCCGGCGACTTTGCGCCGGGACGGAAGCTGCTTTCCTGTTTCATTATCGCGAGGACGAAACGCGGATCGACATTTCGGAGCTTCGCATTTCGCAGAAGTTCCGTGCGATAGAGAACCGGAAAGTCCGTGAAATTCTTTGCCGAGACGCTGACCGTCTTCTTTACCTGGCTGCCCGGATCGAGTTTCGCCAGGCGTTCGGTCGAGAGTCCTCCGTAGTAAGATGAGATGCTGTCGGGAATCGTCCGGTACGCGGTTACGGCTTCGGCGCGGCGACCTGCCTTTTCAAGTCCGTACGCGCGAAGGAAGCGCGTCTCGTCGAATCCGACCATCGAGCCGCTGAATCGGTTGAGCAACAGCAGGTCGTCCGCGGCCTTGACGACTTCGTTCCAGTTCTGCCGGAAAAGTTCCATTCTCAGGCGCGCGTGGAGCGCGTTCGTTTCGACGGGCATCCCTGAGAATCGCACCCGCGTTTTTTCGACCCAAACGTTGGCCTCGGCGTAACGTCCCGCCTCGCGGAGCGCATCGATGATATTGAGATGGGCCGAATCGATCTTCTCACCGGTCGGGAACATTATCGTGTATTGCTCGTAAACCTTGACCGCCTCGTTCGGCTTGCTCAGGCGAACGTAACAGGCGCCCTTGAAAGCGGTTCCCTCGCGTCCTTCCTTGGTTCCGAGGTAATCGGGCGACAACTTGTCGAACCAGTTGATCGCTTCCTGATATTTTCTTTCCCACATCAGCGAACGCGCCATTCCGAAGATCGCGCGAGACATTCCCGGGTCGGTCGGGAAATTCTCCATAAACTTCTGAAAATGTTCCCGCGCCTGCGGGAAAAGCCGGTTCGCCATATAAACATCGCCGCGGTAGAGATGCTCCTCGGCGGCCAGCGAGATCAGTTTGCCCTGAGCGTCGCGGCTCGCTGCGTCTTTCTCTGTGACGAGCCCGAGCGACGCGTCCGACTGCGCGAACACGGCAATCTGAAAGAAAATAACGAATGCTATCGGAATAATTGTCTTTTTCATACTTCGAAATTGCGGGAAGCGGCAAAACTCAAGCTTAACCGATTTTTTGACGCCGCGTAAACGCCGTTGGTTGCCGTTCTTTCGACGGCCGTTGAAACAATTGCGATCGGCTTGCAAATCAGAGGGTTTAGGTCGAAAATCGTTCAATCAGATTCCGATCCAAAATCATCCAGGAGATCCTACCGTGAGTTTTAGACGTTTTAACGCAGTTCTTTCAATCTTATTGATATCCGCATTCGCCTTCGGTCAATCGAAATCGAAACCGTCCGACAAGTTCAAGCAACTCGACGAGGATTTGCCCACGCCCAACGAATATCGCACGGCGTCCGGCGCTCCGGGTCACAGATACTGGCAGAACCGTGCGGATTATGTGATCGACGTCGAACTTGACGACGCCAAACAGCGCATCACCGGACGTGAGACGGTGACTTACAAGAACGTCTCGCCCGACACGCTAAACTATATCTGGTTGCAGATCGATCAGAATCTCTTTGCCAAGGACTCCGACACTCAAAAGACACAAAACGCGCCGAATTTCGAGGGCGGCGGATTGCCTCTGAGCGTTGTTGAACAGCTTGCCGCTCGCGAGTACGACGGACGCGTCAACATTACCGAGGTCTCCCGATTCGACCGGGAAAGCGCTCAAACACACGCTCAACCGGACGATGATGCGCATCGATCTGCCGGTTCCGCTCGTTTCCGGCGGGACGTTCGTTTTCAACGTCGCCTGGAATTACAACATCAACAACCAGCGCATCTTTGGCGGCCGCACCGGTTTCGAGTATTTTTCGCGCGACGGCAATTACATTTACGAGATCGCGCAATGGTTCCCGCGGATGGCGGCTTACACCGATTATCAGGGTTGGCAGCATCATCAATATCTCGGCGCCGGCGAATTCACGCTCGAATTCGGCGATTATCTCGTTCGTGTCACCGCGCCGAATGATCACGTCGTCGCCGCGACGGGCGTCCTTCAGAACGGTGCGCAGACGCTCAAACCGGAATGGGCGGCGCGTTTGAAACAAGCCGAAACGGCCAAGGAACCGATCAAGATCGTCACCAACGAAGAGGCGAAATCGAACGAATCGAGCAAGCCGACGGGCAAGAAGACCTGGGTCTTCAAAGCCGACAACGTTCGTGATTTCGCGTTTGCATCGTCGCGCAAATTCGTCTGGGACGCGCAGGGCCACAATGTCGAAGGCAACAAAGTGACGGCGATGTCCTATTATCCGAACGAGGGGAATCCGCTCTGGGAGAAGTATTCGACCCACGCCATCATCCATACGCTCAACGTTTATTCACGCTACACGTTCAAATATCCGTATCCGATCGCGATCTCGGTCAACGGCCCGGTCGGCGGAATGGAATATCCGATGATCTGTTTCAACGGACCGCGTCCGCTGCCCGACGGGACTTACTCGGCGCAGACCAAATACGGGCTGATCTCGGTAGTTATACACGAAGTCGGGCACAACTATTTTCCGATGGTCATCAATTCGGACGAACGCGATTGGACCTGGATGGATGAAGGCCTGAACACCTTCACGCAGTTTCTCGCCGAACAGGAATGGGAGAAGAATACCCTTCGCGGCGCGGCGAACCGCAATTCATCACCGATTATATGACGAGCGATAATCAGGTGCCGATAATGGTCCAAAGCGACTCGCTCCTGCAGTTCGGCAACAATGCTTACGCGAAACCCGCGACCGCGCTGAACATCCTGCGCGAAACGATCCTCGGTCGCGAACTCTTCGACTTCGCGTTCAAGGAATACGCGCGCCGTTGGCAGTTCAAGCGGCCCGAACCGGCGGACTTTCCGGACGATGGAGGACGCCAGCGGTACCGATCTCGACTGGTTCTCGCGCGGCTGGTTCTATTCGACCGATCACGTCTACATTTCGATCGAGAACGTTCGGCTTTACCGGATGAATACCCGAAATCCCGACGTTGAAAAAGAGCTCCAGCGAAAGCAGGCGAACAGCCAGCCGAAAACGCTCACCGAGAAGCGCAACGAAGAACTGCCGAAACGCCTCGACCAATACCCGTCTCTGCGCGATTTCTACAACGATTTTGACCAGTTCAAGGTGACCGACAAGGACCGCAAGGATTACGAGTCCTTCGTCGCAAATCTAGACGACAAGGAAAAGTCTTTGTTGAACGGCGACTATTAC
>JADKBM010000005.1 GCA_016715115.1 Acidobacteriota bacterium
GTCAAGGTAGAGGCCGCACATTGTCCGGTGGTCGGTCCGTAGGTTCCGTTCAGGTCAGAGCGATGTGATACCATCGCCCCCGTCCCGACCAAACCCGGTACGGTGGTCCAGTTATCGGCGGGATACGAGCCGTAAAGCGCCACGTTAACCGCGCCGTCGGGGTTGATCTGCGGATCGGGACGCAATCGATGCGCTGCCGTTGTAGTCTGCTTTTGAGAACAGGGTCGCGGATCCACCGGCGCGGCGGAAGAACCAGCTTTCAAGTGTTAGACCGTTTTATGAGGTTCAAATCGGGATTCGAGGAGACTTCGAAGTAATCATCGATGCCGTCAAAACTGAACGCCCGATCCACCTTGCCCGGCACGAACGTCGCCCCGTTTCGCAGCGCGCCGTGATAGCCGTTGGCGATATCGAAGACATTTCCGTCCATGACCACCAACTGACCATTCCGTTCGGTGCCGCGAGTGCAGCTAATCCCGCACATTCCAGCGCTGCCGGCGTCATAGATTGAGCGTTATCTCCAGCGGGGTCGAGCGTACGGTTGAAAATGGCGACTTCATCTATCAGGCCCGGGAAGAGATTCGCGGGGTCACCCAGAAACCGTGACCGATACGGGCGGCGCCCGGCACATAATTGAAATTCCGCGGTCGGCTTTCGCTGAAGCTGCCGTCCTTGCAGATTCGCTCGGTCGTGCTGTCCCAAGTGCGAGAATGTCCACATGTTGCGCTGACCGGCGTATTCGACTGCCAATCCGTATGCCGGTGTGATGAATAAATCCGGACAGTCGTCAAACGCCGATCGATTCCTTGCCCGTCGGCCCCGCTCCCAGCGGCCACGATATCGTATCGCCGACAGCCGTCAGGTAGACCCACGCCGCGATCGTGCCGGACGAATCGTTCAAAGAGTTGAAGTCAGGTGGGCAGACTAACGTAACTGCCACTACCCAGACCGTCCCTGCCCGACCTTCCCCGCCGTGAATGTCGCGCCGTTTTCCAAGTACCGTTGTTGCCACCTACGACGTCGGTCGTGTTGCGTCACCCGGCCACCAGCCGACCATTCCCGGTGGTGCCGGCGCGCACGTCGTTCCGGAACATCGAGGGCGGATCGCCCGGTCGCGGGCAACGGATTCGAGGCTCAGCCCGCTTCCCGGCTCCGCCGAACGAAAAAACCGCGGCATTCAGACCCGCGGCGTAGATAAAGCAAGATTGTGGTGGCGATCGTTGTCAGGATCGCAGGCCCGACCAGTCTGGATCGGGACCAGATTGTGTGATTCAACATAGCGATGTACACCTCCGCTACGAAAGTCCTTTGCAACTGTTGAACCAAAACACCGATCACCTGGCATTGCGGTTCGGGATCGGAAAGGTGATCAACGCTGGAACTTTTTCCCAAATCGTTGGGGAAAAGTTCCCATCGTTCGGTCGCCTGAAGGCGGAACTCAAACGAAAAAGGGACGAAGCCGAAGCCCCGTCCCAATCCCAAATCCCAAATCACAATTCCCCAAATCCCAAATCCCAAATCCCAAATCCGAAATCTCACTGTCCTCAGGCCACCTGAAGGCGGAACTCCAAACGAAAAAAAGGACGAAGCCGAAGCCCCGTCCCAATCCCAAATCCCAAATCACAATTCCCAAATTCTACTGTCCTTGTCCAAGACTGTATCCCGGCTTGCCGTCGAAGTTGTAGAGATGTTCGGTCTTGATAAAATCGAGTCCGGCGGCATTGAAGCAGCCGAGGAGATCGATCACCTGCCGGTGCGTGATGACCACATTTTCGTTGTCGCTCACAAAGCGGCAGCGCCAATGATCGACGCAGAACGTGTCGGACATTCCTTTGGATGAACTTTGGTTCCGCGGTTTGAAACCATTTGAAGCTTCAGGCCGCCGCCGTTGACTTTTTCGATCTCGGCGCCGATCGCATCACCCGCTCCGTAAAACTGCCCGTTCCACCAATTGACGAAAACGTCGACGCCAACGAGTTCTTTCTTTTGCGGCTCGCGGATCAAATAGATCGGTTTGCGGTCAGCTTCGGCGATCTCTTCGACCTTCTTGTATTCAACGGCCTTGAGCGTTTCCGGTTTTTGACCGAGACGGTCGACAACTGCCTGCGCGAATTCCTTCGTGCCGACCTTTTCTTTCGAGACGCCGTCCTTGAAGATGTCGTACGTGTGAACGCCGTCTTCGATCGTTCGCGACCAGGCATTGTGTACAAGTTCAGCGATGTCCGGCTGATTTAGGTGAACCATCATCATCATCGCGCCGAGGAAGAGTCCTGACGGATTTGCGAGATTCTGGCCGGCGCGGCGCGGCGCTGCCGTGGATCGCTTCGAACATCGAGATGTGCTCGCCGATGTTCGCCGAACCGGCGAGTCCGACGGAACCCGCGATCTGCGCCGCGACGTCGGAAAGGATATCGCCGTAGAGATTCGGCATCACGATGACATCGAAGACTTCCGGCGTATCGGCCATCTTGGCGGCGCCGATATCGACGATCCAGTGATCGGCTTCGATCGACGGATACTCGGCGGCGATCTCGTCAAAGACACGATGGAACAAACCGTCGGTCTGCTTCATAATGTTGTCCTTCATAAACGCCGTGATTTTTTTGCGGTTGTTGAGGACCGCGTATTCGAAGGCGTAACGGACGATCTTCTCGCAGCCCGGGCGGGAGATCAGCTTCAGACACTGCTCGACCATATCCGACTGGCGATATTCGATACCGGCGTAAGTGTCTTCTTCGTTCTCACGAACGATGACGATATCCATCACCGGATGCTTCGTCTTGATGAACAGGTGGTACGAAACGCACGGGCGGATGTTGGCGTAGAGGCCGAGCGTCTTGCGGACGGTGACGTTGAGCGATTTGAAACCGCCGCCCTGCAGAGATAAGCGATCGGCGCCTTCAGAAAAACCTTCGTTCGGCGCAGGCTCTCCACGATTCGGGCGCGATGCCCGCTGAGTTTCCGCTTAAATAGACCTTTTCACCGATCTCGATCTCTTCAATATCGATCCGCGCGCCAGCTTCTTTCCAAAATGTGCAGGGTCGCGTCCATGATCTCCGGGGCCGATGCCGTCCCCTTTCGCTACTGTAATAGCTGCGTTTGACATAATTTCTATTGGTTCCCTCTGTTATGAATTTGTAATGACGACTAAACGGAAGATTTTAGCGGAAATGGACGCAAGTCGCAAAAGCAGCCCGTTCGGGTCCCGTTCGGAAGTCCCGTTTGGAGTTCCGCCTTCAGGCGGCCTTAACCGGAATTACGAAGACTGAGATCAGCGAACGGCCGCCTGAAGGCGGTACTCCGGAACGCGTAACGAATCACTTCATATTCTTATCCAAAAAGTCCGCTACTAAAGGATAGAGTTCCAGCCGGTTTTGAGTTTCGAGATTCCGTGACCCTCGTCGTCGAAGAGTTTGTATTCGACGTTCGCGTTCCGGTCGCGCAGCTCTCGACGATCTGTTCGGCTTCCGTGTACGGGACGCGCGGGTCGTTCTTGCCGTGAATCACGAACAGCGGAGCTTTATTTTATCAACCTTTGCGATCGGCGAAATCGCGCGGAGAAATTCGATGTCGCGGTCAAGCATCCCATATTCGACCTCGCGCTGCCGCCGGCGTAGCCCAAGTGTTCTTCAGAAAAGTCTCCCAGTTGACGATGCCGACGGTGTTCACGGCGGCGGCCCAAGTCGGGATAGAGCGTGACCGCGGCCATCGTCATATAGCCGCCGTAGCTGCCGCCCATTACCGCGATGCGCTTCGGGTCTGCGCCGCCCGATTTCTTGAGCCATTCGACCGAATATGCAAGGTCCTTGACGGAATCTTCGCGTTTGCGGACGTCGTCAAGATGGGTGAACGTCTTCCCGTAGCCGGTCGATCCGCGGACGTTGGTCGCAAGGATCGCATAACCGCGCGAAAGATAATACTGATAGAGCGGATTGGATCCCGGACGTTCCTGGCCTTCTGGCCCGCCGTGAACGCTGACGATGACCGGGAGACCCCGACCTGCCAACACGGCGCCGACATCGCCGACCTTGCCGACCTTTTCCTTGACCGTGCGAACTGCCTCGCCGACCACTTTTTCAACCGTCGAAATGATCTTGTTGTCGGTCTTTATCAGTTGGTTCGCGGTTTGTAATACCAAGCCGGAATCTCGCGGCCGTCGAAAGTCTTGAACCCGATCAGTTCCGGCGTTGCGAACGAATCGGCGTCGATGCCCGCGCGGTCGCTCTTCGTGATCTGGGTCAGGGACTTCGACTCAAGATCGTGTGCCAGACGTCCGAATTGTGCTTCGAAGAATTGAACGTAAAACAGGCTTGAACCGTCCCCGGAAAACTCAGACCGCCGACGATGCCTTGCGCCGGAAGCTTGACCGTGGTCTCTTCGGGCCAGAATCCGTGTGATCAGCGGCTTGCCGTCGACTTCGTACTTGCGCAGACGCAGTTCCGAAAAACCTTCGCGGTTGAGCGTGTAGGCGAAATGGGAACCGTTTTCCGGGAATGTGACCCCTTCGACGTCCCAGTTTTCTTCGGGCCGGATCAGAAACGGCATCGGGTTTCCTTTCAGCCAGACGTTGTCCATCTGCACCATCGCCGCGAACTCGCGATCTTTGTTCGAGGTGAAAAGCGGCGAATCACCGTCCGGAAGTATCTCGACATCGCCGAACTGGCTCGCGTCCGTGTGCGGCGTCAGAAGCGTTTCGGTCTTCAACTGCGTGTCATAGAGATAGAGATTGTTGTCGAGGCTGAGTTCCGTGCCGGAGCGCGAAACAATCACACGGCGACCGTCCGAAGACGCTCCGGCGAACGAGTTGGATCCGTCGAACTGATAAACGATTTCTTCCTTGCCGTCCGCGACGGTCATCGCGTAGATGTCGAAATACTGCGGATTGCGTTTGTTCGACGCATAATAGATCTTCGAACCGTCGTCCGACCAACCGCCGAAATTGTGCCTGATCTTCGGCGAGGCCGTCAGTTCGCGAATGTTCGCGCCGTTCGCGTCCATCAAGAAAAACTGCGTGTTCTCGTCGCCGCCGCGCTCTTGCCGAAAACAAGCGCGCCGCCTTTCGGCGAGTAGCGCACGAACCCAACGTTGTCGTCGTAATTCGTAACCTGTTTCGGCGTTCCATTCGGCAGATCGATCATCCAGACCTGCGATGTTTCCCGATACGTTAGTCAGATAGAACAAGCGTTTGCCGTCGGTGCGATCGTCGGCGACGATGCCGACCGGATGTTCAAATACTGCTGGATCGTGTAGTTTTGCGCGCCGGCAACCACCGTCCAGCAAAAACGAAATGACGAAAACCCCAAAAAGTCGCTTCATACGAATACTCCTGAACTGATCTGTTTCGGCGATTATAAGCCAAAACGCGAGGAATTCGGATTCCTGATTTGGGAATTCAGTTTTTGGTTTCTTCATTCAGCCGAGTCGAAAAACAAATTCAATCAAAGCTCTTTCGACCAATCCGAAATCAGAAATCACAATTCCCAAATCCTTTAATGTTGACAAAAATGTAAAGATTACTAAACTTAAGTATTCGATAGGATTTACAGAGATGCCGAAAATTGCAGATATACAGGAAACACCGAACCCGAACGCCGTGAAGTTCATCTTGAAAGAGCCGGTCTCATGCGGGACCTCGCATTCGTTCAAAACGCCCGGAGACGCGGAAAACGACAAGCTCGCGGAGTCGATCTTTGACCTCGGCGACGTCGTCTCGGTGTTTTTATATGGACAAGATGATCACCGTCGAAAAGACGGACGATGTCGATTGGGACGATATTCTGCCGGTGCTCGCTGTTTCCGATCCGCGCGGCGGACGCGGTTTCGAAGAGCAACGAGGAAGCGGCGAAGGAGATCAGCGGCGCGATCAGCGCCGCGCTCGGCTTGATGATCCGATGGTTCGCGAGATCGGGCCATTCTCGACGAGCGCATCCGAACCATGCCTCGCGAGCGACGGCGGCTGGCTTGAGATCGTCGGATTCGAAAGCAAAACTCTCAAGATCCGCTACGAAGGCGCTTGCGCAAGCTGCCGAGTTCGTTGACGGGAACGCTGATGGCGATCAGGAATATGATCAAGGACGAGATCGATCCCGAAATCGAGGTCATCGCGGTTTAGGAACCGGAACTTAACTCTCATTCCGTCCGCCAAACAGGTTGTGCCGGAAGTCGATGAGTTCGACGGAGACGCTACCCGAAAATAGTCATCGTTAAACGTCACGACCGGAAGTGATAAACACCCGGCAACAAGGTTTCCGAGTCTAAAGTCTGGAAGGGTTTCCCAAGACCAAGATAAAAGCCCAAAGATCGGCACCCCAAGATCGATCCTCGAATCAGTCACCCGAAACATTTTCTTGACATCGTTTAACTCGAAATTGGTTTCACAAAATTTAAGGGCGGCTTACGCTGAAGTCGGCCGCCGTGTCGTCTCCAAAAAAGTTCAGAATCTGCATCAAACCGTCAGTCTTTTGCCCCCGTCTCATAAAGTACGTGTTTTCAATTGCAGGAGAAAAATTGCTGAATAGTGAAGAACTCGAACGAAGTCCGAGAACCAAATTCGAGAGTTATCTCAAGGATATCGTTGCCGGTATGCGGCAGGATGTATCCGAGTTCAGAAGATGGTCGAAACGGAATTCGAAAGCATAAGTCCCAAATGGATGACGCGCTGAAAGTTTTCAGAACGTTTCGCGACCGAAAAGGAACTTGACGCGGCATTCACGGAGACCGTTGTCAAGCATCTTCGCCTTGCCCGCGACGAGGGCGCGCGCATCACCGCGACCGCCTTTGCCGAAGCTGAGGAATTGCAGAAGGAAGAAGCCGCCGCGACCGACTCGTCACACGTTGGGAGCGAGATTCGCGATGCAATTCGCGACATCAGCAACAAGTCCTCAATCGGCGATGCGGAAATCGCTCTCGTCGCACACGCCTCGAACTTCACGCCGCGCGGTGCGATTTTCATCATCAAGAACGAACATCTTGTCGGTTGGCGCGTCTTCAGAACCGAGGCCAACTCAGACGACAGAACAGTTCGCGAAGTGTTTTTCCGGTCGGCAGTGATACTTTGCCCCGGCGAATCTGGCCGCGTGAACTGAAAGCCGTTGAGGCCGCATTCGGCACCTACGCCGACGATTCAGTGTTCCTTAACCGGCTCGAGTTTGGAAAACCTGACCGGATGTATGCGATCCGTTGATCGTCCGTGAACGCACGGTCGCCGCGTGCTTTACGCCGGACTATGGAAACGAAGGTTCGAACGTCAACATCGAAGCCCTTGAAGCCCTCGTTCAGGTTGCGGGACTGACGGTCGAGATCTCCGCGTCCGCCCGTTCAGCAAAAGCCCATCACGAATCGGAACTGCATGATGAATCCGAGTATTCGAGGTCGATCGGAGATGTTGCGCCCGCCGCATCGATCAATGGTTTCGAAAGTACGGATACAAATTTGGGATCCTCATATTCTTTCACCGAGCCGGTAATCTCCGGAGCACGGGAAAACGCCCGCGACGAGAGCTTTCCGACGACGGAGACGTTCGACGAAGATCGCTATTTGATGCGCAAAGCTGGTTGACGAAGGGGTCACTTCCGAGCCTGAAACGGTCGAGGAAGACACTTATTCAATGCGCGAAACCGTCGAAGAAGAGAGCTCTTCCGCACCTGAAACAGTTGAGGAAGAGAGCTACTCGATGCGCGAAACCTCCGGATCATATGAGTTCGCGACCGCACCCGGAGGAAGTGGCTTCCGCCGAGTTCGATCAGGCTGAGCCGATGTCTTCATTTGACTTCGTGCCGACCGAGGATTTTCCGGCAGCCAGCGAGTTTGAGCAAGCTTCTGAATGGAGTGAGACCGTTTCTGTCCCGGACGATTACGCCGCCGAAGTTCGAGTCTGCGGAGTTCGAATCGTTCCAACCTCAAGTTTGAATCCGAACCCGAGCCCGCCGAGTTTTCGGCGCCCGCCGTCGGCGAGTATGAGTTTGAAAGCGTTCCGTCGGCATCCAACGTTGAATTCGAGTCGACCGCGCCGGTCTTCGAGCCCGCGACTTTTGAAACGGCTCAGTCGTTCGATGTCGAGAATTTCAATGCCGGCACTACGCCGGTCGCTGAAGTGGTTCCTGAGCCAATCGTTGAGGTGGTTCCGGAGCCCGTCGTTGCTGCGCCGGCGAATGTTCGGACTCGCTTGAGCGAACGCAACGTCGATCTTCCGATCGAGGTTTCGGAAGACGAACGCCGTCTGCATAACGATGCCCGCCGGTTTGCGCGACTGCTGGTCTCCGAGATCAAGCTTTTACAACGAGCAAAAAGGTCAAGGAAGGCCGCGAGGCGAACGACCTCTACGAAAAACGCCAAAGCGATCGATCGATCGCGGAGATGTACGACAAGCGCGTTCAGCCGCCGGTCGCCGAAGTTTGATTATTTCCATTACGAACTGGTCAGCAATCTGGCGGAAGGCGACGAGGGCAAGCTCGGATCGTCATACGTCGGTACAACTATCTAGTTCCGGAAAACCAGAGCAAAGCAAAAAAGTCCCGTGTCGACGTCGATCGTCGCACGGGACTTTTTCTGCCGTTTGGTAAGCGGCGTCGATCAAGGCAGCCGCACGAGAGGTTAACGAAACACGCGCGAAATACCCGAAAGACAGGATGGACAATTGACATCTTTCGCAAACGCGCAATCTGCGAAAAACGAACCGGTCATCGGCAAAAGAAACTTCGTGCGATCTTCGTGTCGCTTTGTGGTTGAACAGACAGCACGTTCGCGTGATGTTTCGCGAAAAACAGAATCCCTAAACGCGCAATCTGCGAAAAACGAACCGGTCATCGGCAAAAGAAACTTCGTGTGATCTTCGTGTCGCTTTGTGGTTGAACAAAACGCACGGCCCGAGAATCAGATCACACCTTTCGTCGTCATATGTCCCCACATCCAGGCGCCCGAGCCGGCATCGCCCTTCGAGCCGCCTTCTGTCCCGGCAATACCACCGTGCGTCGTATTGAATTTTCCGGGCACATAGTTGACGCCCGTTTCAAATTTTTGGCGCATGTCGGAAAGACCGACGCCCAGATCCCTTCCTTGCTAAGCGCTTCCGCGTGATAGCAATTCGTCACATTGCTCGGCACGACGTTCAGGAAATCGGCCGTCGAACCGTCCTGATCTACGGGATCGAACAAAGAAGAGGTGCGTCGATATTGCGCCCGAACCCCGAATTCTTCAGGTCGATCGCAACCTGAACGCAGGCCATCGCCGCGACTCCAGCCGACCAGATAGATCAGGCCCGAACCCGCACGAATAAAACTCGTCGCGTTGTCGGCCATTGTCCGGATATTGATCGAGCTCAAGCTCCAGGAGATCGTGGCCGGTCCGGGGATATACAGTTTGGACGATTCCTTCGTTTGTTGGTAAGCGTTCCAGACGTAATACTTGTAGTTGTTCTCGCCGAGGATCGTTGGCGAACTACCTTCCATCGCAATAAGCATAATCAACTCCTGGTTCTTTGGGTGTTTGGCTAGAAATCAAAATAGATCATTCATCATCGTCTGCAAACTCCGAAATTCGAGGACGGATAGACTTAGAGCCTCACTCGGTCACCTCAAACTGTACGAATTGGGTTGCGATCTTCACCTTTCCGTGGCGAGATTGTCGAAAACGATGATCTGCAGCACGTAGTCGCCTGCCTCGATCTTGCCTGCTGACTGATCGCGCCAACGGATTTCGCCCGCGCGAAATCCGACTGCCCGCCAAGATCAAGCGGGATTTGCTTGCCATCGAGCACGAGTTTTCGATCCCGAAAGACGCGAATCTGAGTTGTGAGATTCGGCCGCTTTGCGCCGTCGAGTCTGGCGTTGTAGATCTCGAACCCATAACGCAGAACGGACCCGCGCTTGAATCGACGCGTTGAAGTGTCATCCATCGGATCGGTCGTTCCCAATTTGGCGTCCGGTTGACCGTTGACGAAGCTCTTCCATTGCTCGACTGTGAAATTCTCGAGAACGATGCCCGAAATGGTCAAGCGGTTCTTTTTCAGATTGGGAACTTCGATAAACTGCGACGCCGAACCGACCTTATTCGCCTGACTGTCGCGGATCGCGATGCGAAACTGATACGCGCCGGGTTTCTTCACCGGAAAAGTAAAATGATAGACGAATCCGTCCCGCTGAATCTTCTCATATCCGAGAGCGTTCGTGCGGAGCGTGTAAGTCTTTGAGATCTGATCGACCGGCTGGCCGTTGTCGCCAAAACTCACGGCGAGAACATCGAAGACAGCTTTTGACGCCGTTCGGTTCATCCGTGAACAGATCGTCGGCCTTCACGTGCAGCAATGAACGGACATATGTCCCCTTTTCGTCGAAGCCAAAGAGCGTGTTGAGCCGGAGCGAAATGTCATGACCGCGAACGGCGAAACGAGCGCCTTTTGGATCGCCTGAACCGGAGTCTCGGCCGTCGTCGCTTTCGGCGTTTCCTCACCCGCGACGTTGATGAAACCGCTGCGGTAGCGAACCTTGACGCCGGGCCGTTTGACGCGGACGTCGAGTTTGTTGAATTTGCGTTTTTGCTTGTCGAACGTGTCGTCGTCCGGTTGGTAACCGATCAGATAATAGCGCTGGTCGTCGAGCACGCGTTTGACACCCTCACTCAAGTCGTTGTTGTTGACGACCGCCATTCCGCCGGTTTCGCGGGCGGAAAGACGAGGCCCTCCTGCGTGTCGAAAAGCTCGCGGCTGCGGCTTGAGATCGCGTTCCTGATCGAATCCGCGCTCGGCGATACGATCTGGTCCTGCGCGTTGATCCCGGTGGTCTGCAAACCGCGCGCATCGACCGTGTAAAAGACGACAGATGCGCGATTCGCGAGATCGACGAGCTGCCGCATAAAGTCGAAAACCTGATAATTGTCGGTCGTGCCCTTGCGTGTCGCGAGGAAATAGCCGGATTCCGTCGGAGAACAGGATGACGGATTTTCGTCCCGGAGTTTCGCCCATCGCGCTGACGACAAAACGCAGCGCACCAAGCGTTCCGACGGCAAACGAAGCATTCGAAAATCGTCGAAACCGGTCAGGAATTTCTTCTCGTTTTCGATGTCTTCATCCGCGATCGTATCGTCGCCCGCGGCCCTCAGCGTTTCATTTGTGGTCGGTTCGATCGGAGCGAATGCGCCGATGTTTCCGCGTCCGAGCGGATACCACTTAACCTTGTCGATCGCCGCGTAAAGCTGTGCTTTGTTGGACGTAAACTGCTGAAGCGCGCCGATTCCCGCGCTTGTGCGGATGATCGCCACGAGATCGCCGTCGCGCATTTGCTCGTCGACGTATTTCTTGAGCGACCGGCGGACGTAATACGCGCTTTCGAAAGAGAGCGAGAGATCATCGACGACAAGCGCGATCGTCCGACGGATCTGGTCGGAACGGATCTCGACCGGCGGCACGGGAACGGCGATCTTGTCGATCGATTTCACCGGCTCGACCGTTTCGCGAACGCTCGAAAAGAAAGAGAAATTCGAGATTTCCTGTTTTTGTCCGTTTTCGAAGATCTCGAAATCTTCGGCCTTCAGGTCGCTGACGATCTTTCCTTTCGAGTCGGTCACGGTGACGTCGATCTGAACGAGCGTGGTCGTGATCTTGACAACATCGTCCGACGGCGGCGTCGGCGACGGAGCCTGAGAAAATGAGATCGAGCACCACAGAAAGAGAAGCAATAGTGAAACGAGAATTCTGATCATTGCGACCTCATCAAGAAAACGGATTCGGATATCGCGCGGTTCTTGGTATTATATAACGAAATCGGTTCTTGCCGTACAATCGTCGAGCCCCGGACAACCGTCGTTTCAGACGAAACGTTTCGAATTCGCGATTGAGTCGGCTTTCCCCGACAAGAATTTCTGGCTGCGAAAAACATCATTCGCGGATGTCCAGACAAATCCCCGAGACATCAAAGCATCGAACCACCGGAGTTTTTATCAATGCCGAGTCTGATTAGTAAAAAGCATAATGTGAGATCGCTCGTGACGGTCTTTGTTTTTGTCTGCGGACTTCTCGCCGTGCCGTTGACGGCGAGTTGTTCGGGGTTTGGCCCGGAAATGAGCGAGTCAGACGCTGAAGGTTTTGCGCGATATGACGCGCGACAACAAATTGCCGCCCGAGGGTCTCGTGCTCGACATCGAAAACCGCTTTTGCGCGTCCGCGCGGGCGTGTTGGCGAAGCTTCTCCGGGCGCGGATCAAGTTTGAAAACAAAGATTATGAGGAGCGCAGGCGTTGCTCAACTCGGACATCTTCAAGCAAAGACAAAGCTTGCCGACTACGCGCTTTGGTTGCGCGGCCGCGCGCTTCAGGGCGCCGGACGACACACGGACGCGATGAACGTCTTTTCGAGTCTGATCAGGGATTATCCGACATCGCTGCGCGTGCGCGAATCGAAAGTCCTCTGGGCGAACTCGGCGATCTCGGCTGGTCAAGCCGCGCAGGTTCCGGCATTCCTGGCCGAATTGAACGATAAAAACCTTGCCGCCGCGCTGCTCGCAACAGCAAGATCGTACGATGCGGCCGGCAATCAGGCCGAGGCGATCCGGTTCTTCCGCCGCGTCTATTTCTTCGGCGCCGGTTCGCCCGAGGCGAAAGAGGCCGAAATGAAGTTGACGCTGCTCGGCCAGTCTCTCGCACCGTTGACCGCGGACGAAGCGGCGACGCGCGCCGACAAGCTTTTCGCGGCGAACAATTTCGCCGATGCGGATAAGGCCTACGCAGAACTGATGCTGAGTTTCCCGAGTTCTTTGAGCGCCGGAGCGCAGTTGAAACGTCTGACGACGCTCGCCAACGTCAAAAAGATGTCCGATGCGGCGCTCGCTTTCGCGTCGATCCCGGCGAACGCGGTTGAAAAAGAGAGCGCCTATTACGAACTCGCGCTCGGTTACGCCCGCAACAAACTCTGGGCCAACGCGAAGACGACGGCCGAGGAAATGCGCGCCCGGTACCCGAACGGGAAGCTGACGCCAAAGACGTTCTTCGATCTTGGAATGGCGGCCCGCGACGCGCGCAACAAGCTCGACGAAAGCTATTTTTTGCGCACCGCGGTCGCGGCCTATCCGAACTCCGTCGATATCGCCAAAGCGCAGTTCGAACTCGCCTGGCTTCAGCACGAAGCGAAGAACTATCAGATGTCCTCGGAGATGTTCACCGAGCATCTCGCGCGATATGTCGACAAGGATTCGACGAATCGCGGCAAGGCCGGTTACTGGGCGGCCCGCGATTCGCAACTCGCCGGAAAGATCGACGCCGCCTGCGCACTTTATGACGCCGTCATCTATCGCTATGGAGCGAATTGGTACGGTCATCTTTCGATCCAGCGGATCTCGGCGCTTCGGTCGCAAAGGAAAATGTCAGGGAACGCCGAATTTCCCGGCCGGATCGCTCATACCGAAGGCGGCCGCGAATCTGAAGATCGTTACCGTCGCGGCTGAAACTGCGGGGAACGCGAACTCGAGCGCGCCGAAAAAATCGGACGATCTGAGCGTCGTCGGACTGTTCGAATGGGCGATCGACGAACTGAAGGAAGCGCGCCGGACGACGCCGACCTCGCCAAAGATCAATCTCGCGCTTGCGCGCCATCATCGTCTGAAGGGCGAACAGGCTCCGGCGCTGCTCGCGCTCGCCAAGAGCTATCCCGATTATGCGCAGATGTTTCCCGAGGAAATGGGCCGCGAGGAATGGGACATCTTCTATCCGCTGACGAATTGGAACGACATCAAATACTGGGCGGCGCAACGCCGGCTCGACCCGTACCAGGTCGCCGGCTTTATCCGCCAGGAGACGATCTTCGACCCGCGCGCCAAATCGTCGGCGAACGCCTACGGAATGATGCAGCTGCTGCTTCCGACGGCGCGGGCGGTCGCCAAAAAGTACAATCCGGAGGTCGGAACGGTGACCGTCGATATGCTTTATCAGCCGACGCTCAACATTGAACTCGGCACGGCGTATATCCGCGATCAGTATGACAAGTTCGGCCGCGTCGAGTTCGTCGCCGTCGCCTACAACGCCGGTCCGGGACGCGTGCCGCAATGGACCGCGACGCTTCCGGCGGAGATCGACGAATTCGTCGAGTTGATTCCGTTCAAGGAAACAAAGGGCTACGTCCAGGGCATCATCCGCAACACCGCGCAATATCGCAGGCTCTACGACGAGAACGGCAATTTCAAGCCAAACGTCGGGACGCGCGTCCTGCGGGGCGAGATCGACTCGAAACCGCGCGACCAGTTCACCGCCGAAAATCCGGACGTCGTTCTCGACGACAGCCGGAACGGCGAGTGATGTGACAAGCGTCCCCGCACTGGAGCGCAAGCGTCCCCGCTTGCAATGAGCGCGGAGCGCGAAAAAGCGGTTTGCCGTCAGGCGCGTCGGATTTCAAAGGCCGCTACGGCGTTCTACGCCGTTTGCAAGCGGGGACGCTTGCGCTCCAATCAGATTGCGCTCCAGTCATTCACTCGAACCTGAACCTCTTCGGCGCGACGACTCCTTTGGCTTCCTCGTTGTAGTAGTCATACACGACCGACGGCGCCGACTGTGCATTCAAACCGAATCGTGGTCTGAAGCTGAACGCCATATTCAGCGGCTTTTCCGGCCAGAAATAGATCACGACCCGATCCGGCAGAATGTCGAAGCTGCTGAGCGCGCCTGCGTTCCTTGCCCGAACCAATCCGGCACGATCAACCTCTGCTCCGGGCGGAAGACCGACCTCGGCAATTGCCATTCCCCAATACCGGAACCGGCTTGCGGCGTTTACCCTGCAAACGATCTCTTCGCCGATCTTGCCATTGAGTTTGTCGAATTCGACATCGAAGTCAAAAAAGCGGTTGTCCGACGGCGCGGCTTCCCAGTCGACAAAATGGGTCGCAACTGTCTGCGCCAGCAAAAACTCGGAAGTCTCTGACCTGATCTCTATTCGGTTGCGTTCACCGACAAGGAATTTGGTCGCGACGACGACCAGCGGTTTGGCAAGGGTGGCACCGGCGAGCGGAACTTCGGCCAATCTGCGGCCGTTAACGAAGATCTCGGCTTTTCGGTCGACCTTGTTGGCGGGCCTTGAAACCGCGGATTCGAAAAGGACGAGCGCGTCAAGAACGTTGACCGTCGTCTGAGTCGAATGCCAAACTCCGTATCGGTCCTTGGACCTCAAGAGAAACAAAACGGCTCCGGACTTCAGGTTTTCGAATCGAGCGGATTCTTCGCCGCTTTTCATATTTGTGAAAGCCTGAAGAGCGAGCGCCGTTGTTTCGATGTTGGCCGCGGTTCCCCAGCCTCCGAACGGCGTCTGCGATGTCGTCCAGTACACGCCCCCGGATTCGGGAATCGCGAGCATTTCAAGCCTGCCGAGCGCGGCCGCTGCGGTTTGTTCATCGCCGAGTGCCTGCGCCGCCAGCGCGAGATTAGCCACAAGATATCCGTCCTTCGTTTCGTTCAACGTTCTCAAAAGAAACGCTGCGCCGCGTTTCACGGCAAGCCTGATCGGTTCATCGTCGCGCGCCGTCTTCGTCAGTGAACGGAGCACATAAGCGGTAGTTGCGCTTTTTTCGCGTCGCTTCGATTCCCAACTGCCGTCTTCGCCTTGCCTCGCAAGCAGCCATTTCTCAGCCTTTTCGACCCTTTGTTCGTCCACGTCAAGAAACGCGCCCGCTTCGCTGAGAAACCGGAGAACATACGCCGTCAGCGCAACATCCGGTTCGCCGCCGTTCCAGTAACCAAAGCCCGTGTCGGTCTGATAGTTCAGAAGTCTTTTGTAGCCTTCATCCAGAAATACCTTGGCTTGATTCCTAATCCGCGGGTCGATCTCGCGGCCGAGTTCCTTCTCGATTCTCAAGATCAGAAGGTTCGGATAGGTCGATGAAGTCGTCTGTTCACCGCAACCGTAAGGACGCTTCAAAAGGCCATCGACCGATTCGGCGACGTGAGCGAACATATTCGGGTAAAGCTTGATCTCGGCCCGTCGCGTAGCCGGAAAAGAATTCGCCGGAAATTCGAGGTCGAACGAGGTTTCCTTCTGAAACAGGCTGGACTTGGACTCGACAATTTCCTTTCCGTTCGGCCGGACGGTGACCGGTTTTTCCACCGCGTCTCCGTCTTTACCCGCAAGCGCGGTTACTTTCTGTTTTCCGTCAACGACCGGAACACTGGCACGGAAGCGGAACACGCCGCTACGAGTGGAGTTCGAGGGAATTTCGAGTTTTTGCGACCCGCCATCAAGTGCCTGCGACCAGTCGTTGGGTGCCAGCGCGACTGAGACCTTCTTTGCACCTTTTGTGTAGTTTCGAACCGGAACCGGCAGTGCGATTTCGTCTCCCTCGGTCAGAACGCGGGGCGGTTCGAGTTCAACAAAGAATGGCTGGAACGTCATAAGTTCCTTTTCGACGACACCGAAAGCGCCGCTCGTATCTGATCCGACGACGTACATTTTCCAGGTCGTCAGACTATCCGCCATCTTGAACTTCAATTCGGCTCGTCCCGATTTGTCGGTGACGAGCTCCGGGGACCAGACGAGAGTCTCCGCAAAATAATCGCGGACGCGCGGGGTGAAGATGGAAGCGGCCCTCGATTCGCGGGGTCCGGTTTTGACGGCATTGACCGAGTTGCTGATCGAGGCATCGGTGGTGTTCACCACGTCAGCAAGAGCCGTAACCTCAACCGTCGTCGTAACATCGCCAACTTCGAGACCTGCATCGATTTCGGTCAGTGCACCGGCTTCGATGGAAATGTTCATTATGACCAAAGCCTTGAAATAGCTCGATTCAACACGTAGCTCGTACTGGCCCGGCGTAAGATCGGGGACAAGAAACTCGCCTTCGGCGTTTCCGGTGACCTGCCGTTTTGACTTGTCGGCGTTGGCGGTGACGGTGATAGTCGAACCGGGAATAACGGCGCCGTTGGCGTCGAAGACAGTACCACCGAGCGCTCCGAAGCGGCTGCCCGCCAGCTTTTGCCGATCGATCTTGGACGCGACCTGCGAGAGTGTGGACCGGTTGAGGTCTTCTTCGCTGATCGCGCCCGAGAACGACGCGAGGTCGAAATCATCAAAGTTGCCCTGAATCCCGTCCATTCCGGCGCTGCGCACGGCGAACATCAGGATCTTTTGTTTGACGACAGTCAGCTTCTTCGATTCGAATCGGTAGACGTTCGCGAGTCGCGATGAAGACTTCTGCCGAACGTAATAAGGGCGCCCGAAAGCATCCTTGACACCCGCGAGATCAAAACCGCTCTTGGCAAGAGCGTTGTTCATCTCCCCCTCATTCAACGGGAAAGTCTTCGATTGCGCGACGTATTTGTTGAAACCCTTTATAAGATTGGCTTTCGTGGCCAAGAAATAATCCGAACGGTTCGTCCAAACGACAAAATCGTCATTCGGAAGAACGCCGGCGATCCCGGGATTTCCATCGGGACCGTCGCTTCGAACCGCGAGAACGTAGTTCGTTCGTTCGACATAGAAATCGAATCGATACGGCCGGCCGAACGGGTCGCGCAGCGTCTCGAGATCGAGACCGCGTCCCTTCATCTCGGCGGTCAGCGTCGGAAGATCCGTGATGAAGCCGTTCGTGCTCCCGGTGTACTCGCGCATCGCGGCGTCGATCGCCCTTCCGACCGGCGTAAAGTAACGCCAGTTCGATCGCGAAAGGCTAAGGTCGTCGTTCGTTCCCGAAGTCTTGTCCGGCCCGAGGCTCCAGATGTCAAGAGTCAGATACTCCCGTTCGACCCGGAAATCCGTTCGAAACTCGTTCCCCCAAGGGTCGCGCAACGAACTGAAGTCGACGTTCTGCGAACGGAGGAATTGACGAAGCCGATTTTCGTCGGTTGGAAAAGGCTGGGTTTTTTCGAAGATGTCAGTTTGTTCGAGGGCATCCGCGACCGGCCTTATCGTTTGGCGCATCCGGTAATCGAAGACCTTGGCGAGATCGTCACGAAAACTGCGGCTGCGGTCGATCCGCGGCTCGTATCTATCGTTTGCGAGTCCGGCCTCGAGCGCCAGTTCGAAATCCGGTTCGAGCGGCTTTTTAAGATCGAGATTCGAAATATCCCGCTTTGCGAATCCGCCAAACATCTTTTGCGTCCCGAGAAGGTCCTCGATGCCGCTTGTAAAACTCCGGTTCAGGAACGGATTGTCGTCCAGTTCGCTTTCAGTTCGCGCGCGCTCCTCGACCGCACGGTCGAGCACGAGAACGCCGAGCGCCGTTTCGCGCCCCTCTTTAACGCCGTCGCGGCGCGCCCGGAACCTGACCGAAACATCCTCGCCGGGGCGAAACGTGCTTTTGCCGGTATCCGCGTCTATGTTCAGATAAATCGGCGTTGGGTAAATGATCTCGCGTCGGCCGATGATCAGGTTGTCATCTTCTTCCCAGAAATACGCTGCCACAGTCAGGTTTTTGGTGAATTCAGGACTATAGGGCAGAACGAGCGTGGCTTGGCCGGCGTCGAGCTTGACCTGCGTCGAATAGAGCAGGCGGTAATCGTCGGTAACATCGAGAAAGACGAGCCCCCTCCGCTCGCTCGATTTGACCGAGACCCTGATCGGTTCACCCTTGCGATAGGCGATCTTGTCGGTTTCCACGGTCACCGCTGGCCGGTCGTCGATATCGATGTCTTCCTCCAGGCTCCCCGACACGCGATTGGCGTCATAGGCGACGATCTTCAATTCCAGATCTTCGCTATCCGAAGGCGTTGCCGGCAGTTTCAAACGCGCGACCCCGTACTTGTTCGTTCTGGTTTTCGCCAGAATATCTCCGAGCTCCGTCGCCATCTTATTGCCGTCAAGATCCGATTCGACTCTTCTGAAGACGCCGACCTCGCACGATGCCGGAGTTCCGTCCGGATAGAACGTCGTCACGTAATAATCCAGAGGAAGGCGAGAGCTGCGGTTCCAGGTAGATCCGCCGAGATAGACGTGGATCGGTTCGCGCGAAACACGCACCTCGAAAGCGCGCGATTCGGACCGATTTGTCGACGCATCGGTGACGATCGCCGTGAAGCGTAGGTCGTCAAACCTTTTGTTCAAGTTTTTCGCCAGATCATCCAGGGATTCTGTCAGATCGATCTCGGTCGAGAATTTTCCTTCGACGTCGAGCTCGCCGCGAATCTCCTGAAACTCATCCTGGCGCGGCGCAACGATTCTGACGGTTCCGGCCGGAACCGGTTTTCCGAACAGATATTGGGCATTGATCGCGATCCGGGAGAGCGGCTGGTCGGGAAGATAGAATTTGCGGTCCGGTTTGGCCTCGACAAAGAAAGCCGGCAGATCGTAGCGTGTGATCTTGATACGTACTGACGCGATTGTGTTGTCGTCGAGGTCCCTGACGTTGATCTCATAGTCTCCCAACCGAACGCCGTCGGGAATCTTCCACGATACGGAAGCGAGACCGAAGCGCGAAGTCGTGACCCTTTGTGAAAACGCGGTTTCGTCCTCTGAGCTGTTGCTGATCTCAATTGTGACCACCCCGCCGTCGACCGGTTTTAGGTTTGGAATGTAATGATAAAGCCGCATATTGACGGTCTGCGCGGGCTGGTAGATCGGCTTGTCGGTCGATATTGAGGCATAACGGAGAGACGAGCCCCGCAGGTCGACGCTGACGTTGCGCGTCAGCCCGCCCTTCGAACCGGCGACCGTCAGATCGAGATCGTCGTATTCTCCGAAAGTCGGCAGATCGAACTCGAGCGTCGCCGAGCCTTGTGAATCGGTGATCGATTGTGCTTTAAGCGGTTCCTCGCGATTTTCGATCTTGATCTCGGCCGAGATCGCAACACCGGCAACCGGCTCGTCCGTCGCCGGACTCGTCGCGAGCACGCGGGCGCGGAAGATCTGTTCGCCAAAGGCGAAATTGGTGAATGCCGTAACCTCGAACACTTCGGGCAGAACCCGCGAGAGGGAAACGATCCCAGTCGTCTTCGGTCCCGTTTCGGGAGCGATCTCATAACGCAGCCGATACCAAAGAAGCGCGGGATCGTCTCGTGCGGTTTCGTCAATCGAGATGGCCGCGCTGACGATTTGCCGGCCGCTTCCGATCCGTTGCACGTTCTCGGTCTTCCCGGCCACGTGATCGTCCGGGGTCAGGATTTCGAGCTTGACGATTGCCGAAAGCTCGCTGCCTGGATTATCGAGCGCGAGCTTGACGTTCGCCAACGTATCGACTAGAGCGACACGGGTATCCGACTCGTTGACCTCGACACCGGAACGCACAGTCTGTCCGAAAACGGACCCTGCAAGAAGAACTGCGATGAAAAGCAAGATTGAACGTCGCATATCGTTTGATCCTCCCCGACTGGAGCGCAAGCGTCCCCGCTTGCAAACGGCGTAGAACGCCGTAGCGGCCTTTGAAATCCGACGCGCCTGACGGCAAACCGCTTTTTCGCGCTCCGCGCTCATTGCAAGCGGGGACGCTTGCGCTCCAATCAGATTGCGCTCCAGTCATTCACTCGAACCTGAACCTCTTCGGCGCGACGACTCCTTTGGCTTCCTCGTTGTAGTAGTCATACACGACCGACGCCGGGGTTTGGGCGTTGATCGCGTAGCGCGGTTTGAACGAGAAGCCGAATTTCGTTCCGCCCGGTCTCGCCCACATATAGACGATGATCCGGTCCGGCAAAACTTCGTAACGGCTGAAGCTCCAATCATCTTTGAGCGCCTTGTCGAGCGACTCGCGCGAGACGTCCGCGCCGGGTGGGATGCCGATCTCCGCAAGCAGCATTCCATAACCGCGGAAGCCGATCCGTTCGGCCTCGACCGAGCAGGTCACCTTATCCAAGATCTTCCCGGTCAAAGTGTCGCACGCGTAATCGAGCCTGATCGCGCGTGAATCGTTGAAGTTTTGGTTCGTCGAAGCCGAGTCCTTCCACGGAATATAATGCGAACGGACGAGCTGCGCCATAATCTGCGAATCGACCGAACCCGTAACGCCGACCTGGACGCCGGGCTTGATATGGCCGGTAAGGTCGATCGTCACCGGTTCGATCTGATCGGTCGGAATGTCGATCGTTCTCAGAGTTTCGCCGCCGACCGTGACCGTCAGCTTTTGCGCCGAAGGTTTCGACAGCGCAGCAAGAAATGCGTCAAGTACGTTGATCGTCGTCTGCGTCGAATGCCAGACGCCGTAGCGGTCCTTGTTCTTGAGCAGGAATGTCGTCGCCCTGGGGATTTGATCTTGGGACTTCGATCTTAGATCTTGGTTAAGAGTTTGCGATTGCTGGAGCCGAACCAACAACTGCACGACGAGCGCCGTCGTCTCGATCCTTCCCGGCGTTCCCCAACCGTAAAACGGCGTGTTTGTTTCAAGATTCCAATAAACGGTTTGGCCTTCGGATTTGGCGAGCTGCACGAGTCTTTCAGCCGCCTCGCGTGCGGCGTCCGTCTCGCCGGCATCGAGCGCCGCGAGTCCGTAGAGCGCGAGCGTGTACGGCTCGTCAATCTCGGCGTTTCGCGTCTTGAGATAACCGAGCGCTTTCTTCAGCGCTTCGACCGACGTTTTCGAATCGGACCGCGTCATCGCCAAAGCCCGCGCCGCGTAGGTCGTCAGCATTTTCGTCCGGCGGAAATCCTCTTCTTTCTCCCAACTGTGTTTTTTTCGTCCAACTGCCGTCCGCGCGCTGCTGTTTTATCAGATACTCGCGCGCCTTTGCGATCAACGACTCGTCAACCTCGACAAACGCCTTCGCATCGGTCAGGAACCGAAGCGAATATGCCGTCAGCGCGAGGTCCGACTCGGACGTGCCGCCCCAATACGAAAAGCCGCCGTCCGACGATTGATAACCGACGAGACGCTCGTAACCGCGCCGGAGATTTTTCAACGCCATGTTCATAACTGGCGATTTGGGATTCGTGATTTCGGATTTGGGATTCATCCCGGAAACAAACTTCAGAATCATCAGATTCGGATATGTCGACGAAATGGTCTGTTCGCCGCATCCATACGGTCTCTGCAGCAAGCCTTCGACGGATTCCGTGACGTGCGCCATCTGGTTCGGGAAGATCTTGAGCTCGGCCTTCTGCGTTTTCGCGAGCGCGTTGGCGGGGAAGTCGAGATCGAACGCCGCGGAACCGTTGAACAGACTCGATTCCGCGCGGACGATCTCCTCGCCGTCGGGCCGGACCGTGACCGGCTTTTCAATTGCGTCTGAGTCGGTCTGCGCGACCGCCGTGACGCGTTGTTTGCCGTCGGTGACCGCCTGATTTGCTTTGAATCCGAAGATCGCGTTGGCGGATGAATTCGTCGGGACTTCGACGGTCCGCCGGCTTTGATTCGGTTCGATGAACGCGAACCAATCGGCGCGATCCATCGTGACCTCGACCTTTTGCGTCTGCGGCGTATAGTTTCGAACCTGCGCGGGCAAAAGGATCTCGTCGCCGACGGTCAGGAACTTCGGCGGATCGAGGTCGACAAAGAACGGCTGGAAGGCCTTGACGCTCGTCTCGGCGAACCCGACGCGCCCCTGTTTGTCGGACGCGACGGCGTAGATCTTCCACGTCGTGATGTTATCCGCGAGGCGGTAGCGGATCGCGATCTTGCCGTCCTTCTCCGTCACGATTTCCGGAACGAAAAGAAGCGTTTCCGGGAAATACTCGCGAAGGCGCGGCGTCGCGCGCACGGGTTCGGCGCGCGACGGTCCGCCTCCGCCGCTTTTCGTGACGACCCTCAGTCCATCTACCTTAAAGACATTTTCGGAACCCGACGCGCCGTCGATTTGAAATCCTGACTTTTGCGGTTCGATTCGCAGCGAAAGAACGCCGCCCGAAATTATCCTCGGTATGCCCGCGAACCCGGTCCTTGAGATCGTTGTCGAGATCTTGGTCTCGGTCGCGTTGATCACGTTGGTCCCGGCGAAAACCGTCACGACCTCGTTGACCGCGCCCGCCTCGAGCGTCACGTTGACCTCCAACAGTTGTTCGGCGCTGAGAGAAATCTGGTTGACGATCGTGTTTTTGAATCCCGGCGAGGCGACGCGCAACGAGTATATTCCGGCGGGAAGTCCGGTTTGCAGAAATGCGCCTTCGGCATTGGTGCTTGTAATGGACTCGGCCGCCGTTTCGGAGTTGATGACCCGCACTTCGGCGCCGGCCACGGACGCCTTGTTCACGTCCGTCACGACGCCGAAAACGGCGCTCTTGCCGTTTGCAAACACGGTTCGCGGCACGACCAATTTCGGTTTTGCGTCCTCACGCACCTGTTCAGAAAGGATTCCGGAAAAGGCCGCGATATTGATGTCGTAATAATCATCCTTCGTGCCGTTTTCACCGAGGCTGAGTATTCGAAACGTCCCGATCCGGCGAGTGACGGGGGTGATCGAAAGCGTCTCGCGCAACGGCTCGCCCTGTTTCGCGACGTTCTCAATCGTGACCCGGTCGGCGAACATCGATGTTTCTTCGTAATTGAAATAATAGGGCCGTCCCCAACCGTCGCGGAGCGCTTGGAGATCGACGCCTTTGGTCTTTATCAGCGAGAGAAACCCCGCCTCGTCCGCGGGAAACGTCTTCGTTTCGGCAACATAGCGGGCGAGTACTTCGTCGATTTTCTTTTCGAGATCAGCGAAATAGTCGGAGTAATAATTTAGGACATAGAAATTGTCGTAGTCCTCGTCCGGTTTCTCGCCATCGCTCTTTATACTCGTCCTGAAACTGCGGTTATACACGCCGAATTCGAATCGGTAAGGCCGTCCCCAACGGTCGATCAGAGATTCGAGTGAGATGCCTTTTTCAGCAAGCGCCGCGCGGAGCGTTTCGGTGTCGCGAACGAATGCCCCGGTTCGGGTTTCATAAGCCTTGATCGCCTCGACGATCGCGATTCCGGACTTCTTGAAGTAGTCGAAAGAGATGCCGGCCGCTCTGAAGTCGTCAAGGTCGCCAAATCGCTTGTTCGGTCCGGCAGAGTTGATCGCGATCAAATTGTCGCCCCGCGACACAATAAACTGCGCCTTGAACGGCATTCCCCAGGGATCACGGAACGAATCAAAGTCGATTCCGGCTTCGCCGAGGATTCGCCGCAAACCGATGTCGTCGGTCGGATGATTGAAGTCCTTCTTGAAACGATCGTCAAGCGCCTTCAGAAGCGCTTCGAACTGCTTCTTGTGCCGCTCGGTGAACTCGTATTCGGCCTTGACGGAACCGCCGCCCGAAGAGTCGTAATCGACCGTCCAATCGGCAAAGCGCATCTCGGCGAACAACTGCATCCGCGGCGTGATCTCGGCATCGGCCAATTCATTCCAAGTGTTGCCGTCAAATCCCCGGAGGCTCGCAAAGATGTCCGGCGCATCGCTTGAACGCGCGTCAGTCCGGGCGCGTTCCTCGACGGCCTGGTCGACGACGACGATCCCGAGCGCGGCCTGCGCCGCTTTTTTGTCAAAGCCCGCGACCTCGAAGCCGAGTCCGGCCTCTTCGTTCGGCCGGTACGTTTCGCGTTCGGACTTCGCGGTGACGTTCAAGCGGCGCGGGTCCGGAAAGACGACGCGCCACGCGCTTTCGGCGTCTTCGTCACCGCCCTCGATATTGGCCGCGATCGTCAAGAACCCCTTGAATTCGGGACGAAAAGGCACACGCAGCGATGCTCGACCGTTCTTGGCTTTGACACGGTAAGACACGAGCGTCGAAGATTCCTTGAGAATGTCGACGATGATCGATTCGGACGGTTCGGACGAAAGCAGTTCGATCTTGAGCGACTGGCCTTTGCGATAGATCGAACGGTCCGCCGTGACGCGAATCTGCCGTTCGTCCTCGTCCAGTTCGTAACCGAATTTTTCGGTTCCGGTCCGGTTTTCGGCGTCGCGCGCCGCGATTTTGATCTCAAGGTCGTCAAGGTAATTGTCGTCGGCGCGTTTCGGAACCAAAAACTCGGTCTTTCCGGCGCCGTCCGCGCTTGTCCGGAACGTTGCGATCGGCCGCGTTGCCGATTCATCCTCATATTTTCCGGTGACGTCGACATCGCACGCGATCGGTTTGCCGTCCGCGGTGAATGTAGAAACGTAGAGCCGGTACGGGATCTTCGGACTATGATCGGAATAGCGGCGGGCCTTGTTGACGTAAACGTGGATCGGTTCTTTCGAGATCCGCAGGTCGAATCGTTTCTGCTCGGTCCGGTTCGTCGATGAATCGGTAAAGTATGCGGTGAAATTCAGATCTTCGAACTTCGAGTCTTCGTCGTCCTTGAACTTATCCTGCGCCGGGCCGAGGTCGATCTTTGCCTTGTATTTGCCGCCGGCGCCGGTCGCGCCGGCGTACACGGCTTCTTCCTCGATGTCCCATTTCTGTTCGCGGTAATTCCAGTTGCGGCTGCCCTCGCGCACGACCTTGACCGTGCCGGACGCGACCGGTTTTCCGAAAAGATACATCGCGTCGACGCTGACCTCGGCCACGCGCTGATCGGGAAGATAGAAGTCTTTGTCAGGCGATGTCTTGACGACGAAGTTCGGCAGTTCGTAACGTGAAACCTTGAATGAATGGCTGTCCAAACGGAATTCGGCCTCGTCCGAGTCCGCCTCGACCGAATAGGTTCCGAGTTTGGCGTTCGGCGGGATTTGCCATTCGATTGCGGCGATGCCGTATTCCGAAGTCTTGACGACTTGGCGGCTTAAGACAGTGCCGTCCTCGTCCTCGACCGAAAGCGTCAGGTCGAGCCCCGATACGATGGTTATCGACGAGTCCTTCAGTTTCTCGCGCATCACGAGCGCGCGGGCGTGGAACGTCTGACCGGGCTGGTAGATCGGTTTGTCTGAAGTGAAATAGACGTTCGTGCGCTCGTTGCGGGCATTCGGACTCGTGTCGCCCGTATCGGTCAGCCCGTTCTTTTTGCCGGTCACATCGACGTCGGTGCCGGAATACTCGCTGTCGAAACGGATCGAATCGGGAATCAGGAATACGATTTCCGCAAAGCCGTTCGCATCGGTGCGGCCTTCGCCCTTGAGAACGAGTGTGTCGTCTTCCTTGTCGGTTTCCAGTTCGATCTCCAGCTCGGCAGTGACATCGACATCGCCGACCGCCTTATTGGTGATCGGATGATATGAATTGATGCGAACCGGAAACCGTGCGCCGGCGTGGATCTCCTCGATGTTCGCGATCCGGAGGGTAAAAAGTTCGGGGACGATCTCGGAGACCGAGACGATGCCATCGAGCGACGTTCCGCCCTGTGAGATCGAGTAGCGTACGCGCTGCCATATCAGCTCGTTGACGGTGGCGTCGGCGTCGATCCGGAGAGCGGCTTCGATCTTGTTGGTTCCGCTTTTTAGTTTGTAGAGCGAATTCGTTTGGTCGAGAATCTTATCCGTTGAATCCAGCAGTTCAACCTTCACCCGGGCGTCGCCCGCCGCGCCGCTTTCGACCGGAAGAGTGACGGTCATCCGGCCGGTCTCGGTTACGGCGGCAATACTCGATTCGTTGATCTTAATTGTCTGCGCGCTGGCCGTTCCGGCCAGAATCAGGAACACTGCGACTGCGAGGAGATATTTCACGCTCATTGATTAACTCCGATTTCCGAAGGACCAAATTAACCCGCTTGAACTTGCAAAGTGTGATGAGGCGAGAGAATTGAATGGTTGCTTTTACAGTGCAGAGTGCAAAGTGCAAAGTGCTTAGTCGCGCTTTCGAACTATGCACTTTGCACTCTGCACTTTGCACTGATTCCGCTCTGCACTCTAAAGGTTCTTCTCAACGAAGTTCGTCATCATCTGATACATATGCTTGGCCTGTCTCGGATTGACGACGCCGTGGCGTTGGGTCGGATATTTCATAAATTCAAACTGCTTGCCGGCTTTCTGAAGCTCGAATATCAGTTTGGTCGCATTCTGCATATGAACGTTGTCGTCGATCGCGCCGTGAATGATCGAAGTTTGCCGTTCAGATCCTTGGCGTTGGCGATGACCGAACCCTTGGCGTAACCGTCCGGATTGTTCTGCGGCGTCCGCATATAGCGTTCGGTATAGATCGAATCATAGAGCGCCCAATCTCCGACCAATCCGCCGGCGATGCCCAGCTTCAGCGTCTTCGTGCGGG
>JADKBM010000006.1 GCA_016715115.1 Acidobacteriota bacterium
CACGATAATGAGGACTAAATAATCACGATAATTCCTGTAACGCGGTTACGTTTAACGTGAAAGAAGGCGAGTACAAGTTGACTGAGTCAAATTTGCGTTTCAGTTTTCACAATCGTGAACGATAACTCCAATGGGATTGTGCTTAATAAGTGAAATCGCATGACTCACGCAATTCGCTTCGATTAGTCCTGAATTTACCTCAACGGTTAATTGGGTAGCGGTTTGACCTCGATAGACGTCGTGAACTGAAGATCTGTAACCACTGATAATTGCTGCGATCTTAAAGCAGCCTGTTTCAACATCCTCAAACACTACCGGACCACCTGAAAAGCCCCAATTGTTGTAACCATCGATGACGAGTCGTCGTGGCTTATTTTCATCGTCCAAAAAAGCGGCCGAAAGGATGCCCTTTTTTACAAATGGCATCGGATACAAACAATCGTTCACCTTAACATTCCAGTCATCGCCGAAAGGAAAGCCCAAGAAGTAGACATCTTGAGACCAAACAATTCCTTCTACTGATAACTCTATGGGTGGTGACTTGGCAATCTGAAAACCCAGCGCGAATACGGCTACATCTGCGTTTGAATCGCAACCAATAAGCTTCGCATCAAATCGTTTCCATTTGCCGTCGGACCAGATATCAATACAACTGAACTGCTCCGTTTCATCAACTAAATGAGCCACCGTTATCAAATACTGGCGGCCATCGAATTCAACCGCAAATGACGATCCTCCACGTTCTCCAACGCGAATTCTGAAGACCCTTCCGATGACATTTCCTTTTATCATTGCCTATCGTCACTTTCTAAACGCCTTCGAATCGTATCACAAAAGGCCCTATCCTTTTCAATTCCGATCGCGCGGCGGCCTTCGAGGGCGGCGGCTAGGAGCGTGGACCCGGAGCCGGCGAACGGTTCGAGGATTGTGTCGAACCGGTTCGAATATGTTCGGACTAGCCATCGCATCAGCTCCAGCGGCTTCTGGGTCGGGTGAAGCGATTTAGGATCTCGGGCGAACTTGAGAACGCTGCGCGGGTGATATAAATCAGTTTGCATTTTGTCAACTATCTTGTTGTGGCCGCCGTAGTGTCGTGGCCGTTTTCCTGCTTTCCCGCCGCGTGTATGAACTGGTCCGGCGACCATCTGCGGATTGTACTGGCTGCCGGCGAATTTCTGCGCAAAATGTAAAATGTTCTCGTGAGCCCGCAACGGCCGGCGGTTGGCGTCGAGGAACCCGACCGGAATGGTTTTCTCCCAGATCAATTCATACCGGAAATGCCCCGGATTCGTGTTAATGAGTTGGTTGACGAACTTCCCGGATGCGAACATCACGATCGGCGATTTGGGTTTACAAATTCGCAACGCATCGGTCCAGAAGAGAGGCCAATTAACCGGTTGATCCCATTCCAACTTCGTCGTCGCATACGGCGGATCGGTCAGGAGCAAGTCGATCGAATTTGAAGTGATTGCCGTCAAGATCTCTTCAAATCTTGCATTGTATAGCGTAATATTTCGGCCGGTGTAAAACGGCTGAAGTCCCGGAATTTCATTCATGTTTTTGAGGACGTTCCGGGCTGGTGAAGCGTCAATATAAGCTTTGGCGTACCGGTTGGTTATCCCTTGTTCCTTTCGCCTGAGTAAACGATTCGCCAGGCACGAGTCACGGAGATCTGAATGTTCGCAAGAAGCAGTTGTGACGCGTCGGAAACATTGTCCGCGGATTGATGGAATATTGATGGATTGCAGCGTGGGTCGAACCGTCCGACGAACGCTTGATCCTGATTGCCTTTGTCGATCGCGAACGCGGCGAAAACATTGTCCTTTTCCAGAATTGTGACGGTGTGGTCTTTCATAGTTCGAAGAGCGTTAGTTGCGGCAGGCCGAAATGTTTGTAGGCGCGCGCGATAAGGAGGTTTCTGGTTGCGTCGACGGTGAGTCGGGCTCCAAACTCGCGATCGATTGCCAGCTTCAGCCGATCTGATACATCGGTCGGCAGGCTGAGTCCGATACAAAGGTCCAACTGCGCTCGATGCGGTTCGAGCTGTTCTTCGATCGCGGTTTCCGACAGATCTGAATCGAGAAGAGCGAGAACGATGTCTCGAGCGTTCCGGATCGCCGAGATCAAAGGCTCCGGTAGATCCTCGCGATCGAGCGAGCCTGCCAATCGATCGAGTGCCGCCTCAACTTCTGATCTTGTCTCCGGTTCCGGTTCTGGCGCCCCGATCCGAGATTGGCGCCAAGCGGCGAAAGCGGACTCAACGGACGATTCAAAGTACCGCAACGAGTTAATCGTGTCGTTCGGATTCGTGCGCCGAAACTGTTTGCCAACCGTCTCAATAGTTCGCAGCACAAGACCCAGCGGTATTCCAGCACGTTCCCATCGATCAGCGAGATCCCAATCAAGCGGTTTGAGTATCCCGCGCCGGCCGCGGATCCGCTGATATTCGACTTCGATTTCCTGAAGATAATCAGACATCTCGTATGTTTTAGTTCCGGCGGAAGTACTCGTTGAGAAACTTAAAGTCGAGCTCTTTCACGAGTGGTTTGATTTTGGTTTGAAGCTGCTTGAACTCTTCCTTTGATAGTCCCATTGATTCAATGAGCGCTTGGATAGAATGGCCGCGTGATGCCAAACCAAAACCGGTAAATTGCGCGAGGGCGAGATCCAGCATTTTCTCGGATTCACTCTTTGTTTCTCCTCCCTGTCTTGCCTCATTCCACGCCTTCTGCGCCTCTTCAGGCGTTGTAAAATTAATCGTGTCTCCGCATTCCGGGCAGTGGACGTGACACCAATCAACCATATCAGCCACTGTCCGACCGCTTCTGAACGTATGTAGTTCGGTTTTCACGCAACTTTGCATTGTCACCGCAGACCCGCAATCGCACGCATCCAATTCGTATTCATCGACTTCGATTTCCTGTAAATAATCAGACATGTTTCCAGAGTTCGCGGACGCGAAGATCATAGGGCCAATACGACGGATTACCACCCTTGCCCGATACCTGAACCCGGCGAGTGTACGACTCGTTGCCATCGTCGCTGAGGTCGGAGTAGCAATTCGATCCCAACTGTTTTACGAATGCGGGAACTCCCGCATTGCGACACTGTGACACGATCGACCGAATCCACTCGACGTGGCACGGCCGAGCGTTCGGGCCGCTCTCGCCGCCGACGATCACCCAATCAATGCCCCACTCGGATCGCGGGTTTTCATCCGCGTGACCTGTCCAATGCACGTTGAGGCGACCGGGCAGAGCCTTGGCTAAGTCAATCCCTTCCAAAAGCGGCTCACAACTCAAGAACCTAATCGCGGCCGGAGTCTCAAGCAAATGCGGAATCCGTTCGTCGGCGGCCTTCTGGTTCTCAACGGATACGCCGAGCCACACGTTCGGATATCCGTCGCCCCAATCGTCGGGGAGGCATTCGGCAATTCGGTCGGCGCGTTTCGTCAGGATCTGGTAAACGAGTCCCGGCGTCTGCCGGATGATCTCCCATGCGTCCGCCCGGTGCGCGTCGTTCTCCTCGATAAACCAGTCAGACCAGCTGGCGGTGAATACGAGCCGATCCGCGAGCGGGGTTTCCCGCGTAATTTCTTTGTGCCAGACCAACGGTTTGCGGAAGGTCGCGTTCTTCGATCGGACGACGGTCGCCGGATCTTGGCCGTAGCGCCTTTTGTCGGCGTACATATAGCAGTTCTTGCAGCCTTCCGAGATTTTCCGGCAACCTTGAAACGGATTCCAAGTATGACGCGTCCATTCGATTTTTGAATTAAAACCCATTCATCCTCCAAGGCCCAAGAAGATCCCAACCATGAACAGATGCAACGAACGCGGTCAGATTGCCCTTTAACGCAAACTTAAGCGCGGAGGCAAACAGACAAACGCCCGCCGAATCAAGGCCGCGAATTGAGTTCGTATAAAACGGACTGTGTTGGATGTTCTGAAACAAACGAAGGTCAGACAGTTCGAGCGGTGGCATTGATGGATTAGTTCAGCGTACCCCGGTAAATTAAGTATTACCGCTTCAAGATCGCAAGCAATGAGATCGCATTCCTTGATCAAATCGAAGTCGATCATTGAATGATGGACTTCTGAATTCAGATCACCGTGATAAAGGTCGAAGAGTCTTTTATCAATCGCGGCTTGTTCTTGTCTCATACAGTCACATTTGAATGGTTTTGGCACATCGCACGTTATTGTTTCGTGCGCGTCGTGCAGAAAACCCCAAAGCAGGTTTGCGACTGAACTCGATCTCTTGTAGGCAAGTAAACCAACAAGAACAAGATGGGGGAGCAACGGCATCCAAATTGCGCCACCAAAACGACAAATTCGACCCGCGTGAACTGCAATATCAAGAGGAGTTGGTGTCCCTTGACATTTCATTCCTATCGCTTCAACTTGTATTCCTGAATAAGTAATCATTGTTTTGTTGCCTTATCAGCACCACTCTTCACCGATTCGAGGATCGGGACGCCTTCATCAATTCTTATGTAGTTCGCGCAGTACCTTGCGATTTCCTCGCGAACTTTGCCCTCGAAAGTCGCCGATTGAAAGAAGAGCGGTGCCAAGTCTTTTATCGCCTTATTGAGGGCGCACACAGTTTTCAATGCACAATTCCAACAGCTCTTGCGTTCCATCTAATCGTTCTCCTCGACCGGAAACTCCGGCGGGTGTTGGCCGGCGTCGAGCGACTCAAAATCGAGCAGCTCGTGCCAGGGCGTATCGCCTTCAGCGGCGCCGTCTTCGGAGGCGGCGCACCAGTCGCGATCGCAGACCGTTGCTTCGAATTCGACCGTGTCCGGATCGATTCCTTTCGACCTTGCCGCGATCTTCACCATTTCATTCAACGCTTCGAGCGTTTTCGGCTTCACGCCGTCGCCTCCTTCGCAGTGTTGTCGCGCCGCGTTTTCCGGTATTTCAGGACCTCGACGGCAGTGTTGTACGCGATTTCGAATTCGAAACCGCGTGCAAGCCGGATGTCGGCTTTGAGTTCCTCCTCAAGCCGGAGAAAGCAGACACCGCATAGCGGGTAGAATGCCTTCTTGAACCGGCCACATTGGCACTCGGGAGACTGCAGCGTTCGCAGGAACAGGCTCGAGAGCCCGTTGCGCTTGAGTTGCGTCATGCAACCCTCCGCATATCGCGGACCCGCGGCTCGTCCGGCAAATTCAGCATTGACGCACGGACCTGCGTTTCTTCAACCTTGAAGGCCTCCATCAAACAGTTGTTGGTCAAATTTCCCAGCGAAAGCGGGGTCTTTGCAATCGCGCAAATCCGGGACACAACAGCTGGTTCGAATAACCGGTCGATATCGCCGCCAACGCATTTGATACGGTGAGCCAAATAACCTCGCGCACTGAAGTTCTTACCGGTCGAGAGCGGCGGCATTTCGATCACCTGAATACGCTCGGCGATCTCGCGAAATCTGCTGTCGCGGAGCGTAGCCTCAACAAAACGCGGCTGTCCGAACAGCACGACGCCGAGGAGCCGGCTGAATCCGCCGTTCGTCATCTCCCAAAAGTTTTTCAATGACGTCAGAACCCGATCATTCAGGCGGTGACACTCGTCGAACACCAGAGCGACACGGTGATCATCCTTGTCGAGGGAGGTGAGCAGGGTTCGGATGCGCCGGACGGCTGTCGTCGAATCCTGCGGGCATCGGATATCCCACTCGTCCAACACGGCTTTTGCGACGGCCCGAACCGACACCTGATTCATATCGAAAAACTCCGGGTAAACGAGGTGCACTTTCGGAGATGCCTGCAGTTCGCGCGCAACGCGGATCCTGAGCGAGGTCTTGCCGGTTCCAACTGCGCCAACACAGCAGATGAAGCGCTTGTACAGAACCGCGTCACGGATCCGATCGGCCGCCTCGTCCAGTTCAGGCGTCGAAAACATTTCCTCATCGCTCGGTATACGGTCGACGTCAAACGGATCGGCCTCGAGGCCGAAAAACTTAACTGCGCTCGCCGGCAGTTCACAACGGTTAATGATCACTTTCTTTGCCTCCCGAAATGGAAAAAGTTGATTGAGTTCGGAATCGATCTTTTCGATCGACCAGTTCTGTGCCAGGCACCAGCTTTCGAGCGGCCTCTCCATTTTGGGTATCCGCTTTGAATAGAATTTTTCATCGGTCAGATTGTTTCGGAGCCGATAGATCGAGATTCGACTCAATCCACGCTCAGCAACAAAAATATCTGCCAACGACGTGTACGTCAGGCCGTTGGCCACGGCGAATTCATCCAGTCGTTGGGCGAATTCGTTTTTCGGCAGCAGCTTTGTAAAGTCTTTTTCAAATTCGATCATAAAAATAAATCTCAGCTGACGGCGCGCAATTTCGGACGATCGCTTTCGCGTATAAGCGCAAGCGACTCCTTGATCACGGCGTCCGGCAGTGTCTCTTCCCGACTCGCGTAAACCGTGTCGAGAAATGCCTTGCACTCCGCAACCGACTCAAACTCGGCCGCATATTTCTTGACGGCCGCGAAATATGCGAGTAGCTCGCCCGAGTACCGGCCATCGGCGGCCAGCTTTTGAGTCGACGGAAGTGCGTCGAGTATCTGTGGAGTTACGTCCACGGACGGTTTTGGGAATTGAGCTATGTTCGTGGCCGGCGCGACGAATTCGGTGTCGATGATCGCGATCGGTTTCGGCTCGTAGCCCTGTTTGTTGGCCTCTTTTTCGGCTTTTGCGCTTTCGCGCGCAAACGTCTTGAGTTCTTTGCGGGTTCGCTCGGCGATATCGTCCGGCGATGATCTGAATTCGCCGAGCACATCCGGCGTCGCAATAACCTTCTGGATGTCCCACTCGTTTCCGTCAAAATCGATCAGGGTATAGAAATCGGTATCGTCCGGGAAGACGACTCGAACCTTGTTCTTTTTTGATTGGCGGTGGACGAGGTTCTCCAGGGACTGGACGTGCGGCAGCTGATAGACAACGCCCTTGTGCCGGAAGGTCAGGTCGCCGAGGATCGTCACGTCGAATTCATCAACAAGAAACGCGGATTTCAGGATCTTCGCATCAACGGTCCGGAGCAGATGGCGCTGCGCGCCCCAGCGCTCGTTCGGCGTCTGGTGAGTCTCGCGGTGAACGCGGTGATTCCACTCCTGCTCGATCTGTCGCGCAAATCGGTTGAGCACGTCCATCGTCACATCGCGACCTTCGGCGATGTAGAGCCCCAGCAACTTCTCGAGCTTTTCAACCCATTGATGCGCAACCTCGACCTTCCCGGTCGCCCGCGAGTTGCCCGGCAGATGCTGCTCCAGTTTGTAGCCTCCCGACGCCTCGAGCGCTTTGTTCAGTATCTGCGAGGCACGCTGATTGCGTCCGAACTTTATGATCGCGTCGTTGTCGGTGTACAAAACCTTCGGAACACCCATCAGCTCATACGCCTCCAACAGAAACGCGACAACGTGCGAGGAGTTTGGTTTGTCGCACGCGACAAACCTGATGAAGCGCCGACGCGAGTGATCGTCGGTGAGAACGAAGCGCCAAACGCGCGTCCGATTCTTGTTTTCGTTCGGATGGTTTTTCGAGATCTCCAATGATGAGACCTGGACAATTCGCCGGGTTTTGGTGTCGAACCAGCGCTCTTTCGAACCGGAGATATCGAATTGGAAGACATCTCCCGGCGCCTTGGCTTCGAACCGGCGAAACGTCGTCCGATTCGCACGCCGGTTTTTGCGGTTCAGTCCGCGTTCGGCGAGATAGCGAATAAAAGTTTCCAGCGCAACCGGAATCGAAAACCCGCGCGCCTCGGCGGTTCGCAACGCTTCTGCGGGGTCAATGTTGTACTGGACCAGAATCGAAGCCGCGAACTTCAATCCTTCATCAACCAGAAGATCGGCTGACCGTTTCCCCTTGTCCGATCGTGTTTTCCGTTTCGGCCGCAGATCCTTCGTGAGATCGTAAATCCTCGATTTCGTCACGCCGTACAGAGACGCCAGCCGGTCCGCCTCAGTGCTGATCTGCTGCGGGTTTACGCAGCGGCGGATCGATTCTCTGATTTCTTCGGTTGCGTGTGTCCCCAGTTTTTTCATGTTCTTAGACATCGTCGCTCCTTCCTGATAATCAAAGCGGCGCCGGCCGGGCTGGTGAACCGGCGCCGCTTCGGGTTATGCCGCGCGCTTTTGCTGCGGCACAAGCGTTTTCAAAACAGCGGTAAAATCAGCGAGTTGTTCGTCTGACAAGTCCGCGGCCGAGTAGACCTGATAGCGGTTATGCAGCAGACGGCGCCAAGCGGTTTTCGTATTGTCCGCATCGATCAACGCGGACTCTTTTCCGAGAATGTGCGCTTCGGCGAGCAGCTTCGAACGAAGATCGCGGAGCGGCCCGGATTCAGCCGGTCGCTGGTCGACGAACTCCCGGTGAAGCCGGTAAAGATCGATTCCGGACGCTCGAAGCACATTTCTGATCGCGCGCGAGGTGGCCACGTACGCGATCTGCTGCGGCGAGAGTTCTTTTCCCTGAATCGTTTCGCCGGTATTCACGACACCGACCGCCATCCGGATCTTGCCGTCCGGCAGTTCCAGCGAGCAACGATATACAACTGATTCCGGAAACTGATTGCCTGCCAATTCGACCTCAATGCTCCGAAGATCGGTCAGTACGTTGCACAACAAGCACGTCGCCTCATAACTCAGGAATGGTCGCGGTTCGTCTGCAAAGAACATCACGTCGTCGCGCGCGATGTCGTAATAGGTTTCAAATTCCTTCACGAGCGCTTCCTGTTCCGCGCTCAAGATCTTGATCGGTTCGTTCATATCTCCCTCCAATTTCTAGTCCATCAATCCGGCCAGTTCGTCATCCGTCAGCGATTCGACTACACCGGAAACGTCGTCGTTATTCGCCGTCGCGCTTTTTGCGCGTTTCCCTGAAACCTGCTTGAAATCGTCCCCGCGAAGTGCGCTCTCGTAGCCGACAATCGCAGACCGCAACATATCCAGATAGGTTTCGCCATTCTCCGTATTGCCATCCTCGATCCAACTGGTCATGTGTTCGATCGTGCGGGACGCCGTCAGCGCGAGATCGAACAGTGTCACCGTTCCCGCTCGATCTCGTGCTTCGTCCAGCTGTCGGCGAAGATCCACGTTCTGCGCTTCTCCCCGCTGATTGCGGATCTCCAGCTTATTCACTTTGTCGTTGAGCTTCGCCGCCTGATCGGCGACGGCCGAGAGCGTTTGGAGAAGCCGGTCACGATCTGTTATCTCGATCTCTTCGACATCATCAGCGCATTCGTCGTCACCGAGCCGGGCGATTCTCACCACGCCGCGCTCGTCATCGACCTCAACGTTCCCAGAACCGAGTAGCCGCCGCTGCTTTACCGACAGCTTCAACGAGGTCATCAGATCGAACAGCTGATCGCCTTCCTGCAGAAGCAGCTTTTCGCGATCGTTGAACTGCCGATAGGTCATCGGGGAGATTTCCGAATCGTTCAGGAAATCATCAAATCTGGTGAAACCCAATGAATCGAACATCTTCTCGTCCCGGACGTGCTGAAGCGCGCGGATCGTCTGCGCGTTCAGATGTTGGGCCAGCCGGCCGACGGCGCCGACGGCGCCGAGCTTCAGGAGATTCTGGTCGCGTTTCGCGCCGGCGTCGGTGATCGTTTCGTTTATCCGCGCTTCAGCAGCCGCGCGGTTTTCCTCGTATTTTGAAAGTGTTTTGCTCATCAATTACCTACCTGTGTGAAATCAATAACTCGCTGTATCGGTTCGAGAACCGCAAAAGCTTCGCGCCGGGCGCCCATTGGCGATTGCTGTTCTGCACGGCCCAGCCGCATAGTTCCAAAGTCAGCAATATTCGTCTGACCGCGTCTTTTCTCAATGCGGTGCCGAGTTCGGGGATCTCGCCGACGCGCTCAATGATCGTGTCGATCGTGACCGGTTCGAAACGTGCGCCTTCAAGGGCCTCCAAAATCCGGATCGTATGCACCGTTTTTTCGACCGCGTAATCGATCGCCGTCCGTTTATTCCTCATAGTCGGTCTCCGGATGCAGGAACTGCAGGAAATAAAGCATCGCCGTTCCGACCAGCCATATAAACAAAGCCTCTTGCCAGCCCATCGTTTACTCCGTGTGCCGTTTGGCGAATTCGAAATCTTCATCAACGTTCCTGACCGGCGCGACGTCGTTCCAGAACTCAAATTCGAGTTGTTCGGCGAAGTGCGGGAAGTTCCTTTTCGCGACGCGATGGATCGTTGTCAACTGCGTGATCGGCGCTGCTTTTGCACGCTCGACCCAAGCCTTAAAATCGTCAAGATCGGCAATCATCCAGTAACCGCACGGTTCACTTTTTCGGCTGCCGATCGGAAGCAGCCATTCCTTACGAAGCTCCTCAATGTCCTCGTGGAATTTGCGCAATTCGTGGTTTGTTGCAATGTCAAAGACGTTGAAGGCAAACGCCAGCAGATCGACTCGGCGCATCGGGGCATCTGTCGTGGCGTGTGTCAGCAACTGCGCTAGCCTCAGTGATTCCCGGGAACGCGGACCAGCGAATGTATTGACAAACGCTGCCGCGCGGACGAGAGGTTGAGCCCGTCCATGGATTGGGTGAAAGCCGGTGTTGACGCACTGCGTAAGAAAGCCGCTTTCAGTCCAGATGAGTCCTGTATCCAGACACTGGCCGCAAGTCCATTTAATGAAATTCTGTGACATATTCGATCTTCTCCTTGATACCTTCCAGTTCACGCCTCGCGCCGTCGATCAGGTCCCGCGCTTCGTCGCACGATTTGCAATCCGGGCAAAAATGCCAGACTCCCACGTCCCAATCGGACGGGACTCCCGATCGCACCGTGCCGACCGTTCCGCACATATCGCATTTCAAAACCTTGATCGTCGCCAGATACATATTTCAGTCCTCCAAAATCTCAGCGTCGAGAATCGAATCGGTTTCCATCCTCCTGCGTCTGCTCGGGACCGCAATCGCCGAACTGCCGCGGTGGAAATTTACTTTCACTGATCGCTTGTGCCCTGACCGCAGACCACGTTCGTGACCGATTTGAAATGCGACGATCAAGCCGGTGAACGCGATGCCGAGTGCAATAAAGAATGAAAAGATATCCATCACTGCCTCCTGTTCCGCCGTCGGTTGACTTCGAGCAGATCCGCGATCAGCAGAACCGAAAGACCGAGGGCGAAGCTCACCAGATTTCCGCACCAAATCACCAAAAACAGAGCAAGTACTTTGTTCATGCTGCCCTCCTGAACGCGCCGAAGATCCGGTCGCGTTTGTTCATCGCCTTGAGCGCCTCAATGATGCTGTTGCACTGCTTCGTCGTCCGCGGCCATTCGAGCGGGTTGCCGGAATCATCGCGCAGCATTCGCGCGCAAAGGGCGCGAAGACCGTCGGTCGACATTCCGCGTCCGTCCGCGAGTGCCTTCATTTTGTCGATCTGGATTGCCGACGCGATCGTCTCGATCCCGGCTTTCCGCTTGCGCCAATTGACGGTTCGCTTCGGCGTTGCGCCCGGCGCGACGACCGATTTCAGCCGATTGATGATCTGGAGCGCCTCATTCGTGTAGAGTTCGCTCGTCCGGTCGGTGTCCGGCCGTTGCTGATGTCCGCCGCCCAATCCCGAAGATCGTCGTGCGAAACGCCGGCCTTCGCCGCCAAACCGAACATCTGTTTGTTTTGCGCAAGGGTTCGAAACTTAGGCATTCGTCACCTCCGCGGCTATCTGCTGCATTTGGACAAGGGCCGATTCCGCGATCGACCGCATTGCGATCGATCCCCTGAGACCCGGTTCGCAACGGACGATCTCGCAAAGTGCGCCGTGCATCGTTGTCAGGGCCGCGTTCGTAACCTCGACGCGACGCTGGACCAAATCAATATCGGGAAATGCTCTTTCGAGCGCTTCTACTGCCATAAAATCAAACCTCCTCAAGTTGTCGGGTCCTCAAATGTTGTTGACGGCGCGGACGGTTTTGTCCATGACCGACTTCAGGACATCGTCGTGCAGTGCTAAGGGGTTGATGAATTCGTCGACCGCGTCGAGGAACTTGAGTTTCGCCTTCGCGATCTCCCCCTCCATCACACAACCCCTGATCGCGGTCATCAGTTTCCTTTTCGTTTTCAACCAACCGATTTTCGGCGGTCGAGATCTCGGAACGAAGTTCGCGTCGCTCGTTGAGAAGGTAAGAGACGTGCATTGTTGCGCCGTATTCCGGTAGTTCGGGGATCCACCGTTCAATTGGCAATTCACGGTCGTTTGTCATGCCGCCTCCTTCGCTGCCTTGTTGCGTATAATTCTGTTTCATAAAAAATCAAACCTCCTTGATCGACGCCTCGACCGCGCGGATCGCGCGTTCGGCGGCGTCGCGAACGTCTACGAGTTCGCGGAGCGTATCCTGCGAACAGCCGGTTAAATTGAGGCTGTTGATCGCCTCGGTTGTTTGCGTCAGAAGATCGGCCGAGTGCTCGGCGCGATCGGAAAAGGATTCGATCGGTTTCGCGTGTGTCGCGAGGAGTTCGCGATAGTACGAATTGATGTGATTGACGATCAACGCAACTCCCGGCGGGTTGACGAGATAAACGGCGTCAAGCAAATCACAGATCCGATCAAGAATGGATCGCTGTCCAGATGCGTTCGGGGATTCTTCCGAATCCGGTTCGCGCCGCCAGCGGCGCACGTAGGTCGCCGAGATCGACAGCAGCTGAGCGACTTTCTCGCTCTTCTTTCGGGGTATCGCCTGTTCTAAAATTTCGTAGGTTTCCATAGGTCACACTTTCAAACTTTCTACTTCGGTCTGCAAATATCCGTCGGCCGCGCGCCATTTACGGATTGACTGCGCCGTTTTACGCGTTCCAGGAATCGAATCTGTTCCGGAATCCGGAGCGTGAGGATCTCTGCTTTGCCCTGAAATACGAGATCGTCGACGGCGAGGCTGATGCGATAGTGATCCCCGCCGAACCGGTTGATCAGCGAACGCCAGACAATGGTCTCTCCGTCGCCTGCGGCTTCGCGCAGATAGGACGCAATTTTCGCGACGAGTTCGCGGTGCTCTCGGCTGTCGGTGATCAGCGGTTCGGAACTGTCAACATCGAAATAGTTGATGTTCGCTTGCATTGGGGCGCGGCGTGTCGGTTTCTTTTGGCCTTCCATAAACAGAATCGGGTTCGTACCGAAATCAAAAAAAATAGACCTTGCCGGAAAACGGCAAAAAAAATAGCCTCGATCTATGCGGCGAGGCGGTTGCGCGACGGGCGCGAAAACAGCAATTGCATATCGAGGCCGAGTGCATCGGCAACTTTCCGGAGTGAGTTCAACTCCAGATTCTCTTTTCCCTTGCAGATCTCGGCGATCGTGTTCGGGTTCAGCCCGGTCGCAGCGGACAGGTCTTCCAACGTCTTGTTCTGTGCGGCCTTTTCGGCCCGGATTATATCGGCTCGGTAGTTCATTCGTTGTCACTCCTGATGTAGGCTGTGCTCCTACGATTGTAGAAGTTTAAGGTATGGTTTACGCATTGTCAACTACTCCAGTAGGAAATTCTCTGAACATAAGCCAGTTTTTTCTTAGTAAAGTAGGAAACGTGACAGAAAATCTAGCGGAGTTCGTTCGACGCGTCCGCAACGAAAAAGGACTTTCAACTCCTGATGTTGAGCGCCTAAGTGGGAATCGAATTACCGACGGTTACGTTTCGCGTATTGAAAATAACGGCGTCCGGAACGTCTCACCGGAAAAACTCTCGGCACTGGCCAAAGGTCTTGGTGTGACGGAAGAAGAAGTATTCGCGGCCGCGCGCGGAAAAACGCCGAACCGGCACGTGATCACCGACGAAAAGTTCGAACTCTTATCGCTAAAATTCGGCACGCTGGATGGACGCCAGAAAGCGAAAGCCGAAGTTCTCATTGACGTGCTTGAGCGGGAGCTGGAGCGGCTCTCGAATGAAAAACAGGAGCAGTAAATAAATGCCTGACGAAAACAAGCCGGCCGAAGCGCCGAAGCCGCCGCCGCCGCCAAGATCCGATGCGCCGCAATCCGGACGGGAAACTAGGAACGAGCCACCGCCGTCCAGACCACCAGGAAGAATAGTTCAAACGTGAATGCAATCGTCATTTGAACGAGGCGCCGCCACTTTGATTCAAGTCGATCGATATTTGCATTGAAGTTATCCGCCGCATCGTGAATCAGATCGACCATAAAGACCATTCTAGGATTATGGAGCCAAGCGTCTCGGAGTGCAGCCGGTGATAAAAGAATGACCTTGCCTGCATCGCGCGCGAACAGTCCTAATGCGATCGAAACCGCAGCGGCCGTCATCGCGAAAAGAAACCAGATCGACCAGATTTTTGTGCCGTAGGTAAGCGCTACGGTAACAAACGCCGCAGTCACGGTCGAAACCATTGTCAACGTCGCCTGAAGTCGGCCATCAATTGCGTCGAGCCGGCGGGTTGTCGACTCATACGATGCAACGGCGATCGGATACGCCAACTCAACCGAGGGATATTGTTGTTCAATTGAAATTTCTTCACTCATAATGAGCAAAATAGCAAAAAACAGGGGGTTTGCAAATGTCTTTTATTCTCACGGGGATCCTCAAGAAAAAGGTTCCGATATGGAACGAGGTTGTTTTTACCGAAGATCTTTTTTATCAAGTGTGCGAGGAAACGAATGTCCGGGTGATCGAGGCTGATATTCGATCGAAAGGGGAATACGCGATTTTCCGCGATCAGGCATTCATTGTCGTGCGCCGCGGCCTTTCCGGCCCGATGCGCCTCTGGGTCGGCCTCCACGAGCTGGGCCATCATCTGCTGCACGCGCCGGTGACCCATCGCTTCAGCCGCGGAACCGCACGCCGGATGGACCGGGAGGCAAACTTCTTCGCCGCGATCGCGATGATCCCGACGAATCTCGTGGAATCGTCCTTGTCGGAGTTTGATGTTACCCTTCCAACTGGTCTCATCAACGTCCGGAACGATATTCTTTCGGCGTTTGGTTTCTGATATTCGTAAAAGATTTGCGGACTTGCAAATCGGCTAATGATTTTGTAAAAGGTGTCGTGCACACCTTGGGAGTTACCTATAATGATGTGTATCATTCGTTTTTTTGTGTTGGGTACGGCAATGATTCTGTGTCAGGCCTCGGCAATCAGCGTGCTTGGTCAGCAGAGTGAGCCGGAGTTCATCGGCGAGGCCTTCGTGTTGAAGGCGGACGAGTCAACGATAAGTTTGGACAAGGAAATCGGCGAGTTCTCGGAAGGAATGTCGTGGTCCGCAAATTCGTGGAAGGCGCTTAGTTTGGAAGTGGCTGGAAACAAGGCCAAGCAGCGATTTATTGCGACCGAGCCGTTGCAGTTGGTGGTCCGGGCAGTTGATAACAATTCTGACCCGTTGGCCATCGTCAGCATTTACAAGTTGAAGTCGAAGAAGAAATCGAGGACGGTTTTGATAAGCAAAGACAATTCAGGGACTCTTATGAAGAGCAGGACCAACACAAAGGACCTGATTCGCTTTACCGGCAAGAAATTCGGAACGTCGTCGTACTTGATAACGCTTTCGGATCTTGCCCCGGGGGAATACGGCATCGTGGTCACGAATCCGAATACCCGCGATGAGAAACGAACGGTTGTCTCGTGTTTCGGGCTCGACTAGAACGTCGGAACTACGCCGAAACTAGTTTCGTTACTGAGCGATTAAGTTAATAATCTTTGACTCAGTCAAACAGAGTTTACAAATTGTAAACTCTAAAACGGACGCTTTGTTGCAAACAAAGGACTTAGCGGAATTGTGAATTTACAAATTGTGAATTTGCAAATTCACGCGGCAAGCTGTTTTGGCTGGCTGGCGATTATGAATCCGTTGAGGCTTGATTGATAGACGTACCAGTTGTCTCCGCGACCTATTTTCTTGCCTTCCAAGGTGCCATCCTCTATCCAGGCAATCAGCGTCGGTCGGCTCGGCACCGGTCGGAATACGCGGGACAGGATCGTTTCAACCTCACCAAGCTTGATGAGCGGGTCCGTATCGATCAGCGGGAGTTGGTAATTGAATCTCATCGTCTAGAATGAAAAACTAAAAATACAAAAAAGTCAATAAGTTCGTTAAAAACGCCGTTTCCAACGGTTCGGGGCTCTGCCAGTCTGGTGCTGGCAGAGTTTTCTTATTTGAAGCGCGGATGGAGCAATGACGGCTCGCGAGACTCATAACCTCGAAACCACCGGGTTCGATTCCCGGCTGCGCAACCAAGCTATATGGCAAAGCCGAACAAAAAACTGATTCGCGAAATGCTTGACCTGTACACGGAAGCGCAGGGACGGGTCGATTCGCTCAAAACGCAGCGCGACGGCGCGCTCGAGCCTTTGAAGGCGAGATACGAAAAGGCGGCGGCAAAGGCGACACGTGATTACGATTCCCCGATCCGCGAGGCCGAAACGGCAGCCGCGAAGTTGAGATCCGAGATCGAGGCCGAGATCCGAAAGGGGTTCGATGCTAAAGCGAACTCGTATTCGGTGACCAAAGTCGACGCCGAATTGGCGTTCGTCGAAGTCAAGTCGACCTCGCAGCGCGAGGTTCCGGCCGAGCAATGGCTAGACGCTATAAAACCCAATGAGCGCGAGACCGCTTTCTGGGAAACGGTCAAGGTACAGCTCGGCAAGGCCGAAAAGTTCCGGAGCGACATCGTCAAGAAACTCGCTGTCAAGAAGACGACGCACTCGATCGAAGTGAACTTGCGGACGAATTGAAAACGAAACAACCCCAAAGAAGGGGGCATCCCGGTGCGCTGGAACGCCGGAGGCCCCCGCGTTAAAGAGATGAGACCCAAAATCGCACGACAAGATGTTGAAAGGATCCTCGCCAAGCGCGGCGTGCAGGATCCCGTCGCGCTTGTCGGGATCCGCGGTTATTACTTGGATTCGAAGGGGAAACCGGGCACGAACGATCGCGGGATCTACGATGACGCGATCATCCTGATCACGCCGAAGATCTGCATCACGTTCCTCGCCAACACCGACCCGAGCATTTTCCGTCCGGGGATCGCGACGATGCGGCCGGGCGTCCACCGATACTACAAAGGCAAACACAAACAGCGCTATTGGGCGCTGCGTCTCGTTGGCGAAACGGTACCGGTGACACGCGACGGCCAGACCGGAACAAAAACCGGCATTGCCCTGAACATCCACAAAGGTTGTTTCCGGACCACTGGCTCCGAAGGCTGCCAAACGATTCACCCGCAGTATTGGGACGAGTTCATTGAACTCGTGTACGACGCGATGGATGACTACGGTCAAACGACGGTCCCCTATTGCCTCGTTGAAGAAGTTGAACGTCGGCGCGATACGCCGATCGCAAGCGCAGCCGAACCCCGAGAACCCCAGAAGCCCGCCGAGTTGCCTGCCGCCGTCACGTCAGTAGCGGCTGCACCGGTATCGGAAACGCCGTATGTCTCGGCGCCGGAACTGGTGCAGCCGACTCCCGCAGGAACCATAACCGCGACGTTGGAGGAAACGGATTGGTCCGGGAAGCTCGGTGGCTACGCGCAACAGTTCGATCAGGTCGACCAGGTCGTATCCCGGGTTTCAGGATCCTCGTGGCTGATCACCGGTGTGACGAAACTAACCGGAGTTGCGCTCCTGATCTGGTCGCTCATCAAGGAGAACTGGATCGAAAGCATCATCGCCGGTTGCCTGATCGTGGCAGCGATCTGGTACCTGACGCGTTCGAAGGACCGTGGATTTCAGAAAGAGAAACTGCGATTCAGCAAAGGCTTATGACTGAGACTCCCTATCTTCTACAGCCCGCAATTTTGATCTTTGGAATTTCGGCAATACTCGGTTTCGTGACGTGGCTGATCCGCCAGGAAGGCAAGATCACGCAGGCGTTGGAGCGGATCGCGAAGCTCGAGCTTGCGGCCGAAGAGATCCGGCACGAGATCATCGATCACAAAGATCGGGAGAATCTCCACTTCAACGAGCGGGTCGCCCGGCAGGTTGAGGAAAAGAACGACGCCCGATTCGGGCGACTTGAGGCGGACATCAAGGAGATCAAGCAGATGGTCCGCGATCTGACGAAGCGATGAAGGAAGTGTTGACTGATTTCTGGTATGCGATGACAGGGCCGCAACGGCGCGTCACGGTCGGAGTGCTTTTGCTGATCTCAGCGTGCTTTATCGGCGGCTGGTACAACGCGTTTGCGGGATGGCGCGCGAACCGCGCCCTTGAAAACGAGGCAAAGACGGCGCGTCGCGACGCCGATGCGGCGCTCAAACGCGCGGCGACGATCGCGGCGGCGATCAGGGAACAGGAAGAAGAACTACGGGAGCTGGAGGCGAAGCGAAATGTTGAACAAAAGCAATTGGAAAAGTCGGCTGCGCGCACTGGCGATGCTCAGCGTGATTACGATCGGACTCTTACCGAGCCTGTCACCGGGACTCCGAGCGCAGACGAACTCTGCGCCGACCTCGCAAAGCTCGGTTATCCGTGCCGATGACGAAGCGCTGCGCAAGGCGTGCGCGGAAGCTGTCGAGGAACTCAAAGCCGCCCGAAAGCTCATTGCCGCGCAGAAGGATCAGATCGAGGTCTACGAGCGCCTTCTTGAACTTGAGCGCGAGATCACGGCAACCGCAAAGCGAATCGGCGAACTGAGCGCGCGCGAACGCGATGAACTCGTCAAAGCGCTTAACGCAAAAGACCGTGAGATAGATGCATTGAAGGCCCAAAACGCCGAATTGAAAAGGCAACGGTTCACGCTATGGAAAGGGATCAAGATCGGTATTCTCGGCGCGGCCGCGGGAATTGTGATCGGGAAGGTCCTCTAGCGGAAAGTCTGCCGGTCATCGTCGGACATCGAGTTAATGGCCAAAACGATTGAAGTGCCGACCCGGTGATGACCGGCGAAATTTGAAATGTCGAGAAAGAACGCCACCACACCGAAAGCGACCCGCACGCTCTACAGCCAGGAAGCGGTGGAGCGTTGCCGGCAGCTTTATTGCAAGTACGGCGGCAAGAATCTCGAAGCGATCGAATTCGAGATGCGGCGCGACTGGCCCAAGTGGCAGCGCGCGATGCTCTTTGACCGGGGCCAGAAAAAGAACGCCCGGCTGGGCTGGGTGACCAAATTCGGGTTTGACAACAGCCTGAAGATCTACACGCAGAAGCTTGTCGAATCGATCAATGACGATGAGCAGGATCTTTATCTCGGGATCCGAACGATCCGAAAGGAATTGCAGAATGCGGTTTCAGGCAAGGAAGCCACAAAGGATCAGCTCTACCAGTACCGCGATTTTTGCAAGCTCGAGATCGAAGCGCGGCGGAATCTCGATCTGTCGCGGGACAATTTCGAAACGTTCGTCGCCGGATACGAAAAACTGATCAACTGGCTCGCGGAGATCGATTCGGATGCCGCGAAGAAGCTGATAGCCAACGGCGAAAAGCTTATCGAACTTGCGCAGGCGCACTATGGCAAGCAGGAAGAAGAGCACAACGGAACAAGCTCTGGAGAGGATGCGGGCGGCGAATGACCGCGCCCGGGTAAAAGCGTCGACGTCGCAGGATTTTGATATTTCGTTCGCGCCGCTCAGCTGGTTCCGAAAGCGCTGGGCCGACGTCGAAACAAAGAAACTGTTCATTGAAAACTTCATCTGGATTCGGGACGCGTTTGACGAGAACAAACTGACGAGACTGCAGTTGAATGACATTCAGCTTCATTTGCTCGGACACGTCACCGGCAAGGACATCGTGATCAAATCCCGACGTCAGGGATTGTCGACCTTTTTCAAGGCCGTCTCCTTTGCGAACGCCGTGGTCAACAGCGGACGGAACGTTCGGATCGTCCCCCACGATCCCGATACCGAAGCTCAATTCCGCGCGGACTTTCGGATCATGTACGAGAATTTGCCTCCGCATCTGCAGCCGCAGACCAAGTACTACTCGGAAGATCTGATCGAGTTCAAGGACGCCGCCAAAGGAACGATCAACTCGAGGATCTCGACGGCTTCGGTCCAGCCCGGCCACGAAGGCAAGGGGCGCGGTCAGACGATCACGGATCTGCACCTGACCGAGCCGCCGTTTTGGCGCGGTGACGCCAAGAAGGCCGCGACGGCGCTGCTCGAAGCCGCCCAGGGCGGCAACGTCGCGGTCGAATCAACCGCTTTCGGCATCGATTGGACCCATTCGGTCTATCAGCAGGGCAAAAAAGGAGAGGGCGGGTGGAGATCCTTCTTCTTTGAATGGTGGTGGAAACGTGAGTACCGGATCCAGGGCGCGAGATTTGAAAGGGTCAAAAAGGATCTGTTTCTTTTGAAGCCGGACCAGTCGACCGCGGAACTGAACGGCCGGCACAGGGATCTCGCGAAGGTCACGGAAGCGGAAACGAAAGTCGCGCCGTTGATTCTGGCGCATTTGAAAACCCTTGGCTATGCCGGCAAACACGCGAAGATCTTTGGACCGGAAGTGGCCGAATACATTGCGTGGCGCCGGGCGAAGATCGAGGAACTGCCGTCGGGCGAACCGCAGTTCTGCGTCGAATATCCGGAGAACGATCAGGATTGCTTCGAGCAGACCGGCCGTCCGGTCATACAGGCAAGATATTTGAAGGTTACCTGCGATCCGCAGCCCGAGCCGGTCGAAGGCCGCGAATACCTAATCGGCGCGGATACGTCGCTAGGGCTCGAGCACGGCGACTTTGCGGCGATCGAAGTACTCGACCTGCTTACGGGCCGGCAAGTGCATTCGGAAGAGCGGAAATGCTCGCCCGATCTGCTCGCGTACCGGTTGCAGGAACTGTCCGATCTTTACAACGGCGCGATGGTCGCGGTCGAACGGAACAACACCGGGATCGCAACGATCAAGCAGCTGCAGAAGCTCATCGCCGAGGAGCGGATTTTCCGGTATCTGGACCGGCGCCTGCAGCGGGCCGTCGAGGATGGGATTTTGACAATCGACGAGGCGATGCTCAAGGCCGAGTTCGGACTTCCGACCACGGGAGCCAACAAGGGAGAGTTCGGAGTGTTCCTCGAACAGGCGATCCGAACCGGCGAGATCGGATTGTCGAGCGAAGAATGGTGTGAACAGGCGAAAACCGTCGTTTGGTTTGACAACGCAAAGTGGGGAGCCCTGAGCGGCTATCACGACGACCGGGTGATGGCAATGGCGATTGCCAACTACGTCCGGCTGAATTTGCAGGGTCAGGCCGCCGGTTTCGTCGGTGTGATGCCGGAAGCGGGCTATAGCCGTTAGCCAGATTATGGATTCTGCCGTTTCTGAGCGTTTCTGGCGCGAGATTGCGACTTCGGACATGGTTCGGGGGCGATGTCGGCATACGTGATTAACACGCGCGAACTATCGATATGGACTTATTGACGAGATTACGAATTGCGATCGCAGCGTTCCGGCGTGCCGGCGGGATCGAGTTGCCCGACGGCAACGGCCGGCTCGGCCGCAGTTCGGACGAGAGCTTCGGAACCGGCATCAGCACGATGCTCAGCCGGTTCCAGACGATCTCGCCCGTCATCGATTTCGAAATGCTCGCGCTCCTCAAAAAGTTCTACCTTTTCAACCCGGATGTTTCGCAGTTCGTTTCGAATTTGCAGAACCTCGCAAACAACGGCCACACGGTAAGCGTCGACGCAACGACGGATGCCCGCGCCGAGGCAGCGGTGAACCGCCTCAACGAAGCGGCCTCGCGCCTGTTTCCGCTTGGCGCCGGGGTCGACGGGTTGTTGAACGCTTATCTGGCGCAGATCGCCTGGTCAGGCGCGCTGTCCAGCGAGGACGTGGTCAACTTCGCGGGCCGTCGCGTGGAAAAGGTCGTGCTCGTTCCGGTCGAGTCGATCCGCTTCAAGTACGACGAAGAGAATTTTGAATACCGGGCATATCAGCGGACCACGAATTACGCGCGCCGGGATCTGGAAAACCTGAATCTGATCCGGCTGTCGACCGAGACCTATCGCTACCTCGCGTTGCAGACGGTCGAAAACAATCCGTATGCAAAGCCGCCGGCGACGGCCGCGATCGATTCGATAATTCAGGGTCAGGAACCGATTCTCAAGAACATTCAGCACATTGCGCAAAAATTCGGATTGGCGGGTCTCGTGACCGCGTCGGTGATGCCGCCGCCCAAGAAGCCGAACGAGACGGACGCCGAATATCAGGGACGCGCGAAGAGTTATCTCAAAATGATTGCGACGTCGCTCGAAGGCCAGTTTTCCAAAGGACTGCTGGTTTCGTTCCGCGATCAAAAGCTCGAGCACGCGAACATCGCGGAGGGCGCGCGCGGCGTTTATGACCTGAACCGCATATCGGAAGAACAGGTAATGAGCGGTCTGGCAATGCAACCGGCCTTTTTCGGCCGAACCGATTCGACTACCGAAACCTATGCGGATGTCGTCTATAACCTGCTTCTCGCGCAGGTCCACAACATCCAGCGGTTGGTCAAACGCCGGCAGGAGGCAACGTACCGGCTCGACCTGCGGCTCGGCGGGATTGAGGTCGACGGCGTTTCGCTGTCCTTCAACAAGCCGTTTTCACGGAATGCTCTCGCGGACGCGCAAACCGGCGAGATCGAGATCCGGAACGTTCTCGAAAAAGTGCGCGCCGGACTGATCAGCCCCGACGAGGGAGCGCAGGAACTCGGCTACGAGTCCTGGTTTGACGAGCAACTGCTCGAAACGGCCCCGACGGCTGCCGCACTGATGCGCGACGGCACGCGGGAAGCCACCAAGTTCAATTTCCGATACGCGAAGTCGTTCGCGCGGTATGAGTTCGTTCAGCCGCGATTGACACTGGCCGGACGGGAAGAGAAAGCGGCCGGCGGAAACGTATTTCCGCTAAAAAAAAAAGCGAAAGCTTGAAACCACTTACGGAGGATGAAATTGATGAAATTCTTGAGCAGTTCATTGCGCGTTATCTGCGTGCTGTCGGCCCTGATGCTGACGTTGCTCTGCGTCTCGCCCTTGACCGGGCACGCGAGTTCCTACGGGAACACGCCGACACCGACTTTGAATCCGCGGACGACTTCGCGGACCGACTTCTCGAAGCCGTCGAACACGGTTACCGATCCGGCTGGCAATCGCCGCGCGCAATCGGCGCCGTTCGCCGGGCTTCCCGGGAGATCTACGAGTTTTACCGACTCAAGGATCCATCGCCCTTCGGCGAGTCTTCTCCCGTTCGCTTGCGGCTGGGAGGTCCCGACACCCGATCGATTAGATTCATCGGCGAGCTTGACCACTTCTATTTCAGCAAATTCGCGAATAACACGTCTGAACCGCTGCGCAAGTTTTTCGTTCAACGATACCTCGAGAACGGCGCCGCTTTGTTCGGCCGTGAAACCTCGGAAGAACTGGACGATTTCCGGCGTGCTGCCGGGGCCAAACTTGAGAACCTATCCGATCGACAGATCAAGACGATCGTTCAAACCGCGACCGCCCGAATACGAAACTGGGCTCACATCGGGAGCCTCGATCAGGCCCGGATCAAACTTGCCCGCGTCGTGGCGACTCTCGATTCGCGGACAACCGAGATCTGCCGGGAACTGGACGGAAAGCTGATACGCGTGGGCGTGGCCCACAAGACGATTCAAAGACTGAATCGGATGGAGCCGGGCGAGTTCGCCGCCGAGCTGTACGAAAGCCCGATCGGGAAGGCGATCTCGAAGGAGCCGGTAAAAACGATTCAGTCTTTTTTGGAAAAGGACGGCAAGACGATCGGCGACGATCTGGTGAAACTGGGGCGAGGATTTCCGCCCTACCACGCGAATTGCAGAACGCGCCTCGAAGGCGTGATAGCGGGAGTTGAAGATGAGTGAGACGTATTGGTATTTCGCGATCGGTGCCATCATCGCATGCTTTGCACTTGCGATCTGGTATCTGAAATTCCGGCGTCCAAAAGAGCAGCGAGCTTCGCAGTCGGTTCTCCAGGTGTTTGCCAACGTCATCGAGACCACGGCGCTCGGGATAACCATTGCGTCAAAAACCGGGGTTTCCGCTGAGCTGAAGGCAGCGGCCGACAGATCGTTGACACGACTGTTCGCCGATTGCAGACGCGTCGGGTAAACGCAGTTGCTGAATTTCTCGGATTTCCTGATCTACGTCATCCCGGCGGACCGCGAATACGATTCCGACGGGAATTACGTCCCGAATTTCCTGATCCGCGCCGATGATTACGACGGGACGATCTTCGATCACGACCCGCGTGCGGGCATCGGTTACATCTACGCGGCGGAGTTCGTGATTCCGGAATCGCTCGGCGCGGCTCGCGGAGAATTTGTCATCGCGGACTACAGCCGCAACTTTGAAACCGCGGAAGAGGCGATTCGCAACGGACCGGAACATTTGATCCTCTACATCAACGATCGTCCGAAATACGAAAAAACCAAATTCCACGGGCGCGGTATCAGCCACCCGTTGATCTGAACAAATATGAGTGAGATTCAGAACGTTGTGTCGAGCAATATCAGCGGAGCCGGATACGATCCGGAGGCGCGCGTGCTCACGGTGATTTTCAAGAGCGGCGCCGGTCACCGCTACCCGGACTTCCCGGCGGATAAATGGGCCGAGTTCTCCGCGACGTTCGACGGTACCAACGGATCAGCCGGCAAGTATTTTCACGCGAACATCAGGCATTTGCCGAACGAAAGGATCGAGGACTAGGACGATGAAACTGCAAAACGGAATTGAGATCGTAAGTCTGGAAGGGCAGCAGGCCAAGGTGAACCTGCTGGCGCGGTTTGCGGCGTCAGGCGTCGCGCCCGATACCCAACTTGCCGCCAAGCTCGCCAAAGCCGGGAAGGCATCGCTCTGGACCCAACAGAACAAGCAGGACAATTTCAATTTCGCGGACGTTTCCGATGTGCTGCCGGAGGATGGTGATTACATCAACGTCAGTTTCCGCGCGCTGTCGAAGTCGATCGTGCCGGGACATTGGCTCGATTGGACGAGCGGAGACGTGTTGAAGAACTCCGTTTCGAAACTTCCCGGCACCACGGTCTATCCGAATCACCAGATGTGGGATGTAAACAACTGGCTCGGTTCGGTCGTTTCCGCCGAATGGGATGAAGCGGGCGCGCAATCGGAAGGTGTGCCCGGGATCAATGCCACCTACAAGATCGACGCGTTGATGAACCCGCGAATCGCGCGCGGGCTGCTGATGCAGCCGCCGGCGATCCATTCAACGTCGATGACGGTCCTGTTCCGGTTCGAGTTCTCGCATCCGGACATCGCGGCCGACGACAAATACAAGTTCTTCCGGCTTCTCGGAGAAGAGGTCGATGGCGAAATCGTTCGCTTTATCGTCACTGAAATACTCGATTACTGGGATGCCAGCCTTGTATTTCAGGGAGCCGACCGGCTCGCGAAAAAACGCGCTGACGATGAAGACGATTTTGAAGATGACAGTCTCAGCGCCGACGCGGCGCCGGCAAACAACAGAAAGGAGAAAACTATGAAACTTGCAAAGGAACAGATCGCGGCGCTGGGTCTCGAGACCGAAACCGACGACGTGCCGGAGTCTCAGATTCTGGATCGCGCGCTCGAACTGGCGAAGGTCGCCGGCGAATACGACGGCGTCGATTTGGCGGCATTGAAGGCGAAAGCGGCGACCGCGGACAAATACGTTGAAAAGCAACGTGCCGAGGTGCGACGCCTCGCGCGTCTCGCCGAGCTCGGCGCGGAGGAGGGCGAGCTCGACGAATACGTCGCGCAGCAGATCGACGAAGCGGATTTCGATCGGCTCGTCAAAATGGCGTCCTACTACGAAAAGCGCGCGTCCGATCGGCTCCCCGCGGGCCGCAGTTCCGCTGAGGATTCGGACGCGATCGAAAACGCCGGCGGCGTACGCCAGTCGGCAACGGCTGTCCCTTCGGTTGGTCTTCACGACTAGGCCGGGACGTTAACTAAACCAGACGAGAGGAAAGTGAAATGAAAGCATTAGCGCAAGTTGAAGGTTTGGCGATCCCGGCGACCGTGGAAACGGCGGATCTGCCGAAAGATACGGTGGTCGCGATCACCGGCGACGCGACGGTCGACAAGGCCGCTGCGAACGGAACGCCGATCGGACGTCTGTCGGTACCGGCGAAGCTCGCCGACGGCATCGGCACGGTCGAGACGAAGTTCAAGGAACTGGTCGAGTGTGAGGCCGACGGGGCGATCACGGCCGGCGACTGGGTCAAACTCGGCGCGCTCAGCCCGTCGACCGGCAAGCACACGGTCAAGGCGTGGATCGAAGGAACCGACGCGCTCAAACGGCTCTACGGAGTTGCGTGGGTCGGCGGCGCGGACGAGGCAACGGTTAAGGTTCTGACTTTCTAATCAGAACGGCAAATTCCAGACAAAGGAGAAAAAAACTATGGGATACGGTTTGAAAGGAAACGTCAGACAGATTGTCGAGAGCCTCAATCGCCAGCGCGCGCTGCGCGGCGATTGCAATCTCTCGACCTACATTGCGGACAAATACAAGGATGCCGACGGTAATCCGCTGTCCGTGAATCATCTTTACGCGGAACTCGATGTTGATCCGCGCCGCACGACGGTCGACCAGCTGTACGCGGACCCTGATTCCGCGGCGCTGATGACGGAGATCATCCGTGACGGCGTTCGACGCGGGATGGGGATCGCTCAGCGCGAAAGCCTGCAGCGAATCCGGACGGCGGCGCTTGCCGGAACGTACGATGCGGGCCGCGAACGCTTCATGTCGCGCGAGGTCTTCCTTGACCCGGTGATGAGAGGCGCCGTTCAGAGCACCTTCTATCCGGATCTCGTGATCCGCGAGGAAACGGTTTCGCAGCCGACGGTCACGATGCCGCAAATCGAGATCGCGGACGCGCTGATGAAGGACTCGGCCGAAGCGGCGACGATCGAGGAAGGACTCGTCACGTACGGATCCAAAGACGTTAAGCTGACCAAAAAGGCCCGCGGGTTCAAGATCACGTACGAGGCGATCCGATACAACTCGCTGAGCCTCGCGCAGATCTTCTTTGAGGACGCCGGGCGGATCCTTGGCCACACGCTCAACGGAATGGCTGTCGAGACCATCATCAACGGTGATCAGGCCGACACCTCGGAATCCGCGGATGTGATCGGAGTCGAAAACACGGCCAACAAGGTGACCTGGTACGATCTCGCGCGCGTCGCGATCCAGCTGTCGCTCCTTGGTCGGACGGGATCGCAGATCATCGGCAACGCCACCTCGGCGCTGAATTTTCTGAACCTCACCGAGGTCAAGAACAAGCAGTTCCCGGGCGCGCCGCTGCTCGCCACAATGCTCAAGACCCCGCTCACGATGCCGGAGACGCTTTTTGTGTCGCCGAAGGTTACGGGAGACAAGGTCATCATTCAGGATCCGTCCGCGTCGATGATCCAGTTGACGTCGGCACCGCTGCTCGTCGAAACCGAGAAGATCATCTCAAAACAGATCGAGGCGGCGTACGTTTCGATCACGACGGGCTTCGCGAAGATCCAGCGCAATGCTTCGATCGTCGTCGACGGAGCGGTTGCCTTCTCGGGCAGCGGCTTCGATACCTGGATGCAGCCGTACAGCTAATCCGAAACTAGGCCCGGCCCGGGTTCGCCCGGGCCGGAATATAGATCTGTGAGGTGACAAATGAAAAAGGGAGACACCGTAAAGTTGCGGACCGGACAGGGAATCTTCGTTGATTTCGAAACCGGACTAGAGGTTGCCGGAACCGGCAAGGCGACGATTGGCGAGAAGATCGGCGCGGCGACTAAAGCCGCATTCAACGCCGGCGGATTGGTTTTGGAGGCGGCAAAACCCAAAGGCGCAAAGGACGTAGGTAAGGCCGAAAAGGCAAAGTCCCAAAAGACCGAAGAGCCCGATGCAGGTTCGGGTTTGGACGAAGAATAGTCTATGGCGCTGATCACTCCGAAAGAATTCTGTGAGCGATTCGACATCGCGACGGATATCGAACCGAACCGCATCGCTCCGGCGATCGGTTCGGCCTCGAGACGGTTGCGGAAGTGGGTCGGCGACACGAACTACGCAAATGGCGGGCTCGAAGCGGCGGAGTACGAGGATCTCCAGGCCGATCTGAAAAACGCGGAAGCCCATCTCGCCTACCATTACGCGATGATCGGGTTGAATTATCCGATGGGATCAAAAGGGATACTGGCGACCGCCGCATCCGGAGAGGGAGGAGAACTGCGGAAGTACTTGACGCCGGATCAGGTTGCGCAAGTGCAGATCCAATTCCTTGAGGCGGCGCGTGAAATCGCGGAGCCGTATATGGACGCCGACGGATCGCCGAAAATCGGATTTGAATACGTAGAAGATGAGTAGCATCCGGGTTGACACACGCGGGATCGATGAGTTCGTCGTTGAGATGGGCAAGGCCAAACACGCGCTGCTGGGCCGGCTCGCGGAACGCGGCTACCAGCTTTTGCGGCGCGAGATCCGGCAACCGCTCACGAGACCGGAAATCTTCTGCAAGGCGTCGCGCCGCCGCTCGGGATGTCGAACCGCTCACAGAACTCTTTCGGAGTGACGACTATCGACTATCCGATCGCGACCCTGACAGTTTCGGCACGGTCCGGGCGCACGGGATCCCGGCAGGCAACGGTTCATTCGCCGAACGGCAAAACGAAGAAAGTCACGTTGCGCGCGCAGCGCGATTTCAATTATGCCGAAGCGGTTGCCCGGGGGCGGGCCGCGATCCGGCCGCGGACGGCCAAGGCGCTTCTCGTACCGGTGCCGACCGCGCCGAGCGGCGAGAGCTATCTGACCGTCAACGGCAAGATCTACGTATTCCGTCGCCGCGCGGCCGCGACCAAACCGAATCCGTTCGACGACCGAGCGGCGGCCCAGCTGGAAGCACAGGCCCCGAGGATCGGAGATGCGGTTTTCAGGGAGTTCTTCGAATGAAGGATCAACAAAATTATTTGGCGATCACACTGCGCCGCGGTGAAACGGAGGCGATCGTCCTTGAGTATGGGCCGGAAGATCTGACGCAGTCCAGGTACGACCTGACGGGCAAGTCGGTTGAAATGCGCATCAAGCCGGACGGTCAGGATGAAATCGTGTTCGAATCAGCGCCGGAGATCGAGATAACGGATGAGGCCGGGGGAGAGATCACGGTCGCAATTCCGGGAGCGACCATCGACGCGTGGGAATTTCAGAACGCGAAATATGTGATCTTGCTGGATGGATCGCAGCTGATCGTAGGCGATCTGACGATCGTGAGTTTGTATGAGTAAGCCGACCGTAATAGTCAAAAACGAGAAGATCTCGGTCGTAAGCCGGGGTATCCAAGGCCCGGCGGGGATCACCGGGCCGGCGGGACCTCCGGGTTCAACCGATGCCGGCGACATCACGAATTTCGCGGCGACGGTGCGCGCGACAACGCTGACCGGGCTGGCGGCGGGTTCGAATCAGGCGATCGCCGGGACGGATACGATATTGCAGGCCTTCGCGAATCTGCAGGCGCAGATTTCGGGATTCTCTGGGATGGCGATTGGCGGCACGATCGGCGGTTCGCCGACGGCGGGGAGTGTGCTGTTTGTTGGGGCCGGAGGCGTCTTGGCGAACGATGCCGCATTGAAATGGGATGTCTCGGCACTGGCACTGACTATCGGTGACACTAGCGTCAGTGCGGGGCGGGCTTGGATTGCACAACGATTTCCCGGAGAAAACATAGCGGCACTGTTCAGCGGGCTCGTGACGCCAGCAACAAACAATTACGCTTTTGCCGCTGGTGGCACGGTCACATTTATCAATTTTGGACCCACAGGTCAGTTGACCATTCGAAGTGAGAATGTCCCTGTGGCTGAGTGTGGTGGATCGACCCCCTTCACCTTTTACGCGAAAGACGCCAACCGGACACCGTTGGCAATTAAGGGCGCGTCGTCGCAGACCGCTAATTTGTTTGAATGGAAAAACAATAGCGACGCGGTCTTTGGCGCTTTGAATGCCTCGGGGGACCTCTATTTGTACGATCGCTACATCGTGCTGGAATATGCGGGCAGTGCCCGCGGCTACTGGCACCCGGTCGTTGGCGGTTGGACGGTCAACTCGGGATTCGGTTTTATGTTCACCGCTTCCAGCGGCGGCGTAAATTATGCAGACACCGGACTGTTTCGTGCTGCCGCCGCCATCGTAAAAATCACAGACGCATCATCGGGTGGCGGCGCTCTGCAATTGCAGGAAATGTCAGCCCCGTCTGCACCTGCGGCCAATAACGTGATCGTATTCGCCGAGGACAACGGCTCCGGAAAGACACGACTGATGGCGAGATTTTCGTCCGGTGCGGCCCAGCAGATCGCGATCGAACCGTAAAAAACGTATGGGACTGAAAATAGCAACACTGCAATTCACCAACCGCTTCGGCGGCGTCGAAAACGCGCTCCTGACATGGGCCGGCGCGGACATCAACTACGGACGCGCCGGATCCGTCCGGTTCGCCGTCTTCGAAAACGCCGACGAGTGGGCGCGTGGCAACCAGAAAGCGACGTTCGTCCTGCCGATCACGGAAGCCGAGGTGCTGGCGATGTTTCAACGCATCGGCAACGTCGCGCTCGAGATCTCCGACGCGAGCTGGGATCTGGCGGCGACGACCAAGTTCATCCCGTCGCGGGTGATCAACGACGAGACGGGCGAGCCCGAGACCAAACAATTCTCGCTCACGGATCTCCGCGCCGAGATCACGGACATCGGGTTGCCGGAGGGATTCAAAACAACATGACCGACTTCAAGCAAAAACTAAAGATAGGCGCTGCCGAGACCTCGCTTGGCGATCTGATCGAGTTCGCGCTCGACAACAGCCAATCGGGCTCGATCGAGGGGATCAAGCAGAAACGCGCGATCAAGGCGAAGCTTGCCGAAGGCGAGGACCTGACGACCGAGGAGATTCTCCTCGTCAAAACCTCGGCGCTCCAAACGTTGAAGGACGGGGCGACGATTAAGCTGCTCGAAGTGCTCGCGCCAAACGATCTCAAATGAGCAATCCGATCGAAATCAGTGTTTTCGAATTCCTTGAGACCGCGATCGCGGCGGCCGCGGATACGTCCGCGCTTTGCGATATCGAGCTGCACGACACCGTCTACCAGAAGATCCAGTCCGCGGCCGGCGTTCGGATCAGCGAGTGCGTTTCGATGCCTTCGCCCGGCGTCGGCGGCGAGATCAAGGAGATCGACGCGGTTCTTACCCTCGTCGTTTTTGCCAAAGTGGAGGGCAAAGACAAATCCGCCCGCGCGGAAGCGCTCAAGCGATGCTGGGCGATCGAATCCGCGCTCGTTTCGCTGCTGAACGAGAACGCAAGTCTCGGCGATCGTGTCTGTGATCTGTTGATCGGACGATCGGTGCGCGGCTATGACGTATTTGACGGAGAGCCATTTGCGGTGGCGAACATTCCGCTCACGGTAAATCCGATGGGCGATACCTACAAGAACTATTAGGAGAAACGCGTGATCAAACTAAAGGTACCAAAACGTAAGGATCTGCCCGAATTCGTGAATCAGGGCAATTTCTCGGCTGAGCTGCAGCCGGGCAAGACGATCGAGACGATCAGCCGCACGTTTGCGGATTTCCTTGTTCGTGAATTCGGACTGAAGGAGCTATCCCCGAACGACGAAACCGAGGCCGCCAACACAGACCAGCAGGAGGAGAGTGAATAATGTCCGACACCAGAACCAATAGAAAATACGCGTGGGCGCTTCAGGCGGATTACGCTACGCAAAAGGCGATCTCGGCCGGCAATTACAAGCAGCTGATCGTGATCGATGACAACAAGCTCGAGTATCAACCCGGAATCGCGGATGATGCCGAGTGGTCGCACGGCGTGAATTCCGAAACCCAGGAATGGCTTGAACGGCACGACGTGCGGGTCCAGCACACCATTCCGGGCCACGCTCAGGAAATCGGCAAGGTGTTCTATCTGACGATGGGCGACACCGTGACGACGCCGGGCGGCGCGACGAACACCCGCAAGCATACCTTTGTCCCGACCGATCCGACCGTGACGCGCCAGAACAAGGCCGTGTCGTACGTCGAAAAACTCGGCGACGGCTGGCACAAACTGGCGCCGTCGATGGTCGGCGACGGTTGGTCGCTCAAAGGTGATGGAGCCGGAATTCTGACTTTGGATTTCGGGCTTGTCGGCAACGGCAAGGTCGTCAACAATCCGGCCGTTACCTATCCGCCGACCGCGACGCCGGTCGTAACAAATCTCAGCGGATTGTACAAACTGTTCAACACGATGATGGGGATCACGCCCGACGACGGAGATGCGTACACGGATCCGTACGCGTGCCGGTACCGATCGTTCGAGGTCAATTACAAGAACACCCTGCTCGAAGAAGCGGGATTCCGTCCGGGTTGCCAGAACTTTCTGGTCGACGGAGATCCGGACAGCGGAATGATCCGCTCGGCGTGCGAATTCGACAAGCAAATGCTCGATTTCACGTTCAACGTCGATATGGCCTCCGGCAGTCCGGAGTTTGAATGCGTTCAGGACCAGCGTCCGATCGCGATCACGCTCGAGGCCGTCGGCGGCGAGATCGAATCCGGACAGAACTACAGGCTGAAGACCATCATCAACATCGCCAAGTACCGAACGACTCAGCCGGTGCTCGTCAACGATATCTGGCAGTTCGCCATCTCCGGCAAGGCGCTGTTTGACGTGTCCGCCAACAAGCTGTTCACCGTCGAACTGACAAACGACGTCACCAGCTACGCAACCGCGTTCTAATTTCCGTGGCGGACGGAATTCCGCCGAATTTCTCAACAGGAGAACAAAACGTTATGACCGAACCAGCCCTCGGTATTGAAAAAGCAGCAGAACCGGCGTATGACGCCTCGGCACCCAATCGATTTGAATTCAAAGTGACCGACGACGGGCAGGTGTTCGACACCGCCCACGTCTTCAAACCGCTCAGCGACGAGCGATATCTGCAGTGGGTCGGCGAACTCAAGCTGCGATCGGCCGGTGATGAACTGGACGAAAACGCCCGGGCCGCGTCGATCGCACTCTGGAACGATCTGATCGAACGGGTCGAGAACATCGACACCGAAGGGATCGATGGCTCCTGGAAAGACCTGATTCCCGATCAGGAGAAGATTGACTCGCTCAATGAACTGCTGGCTATCGCGATCGTCGATGACGAAGCCAAGCCGACAACCGGTGTCCGGAAACTCGGGACGCTCGCGCAAACGCAAACGGTCTTCACCGAAGCACATTTCAACGGCCAGATCGTTCGCCAAAGCCACAAGATGCTCAAGCGATCGCTGGAATTCGAGAAGAAGCACAACCGAATCCAGCAACGCAGGTTCAAGCAGGAACAGACGCGCGGACTGCGCCGAAAGGCGAAGGTCGAGTATGTTCCCCAGGACGAGGCGATCGGGAAACTGTATGACGAGATGTTCGTTTCGGTGTCGGGCTTCGCGGGCGACGTTGTGCCGCTGCGCTTCAAAAACGTCGTAATCGCGGCGCTTTTTGCCCCGGTCCTAGACCCAAAAAAGTAGCCGCGGCCGCGAATCTGATCCGCGCTCGCGTCTTTGAACGGGCATACGAAGATCTCGGCTCCGGCGCTCGTGTCTGTCCCGGCGAAACGGACTGTCAGGATTTCGCGGCCGCGCGCGGCGAAACGCCGGAAGAAAAGGAGGAATCAGTCTGTACGGGCTGCCAGTTTCTTCCGACAAAATGGCTGACCAACCCGGATGAGGAAGCCGATGACGGGTCAGACCCGGCTGAACTTGCCGACGAAATCGAGGACATCGTGCGTTGGGAGAACGCCGGCTTCGAAATCGACTGGGATCCGTACCCGTTCGAAACGGTAAAGCTCTTCATTCTGTGGCGAGAATACGAGATCCAAATCAAAAACCTCCGGGCCGCAAGGATCCAGAGGTTTATCGAAAGAACCTGATCTTTGACAATCAATTCTCAGTGTTTCGTTTGATAGCGCGAAGAAGTTCGATGATCTCTTCGTTTTGTCTGACGAGGATTCGAAGAAGCTCGGTCTGGTTGTTTGGAATGTTTTCAACGAGGATCTGTTTTTCAAGCCTCTCTCGAATGACGTACAGCTGTCCGAGTGACTCCCGCAGCTTAGTCAAGCGATCCTGGCCTTCTTTGACCTTGGCATATTCGTCTGAGTACTTTTCCCGAAGTGCAGTCAGATCGTCTTCCGCGATTTTCACGACTTCTTCCGCGACACGAATCTTTTCATTCATTTCGTCAAGTTGCCGGGCCGCGTCGTTTTTCATTTTCATCGGTCTGGGTGTCGGCTTTGTTTGCGCTGGCACAACCGATGCCGCGAGCAATACGGCGAGCAATAAAAGCATATATTTCATGTCTTCGAACCTCCTGAGAATTGATTGAGTCAAAAGTCTAAACCCAATGGCGAGAAAAGTTCAACTAATCATCGACGTGAAGGATGCGGATTTCGACCGGGCGAGCCAATCGGCCCGGCGGATGAAGCGTGCGGTGGACGATCTTGCCGACGGTGGTGCCCGGGTTGGCTCCTCTCTGTCAACCGCCCGGGTTGCCGCCGGTGCATTCATCGGCAGTCTCGGAACCGCTGCCGTTACCGCGATCACTCAGAAGTTTATGGAGGGCGCTGCCGCTCTTCTGCAATACAAATCCAGTCTCCAGCAAACCGAAATCGGATTCACGACACTGCTTGGTAGCGGTGACCGTGCGAAAAAGCTCCTCCTCGATATACAGAATTTCGCAAAATCGACCCCGTTTGAATTTCAGGGCATTGCCCAACTGTCTCAACGATTGCTCGGCGCAAACGTCGAGGCTTCGAAGATCATTCCGCTGATGACCGACATCGGAAATGTCGTCGCAGCGACCGGCGAGACGTCACAGGAACGACTCGAAGGCGTCACCGTCGCTCTCGTGCAGATGATCAGCAAGCAGAAAGTCTCGGCCGAAGAGATGGAACAGCTTGCCGAGCGGGGTGTCAACGGATTCGATCTCCTGTCAAAAGCGACCGGCAGAACGCAGGCCGATCTGAGAAAAATGGCGGAAGAAGGCAAAATATCTTCCGAAGTGATGCTCAGCGCACTTCAAAAGGTGTCACGCGAGCGGTTCGGCGATGCGATGGAACGGCAAAGCCGCACGTTCGCCGGCTCGATGTCCAACATCCGTGATTCGCTGTTTCAAGTGGCATCGAACGCGTTTCAGCCGCTTTATGATCGGATTGGGAATTTGGCCTATCGGTTCTCCCAAGATATCGGCAAACAAGGCAATGATTTCAAGGGCGTCGGTAATGTCATAGCCCAGTACATCGGCGAAGGGCTCGGACTCGGGCTCGGTGCGATCATTGACAGTTTGGGGAAATACCTGGGGAGTCGCCTTTCGGGGATATTCACCAAGGGCGAGATCATAGATCCGATCACAAAGAACCTATTTGGCGGATTCTTCAGTGCTCTCGGCGAGGGGCTTGGAATCATTGAACCGGGAAAGATCGCGGAACCGATCAAGCGGGATCTGCAGGACGTAAACGGTGCAGTTCAATCCCTCACGCCGATCGGCGATGTGCTCAAGGCTGCCGAAGCGAAACAGCAGACGGCGGAACTGTCTGAGATCGTCAAGGACCTGACGACCAAGATCCAGTTCTTCGGGCAACAGTCCGAGGTTGCCGCCACAAAACAAAAACTGCTTGCCAAGAACATCGATCTCCGGGCGCCGCTCGCACGCAACGCGCTTGCATTGGCATCGCAAATCGACCGTTTGAAGGCGAGTCAAAAGGAATATGAAACGCTTGCCGGTGTCGTTCGCAACCTGTCGCTGCAGGTGATTTTCTTCGGCGACGAATCTCAGGTGGCAGCGACAAAACAGCAACTGCTGAGTCAGGGAATCACCAATATGAACAGCGCTCTCGCTCAGCAATCCTTGCTGTGGGCGCAGGAACTCGATCGCCTCAAGGCGGCCAAGACGGCTCAGGACGACTACAACCAACAACTCAAGGGAGCGAGCGACTATCTCGATGATCTGGCGCAAAGTGCCGATTTCGAATTCAGATTTCCGGAGGCGACCCAGCTTCAACAATTGGAAGAATGGGTGTTGCGACAAGGCAAAAACTTCGATTCCTTGAACTCGAAGATCGAGCTTACGCGAGCGACGCTGCAGAAGGTTGCGACGAAGAAAAACGTCCAGAATTTGATGGACCTCAATCGGTCCGGTATGCAGCAATTGACTGAATTCATCCAGGGATTGAACGGCACAAAAGGGCCGCTGGACGAAGCCCTGCAGAATGTCTCGAGCGGACTCGGATTGAATGGGTTAAAAGACAACAATGGCGTCGACGTAACAATGTCGGCATTCAGCAGTCAGATTCAAGGATTTGTAAACGCGTACCGGGAAGCGCTCAAGGTGCTGGACGTCGATACGTCGGTTGGCGCCCTCGGGAAGATCCGCGAAGCCTGGAAGGGATTCTTGACGACGTTTCAAAATGCCGAAGGTTTTGCCATCATTGGCGATAAAACGGAGGCGGACCAGTGGATCCAAACCTTCCTTAAACTTGCAGACGCGATCGATCTGGCAAACAAGAAAGCTACCGACGAGGCGGGTAAAGATTTCATTGCGGATCTCAACGAGGAAATCGCACAGCTGAACGTCCAATTGGGAATCAGCGCCGAACTCAGCAAACGCGATGCCGCGGCGAAACAGCTCCAGACAGAAGCGTATGCGGGGCTCGATCCAAAGATCCGGGACGCGATTCTTGCCAAGGCGCAGGAGATCGACACGCTCAAAGCGTCGGTACGGGCGCAGGAGGAATATCAACGCGCCTTTGACCAAACGGCCGGAATGTTCGAGGACATCCTTTCGAACATCGCAGATCGCAATTGGTCCGGGTTGTTTGATTCGATCATCGGCGAAATGCGTCGATTCCTGATCCGTGCGGCCGCGGAGTGGCTCACGTCGAAGTTTTTCAAACTGCTTACCGGTCAATCGTCAGGATCGGGCGGGGGATCGCAGATACCCGGTCTGGGCGGAATCTTCGGCGGTGGTGGTGGCGGCGGCGGCGGAATCTTCGGCGGCGGACAGACTCCAAGCTGGAATCCGAACATACCGTTGCAACTCCCGGGTTCAGGTAGTGGCGGTGGCGGAATCAGTCTGCCTTCCGGTATATCGATCCCAACCGCTTCACCCGGAAGAGCAAATGCGGGCGGCGGTGGCGGGTTTTTTGGCGGCGGCACATCCGGGACGATCGGCGGGATCGCGGCCGTCGCGACGATCGCCGGCGGGATTATTGGTGGGCGATGGGGAAACACGATATCGCTGGCCGGTACGGGCGCGATGCTCGGACTCCAATTCGGCGGTCCGGTGGGTGCCGCGATCGGCGCGGCGATCGGTGCCGGCGCCGGAATCCTGATGGGTATTCTGGGAGGCGACCCGAAGCGCAAGCGTGACAAAAAGGAGAAGATGCCGCAACTCAACAAAGGATTTGCCGATGCCTTTGCGGAAATGCAGCAGCTGATCGAGGACGTTCGGTTTTTCCGAACTGATCCGGATCAGGCATTGACCAAGGCGCGTGAACTCCGGGCCGCGATTGCCGGCGGGTTTGGCGTCCAGTTCGAGAGCAAAAAATACAAGCGCGAGTCAAGATCGGCGATCGAGCGCAAGCTCGCGGAATTCGACAAGGAACCGGACGGTCTGTATGACCAACTCAAAAAGGCCGTCGAGATCGCAAAAGGCGCAGCCGACCGCAACAAACGAATTCTGCCCGAATTCGCCGCCGGCGTTTTTCTGCGGCCGAACGGTTTGCTCCCCGGTCGGTTTGACGGACGGGACGATCTGCTCGCATTGCTGTCGCGCGGGGAAATGGTTCTGAATCCGGGCCAGCAGGCGCGCGCTCGAGCCGCGGCCGGCTTCGATGTATTCGCCTCGGCAGGCGTTCCCAACTATCCGTCGGCGGCGGCGTCACCGAAATTGGCAACCGGCGGGATCGCCGGAGCGGGAATCACCGTCCAGCCGAGTTTCAACCTCATTCTTGAGGGCGTGTCGTTCACCGAGAGCGCTCGAGCGTGGATCGAATCCGACGATGGCAAACGGACGATGATCAGGGTCAATAAGAAACTGAAGAAGACCGGTGATATCTGATGATCAAGGGAATATCGCAATCGATCGGTTACCGCCTGCAGGAACTATACAACGGAGTTCGTGCCGATGTTAAGCAGCTGCAGGATGATTTCGCCGCACTGACCGCAGGATCCGGGGAGGCGAACACCGCCGCAAACGTCGGCGTCGCCGGCGTCGGTATATATAAGGAAAAATCCGGCGTGGAATTGCGGTTTAAGAACCTCAACGCCGGATCGAGCAAGCTCACGATCACAAACGACGCCGGAGACAACGAGGTCGACATCGACGTTGTCCCGGCGAATCTCACCGGTATTCCGCAAAGCGGCATTACGGATCTGACGGCGGACCTTGCGGCAAAGGCCCCGATCGCGTCGCCGGCGCTGACCGGCACGCCGACTGCGCCGACTGCGGCGGGCGGCACGAACACGACGCAACTGGCGACGACTGCCTTCGTCGCGGCCGCGCTCGCCACGCTGATCAACTCCGCGCCCGGCGCGCTCGACACGCTCGACGAGCTGGCAGCCGCTTTTGGCGACGACCCGAACTTCGCGGCCACGATGACTACGGCGCTCGCGGGGAAACAGCCTGTTGACAGCGAATTGACAGCGCTTGCCGGATTGACCTCGGCCGCCGACAAACTGCCCTATTTCACGGGATCTGGCGCGGCCGCACTCGCTGATCTATCCGCGTTTATCCGAACTCTGACCGGCGCGGCCGACGCCGCGGCCGCACGATCGACGCTCGGCGTCGATGCCGCGGAAGGGTGGACCGTGATCGTCAAATCGGCGAACCAGGACGTGACAAATTCCGGAGTCGCGAACGACTCCGAATTTTCATTTGCGGTAACTGCCAACGCGCACTATCTGGTCGAACTGCAGTTGGTGATTTCCGGCAACAACACGACGGCCGATTACACGGCCGATCTCAGGGTGGATTCCGGCACCATCAGGGGCAAAGGCACCTATCAGGGACTGACGGCCGCCGGCGCCGTCGCAAACGTGATCATCACTGCGGCAGCGGCGGCAAATACGACGGCCGTTCCGACGGGTGTGCCGACTGCGAATTTAGATGATCTTGTGGCCGTGAAAATGGCTTTTGCATTTACGGCCTCGGCGACGACGACGTTCCGGTACAGGTTCGGCAATGCTACCCCCACGTCGGGCGCAACGTCCCGAACGTGGAAGGGGTCGATAATGAGGTACAAAACCTTAGACTGATGGCAAGAGTACTTTCAACAGATCTGCAGACGATTTTGGCAGGTGATACGCGTGAGATCGTATGGACCGCCGACATTTCGTTTCCGACAATCGATTCGCTGCGCCTTTCCAGCGAGCCGATCGATCTGTATTCGAATGATCTGAACGATACCTCCGAGATCCGTCTAACGATGGAATCTCCCGCCGATCGTGTGGGACTGCAGTTTCAAAACGTCGACGGTGTGCTTGGACGACACCTTGTTGATAATCTGGCCGAATGGTTAAACGCGGAGTGTGTTGTCGGGCGTCTTTATCGAGGATCAGGGCTCGAGGAATGGATCGAACTGTTCCCGGGAGTGGTGCAGCAACCGGACGCGACTGATCTTGTGTTCTCGTTTGACGTTTTGTCCGATCTCGTCGCCCCCGGGCAGATCGTATGCAACCGCACACTCGCGCTGCCCTGCAGCTTCGTCTTCAAAGATCCGAAGACGTGCGGATATGTCGGGGCTGAGACGGCCTGCAATCACCATTTGCGGTCTAAATCCGGCTGCGACGGACTAGGTTGGGGGCACGCCTTCGGAGGATTTGAGCATCGGTACAATCCTGATGCGTCAGCGCCAGGCACGGGTGGAAACATTGATATCGGAAACGGCGGTGGAAACGGATGCCCGCGATTGGATCAGTGGATCGCCGTGATTGCCGATGGCCAGTTCGGCGTGAAGAAAGTGGCGGATCTCACGACGTCGGACTTGCTTCTTAATCCGATCGACGGGTCGGCTCATCCAATCAGGTCACTTCATCGTCTTGACCAAATCGCGATCTACGAAGTCGAAACCAAATCAGGCGCGAGATGTTACTCGTCGCCGACCCACAAACTGATCACCTGCGCGTCCGATCGGGTAGGCCAACCGGTCACCCAGTTTTGGTTTGGAGATCCAGTAATGGTTTACGAGGCAGGATGCCCCGCCCAATCATCTGTCAAATACGTGCGACAAAGCGCTTCGATCGGATCTGTCGTAAAAATCGAAATGATCAGCGGCCATATCTACGCGGCCGGCGACACGCAGGACGGTTTGATAGTCGCGCATAACACGAAAAACCCGGTTGATGTGGAGATAAATCAGATATGACCTTTATTGACCATTTGAGGAACAGCAGTCCGGAATCTCGATATTTGGAGGTCGCCTTCGGGCGTCACGTCGTCGCCGGTGATCTCGCAAAGTCAATTGTCACCGGCACGTCGCCGACCCACATTGTGACCATTCAGCAGATTCTTGGCGAGGCGTTCGGAAAAGGTTGGAAAGGGATTGTCGGTGCGTGGTTTCGGGGTGTGAATCGGTCGGCCGCGTCGATGGTATTTCACCCCGGGAAACGAGCGCCGGAGCCCGAATACAAAGCCTTCACGGTCGATCATACGACGAACACGATAACGTGTGCCGCCCACGGATACTTGGACGACGATATGGTGTTTGTGTCCGGCATCGATCTCGCTGATCCATTGACCGCGGATACGATCTATTTCGTTCGGGATGCCGCGACCAATACCTTTAAGGTGGCGTCTCTCCTGGGCGGAACCGCAATTGATTTGACGGACAACGGTTCGGGCAGTCAATTTGTCATAAAGAACGATCTGGAACAGGGCGTCGACGCGGTATTTTTGTCGGATACGCCGCATTCGAATACTGCCTGGGTCCGTGCGCAATGTCCGAGCGGAAGTGAGAGCGGGATTCCTGACATCGACACAAAGAATAACCCGCCTGACGGATTCAGCTGCATTATCGACTGCCAGACAGGCGACATCTACGACGACGGCGGCGACGTCGTCGACACGGATCAATTGCTCACGAATCCGGCTGACGTGCTCGCGTTCGGGGCGATGGAAATCTGGAAGAAACCGGCTGCCCGAATTGACTGGATTTCCCTCGATAATTTGCGGCAAATCGCAAACGAGCAGGTAACGCCTGATTATACGACGCTCCCTCAAGGAGTAGGTCTAACCGCTCGCTATTATGACGGAGACGCCTTTGACACGCTCAAGGAAACGCGGGTTGATCCCGTGGTTCAGTTCGATCCGTCAAGCGGTGCCCCGGCGTTGAACTTGAACGTCGATGACTTCTCCGCCCGGTTTGAAGGGAAGATCCGCGCCAAGTATTCGGAAACGTATACGTTCTATTTGACCCACGACAACGGCGGCAAGCTTTGGGTTGATAATTTGTCAACTGTTCTGATCGACCAATGGGGGACCGTCGGCACACATTCGGCGACAATTGCCCTGACGGCCGATTCGTTTTATGACATCAAACTCGAGTGGAACGAATCGGGTTCGACCGCTGAGTTCAAGCTGGAGTGGGAATCGCCAAGCCAGCCTCGACAAACGGTGCCTCAAGATCGGTTATACCCAAAGAACGTCGACCTCAACCGGTTCGAAAGTCACGTTGCATTTATCAGGCCGACGACGTTCGCCGACTTTCTCCGGCAGATACTCTTTTCCTGCAATGGCTTATATCAGGATGTTGGCGGAAAACTGTCGTTCTTTTGCGTTGATGAATTGTCAACGGTGTTTGATTTCGACGAGTCGAACATCGTCAAAAAGAACGGGTTCAGGTTCTACTCTCGATTCTCTCAACAAGAACTGCTGAATCTGCCAAATCGGTTCATTGCCGATGGTCGCGATTTGGAAAGCCGGTATCTGGAGAAATTTGACCCCGAGTTGTTTTACGACCTGCCGGAACTGCAGGAGAAAGCGCATCGGATTATCGAAGAGACCGTGTTCGTCGGGAACTCACGCCGTTGGCAGGTTCTCGACAATTTGCGGCATTACGCCAAGCTTCGCACGGCCGGGCTGGTGTGCGAGTTTGACGGAATGCCGCAAACTCTTTCAGTCCAGCCCGGCGATCTGGTGCGGGTTACGCACTCGTTGCCGGGCTGGACTGAAAAGAGGTTTCTCGTTCTCGAGGCAACGGACAAAGCGATCGGAAAAGACGCTGATGAGCGGATTATCAAATGTTTGGAGTGGACCTAAATGGCATACGATTTTCGAAATTCAAGTTTGATCGGCAAGGCGGATTTATTCGCCTGGCATCCCGCCGACACGGCCGTCTCCGGCGCGCTCGTTAGCGATGCCTCGGGCAACGGGCGAGATCTCGTTTGTGGCTCGAACGCGCCGGCGTTGCAGGCTGATGTTCTGAACGGCCGCTCGGCGATTTACTTCAACGGTTCGACGAATGAGCCGCTCGTTTATTCGCACGGGTCGACGGTGTCACCAAGGCATTTCTTCATCGTTGCCAAATTCGATGGCGCGACATTCTCCGCGAATCTCGAAGGATTGTTGTCGGACGGCGCATCGAACGGGTTGCTGATCGGCCAAGGTGCAACCGAAACGAAGTTCTACAACTTCTCGCACGGCGGCAGTTACATCTATAAGAAGGCGGATCTTGCATACGCGGAATCAAATCAGGCGGCGCCCATGAACGCGTTCGCGGTCATTGAACTTCAATTTCCGGCTGGGATCGCGATGGACGGTATTCAGATCGGTCGCGATCGTGGTTTCAGTGGTCGTAAGTGGAAAGGATGGTTTCTCGAATCGCTGGTGTACTCGACGAGCCAGAATGACAACGTTCGGGCGAACATTTATCGATACTTCGCCCAGAAGTGGCAATTGTGGCAGATTGATTCGGCTGGCCGATACATCTTCCCGTTTGCCGCCGATCGAACCCGGACCGAGGAACGTGGTCAGGAATCCTACCTTTCGGAGCCGTATGACGGCGACCCGAAAGCACTTGTCCGGGGCGATTTCAAGAGCAATTTTGCCTGTAGTTTTTCGGTGCGAGAGGAAGCGGAAATGTTGGCTGTCCACTCGTTCTACGAGCAGCACTTCCCGCTTACGAAATTCGTCTACCGCGACTGGCGCTACTACCCTGCCCGCGACCGAATCGTCAGATTCGCGACCACGGTGACTGAGCAAGGTTCTGAGGTGAGCAATCGGTTCAATTACGCGTTTGGAGTTCGGGAGGTTTGATCAAGTCATCGGCATAATTTGCAGCAATGTGATCCTTAAGCCTAGCGAAGAGGTGGTGAACTTCATAAACGTATTTGTCTACCCTACGCATCTCGAAGAAAGCCAACGATGCCCGAGAAGGACAGCCCTCAGGTAATGGTTGGTCAAACAATGCCCAGTCAACTCGTTCTTGCAAGTCTTCAGTCGCGATTCGCAACGCGTCTCCGGATCCTCTGAGGTGTTCCAGAAGGAGTGTTAGCGTTCTGTCGTTTGTATTTGGCACTTTGATCCCTCCACTATTCAAAAGCAATAGGGCTTAAGAATACCTAGAAACATTTGAGTGAGTCAATTCACCGTTTCGCTCATTATCGTGTTGGTGATGAC
>JADKBM010000007.1 GCA_016715115.1 Acidobacteriota bacterium
CGCGAACGCCCGGTTCTGCGTTGACGCGCTCCCTCGGTCGTTTTCTTCCGTCAGCCTCATGGTCAGGAGAAAAGTGAATCGTATTTGTGATTGCGGACGATCCGATTGGCGGTGCCGGCAATCGACACATCACGGTCGGCGTGTTTCCCGATATTTAGGAAATCCTCGTTACGAAAATCGAATGCCGGCGCCGTTCAAATCAATCCGCTTTACTTGATTAAAATCCCTTGCGAAGTAAAATCAGTCTTGCACTTCGATTTTTGCGCCAGAATTCAACCAAATATGTCATTCTTCCCGATTCCGAGCATGCTTTTGCGGCAGCTCTACACGAACAACAGTCTCAAGAACACCGATGGCGGCGTGCAGTTCGCACTCAAGAACCGGCTCAGCGACGGCGAATTCGGCGAATTGACCGGTGTCACATCGACGGCCGAGACATCGATCTCGGTTCGGTCACGCTCGATCTCGGCGACGGCGCCTTTATTCCGGCAGCATCGGTCCGCGACGTTTCATTTCCGCTCCGCACGGTCCTGACCGTGCGCTGCGCTCGGGCTTCAGCTTGAGAACGGGAAACACAAGATCGGAATCGCATTCAAGGCCAAGCCCTTCGGCTCGCTGAAATTCGACGTCGGTGATTCGATTGCCGAGACCGAAAGCCTCGAAGTCCGCATCCCGCGCGACGAGACCGACGACTACGGCGAAGCGGCGATCAAATCGCGTCAGGACTTCGTCGAACAGTATTCCGGCGCGAAGCTCGAACATCTCCGGAGTTATTCGTTCGACCCGCGGACCACGTCCGGGAATTGCGAGAATTTCACCGGCGTCGCGCAGATCCCGATCGGTTTTGCGGGGCCGCTCAAAGTCAACGGCGAGTTCGCAACGGGCGAGTACCTGATCCCGCTGGCGACAACCGAGGGCACGCTGATCGCGTCCTACAACCGCGGAATCAAGGTTTTGAATCTGTCTGGCGGCGTCAAAGCGACTGTCGTCAGCGACGCGATGCAGCGCGCACCGGTCTTTGTTTTCGAAGACGCGCGCGCGGGTCGAAAATTCGTTTCGTGGGTGCTCGAGCACATCGACAAGATCAAAGAGGAAGCCGAAGCGACTTCGTCGGTCGCAAAACTCAAATACATCGATCCGTACACGTCGAACAAATTCGTATATCTGCGTTTCAATTACACGACCGGCGACGCCGCCGGCCAGAATATGGTCGGACGCGCGACATTCGCCGCCTGCAGTTGGATCATCGATGCCTACGAAGAGAACGTGATCAAGCATTTCTATCTCGAATCGAACTTCGCGACCGACAAAAAGGCGTCGCAGGTCAACGTGATGCGGACGCGCGGGAAACGCGTTACGGCGGAATGCACGGTTCCGCGAAACGTGCTTATCGAACATATGCGCGTCGAACCCGAATCGTTGGTCTATCATTCGGGCGTCGCGAATGTCGGATCGTTTATGTCGGGCGCGAACAACAACGGCGCGCATTCGGCGAACGGCATTACGGCGATGTTCATCGCAACCGGACAGGACGTCGCGAACGTCTCGGAATCGTCGGCGGGAATCATCTATTCGGAACTGACGGCGGAGAAGGATCTCTACATCTCGATCACCATTCCGTCGCTGATCGTCGCCACGCACGGCGGCGGAACGGGCCTCGCGACGCAGCGCGAATGCCTCGAAGTGCTCGGTTGCGTCGGCCGCGGAACGGTCAACAAATTCGCCGAGATCGTCGCCGGCGTCGTCCTCGCGGGCGAGATCTCGTTGGGCTCCGCTATTTCGAGCTCCGATTGGGTCTCGAGCCACGAGAAGTACGGAAGGAATCGGTAGTTCGGAGTTCCGCCTTCAGGCGGCCCGCGTTTTCCGATATGTTCATCTTCGTGAACCTCTTTGTCTGGTACTTTTGGATCTTCGTCCTTCTGCCGACTCACGAATGCGGTCACGCCACCGCCGCAAGATTGATGCGGATGCGCGTCCACGCGATGATTATCGGATACGGGCGGAATCTGTTCAGATTCGAGGCCTTCGGCGTGCCGACTCGAGATCAACGCGAGACCGTTGAACGGATTGACGATCGCGCTTCCGGACGGGCATCGATTCATAAGGCTCCGATTCTGGATTTTCAATCTCGGCGGCATCGGAACGCATATTTTCTTCATCGCGATCGCCGTGCTTCTTGCCCCGCCGACCGACATCTGGTCATTTCTCGGCGCGCTGACAAATCGTCCCGCATGGATCGAAACATTCATTCTTGCGAACGCGTTTCTGTTTTTTGCCAACGCGATTCCGTATAAAATCAATATGCCTCAAGGTTCATACCTTTCCGACGGCTACCGCGTTTTTCAGATCCCGTTCGCGCGGATTGAAAATCTGATACCGTTTGAAAAGCTGACCGAACGCCTCGAAGCCTGGAATTTGCTGAGAACCGGCGAAGTACTCAAGGCAAAAGAGAAATACCTGCAACTGGTTTCCGAGAATCCGGTCGATATGCTTGCCAAACACGATCTCGCGGTCGCCGAGCTCTCGCTGGGCAATTTCGCGTTCGCCCGGACCGTCTTTAGGGAGGCGCTCGAATCGAAAGAGTTCGAATTACCGGCAATGAATCTGCTCGTCAAAAACAACATTGCCTGGGTAAGCGCGATTCTCGGAGAACCGGAAATGCTTGCCGAAGCCGATCGATTTGCCGGCGAAGCATACGCTTCAAATCCCAAATTGGTCAATTTCATCGGAACAACCGGCGCCGTCCTCGCGCCTCGGGCATTATCAGGCCGGTTTGCGCCTGCTTGAGGATGCCTTCGGGAAGACAAGCGAAACCGCGGCCCGCGCGGCAAACGCCTGTTTCATTGCCTATGCATACGCCGGAATCGGCGACTTCAAGCAAAGTGATCATTGGATGAACAAAGCCCGGACGATCGATCCGGACAACGCATGCTTGGGAATCCTGAGCAAGGAGGTAGAAGCCTTCAGGGCGAAACAAGACCAATGGTTTTACGGACATTTGCCGGTGGGTTCAAACGACTAACGTTTGGCCCGGGCATGCCCGTTTCACCTTTTCGCTTTTTTCGGTTTTGGCGCCGGAAGAGCTTCTTCGGTGTTCCTGATGAGTTCGCTCAGCCATTCGCGATCCTCGATCGGGTCGGTGATCAGCAACGACGGTTTCGCGCGGGATATGCCGCGGCCTCGGTGAAATCACCGATAAACTGCTTTCCGGCGTCGGTCGGTTTGATAAACAGTCGGTCGTCAGCGACCACTCCGACGACCTTGCCTTTGGAATACAGCGAGTATTCGCCGAACATCGCGCGATAGGACATACAGCAATCGGGATCGATTTGATCGACGATGAATTGGACTGTTTCGATTTTTGAAGCCATAGGTTTTTGCAGCCAGCGGCGCGGACGCACGGGACCATTAACTCCGCTGCGGGTAAACGCCCAAGTTGTTCCGTCAACACCGGTGAAAACCACCGTCGTAGTGCCTTCTGTTCGGCATACCGCCACCATCGTATCGTATGACATCCAACAGCCTGAGAGAGCTCAATGCCCTGTTTTCCAGGCTCGGCAGAAACCTTTCGTCAAAGCCCTGAGTGCCGTCGCCTGCATGAGCGTGTCAAGGGAATCAACTCGATTAATCCCCATACTCAACCGCGCTGTTGTTTCGGTACAATCAACATAATCTGTATTCCCTGGACCCCGGCGTTGGTCCTCCACGCTCCCGGATTATCTGCATCATAATTGGCCTGCTCTCCAAGTAGGGATTCCATCGTAGCGAACGCCACCAGTATTGATCCCCGATACGCTTCCAGACAAATCCGAGGCGAGGATACCAGTTGTGCCAAATTCGGAGCTCGTCATATTCTCAATCGCAAGCGAGATTTGCGACGTTACTGCTAACCGACAGGGGCAGAGTTCACGCAAAGTAAAAGTTCTACCAAGATTTGGTTATCGTCCCTCCACTTAACCCAGCCCGAACCGGCATCTTTTTTGGCTGTTGTGATCCATCCAGACTTTTAACCATTCGCCTCTTACTCAACAGGATGAAAAATCAATTCTGGTGACAAATCGATATTTAACTTTGCCATTTGGAGCTCCAGCAAAGGATTTTTCACTCGGTCGAATTCAATAGCAAAAACCTTCGTGATGTGTTCACCAGAGTTTCAAACTTCAGCGTCGGGTCATCTTTCTTGACAAACTTTTTCAGCCCGTTTTCTTCATTGACTATTACTTCGTAGCGATATTTGTCTTCGCCTCCATTTAAGCTAACACAGAAATAGTCCTGATGAAATGAAAAGGGCCGAATTCTTCGTTTTTCGTATTCAAACTTCCCATCGCTATCGTCATAATAGAATGTGAATTCGTACCAAAGGCTTCCGTCGTCATTGTAAAAACGAACGAAGTCGTTCTTGCCATACTTGTTACTTAGGACTATCAAGCCTTTCGTATCCTTGATCGAAGACTTATCGGCTTGCACAGTTTGCGACTCGCTTTGAGCATTCGTTCTGTTTGCATTCTCATTAACGTCCGCCGTTGTTCATTTCGATTTACTTCCGTACCGTTCGGCGGCGGAACCTGCGTGTTCGCAATTTCGGCGGAACAAGCCTGAGAAGTCAGCAAAGTTGAAAGCAAGCAAATGGCTGTCATTCTTTTCATGCAACATCACTCCTTATGCAAAATGCAATTCATCATTTGAAGATCAACTTCCTGACATTACCTTGAGTCACGACTACGACTTGGGAGTTTGTTTGGCTCCTGCCGTTCCCGCTGAAGCCGAGATGCCCGTGGTCGTTGTGTCCGCCAATAGCTTGCGGCCCAGTCGTCCCCTATTCCGCCCTTGACTATTTCCTTGATAGTTAGCGGTGAAGCCAAACGTCGAAGCGACGTTGTAAACGGCGTTGTTGGCCACGCTAAATTGTGAATCTGACCTGGCGGTTGTGCTGGAAACTTTCCCATTTGTGTTTATGTACCGGAAGTCAATATCCAGACCGCTTGATCTCCTAAATGTCCGTGTCCACCGTGGTGCCCCGATTTCTATTCTTCTTAGATTTTTGCCACGGATCGCTTCCGTTTGGCGACATGTCTCAAACGACATAGTTATCCCGTAATCATCCTTCAATACGGCGGAAAGTCCGGACAAAGGTCGCTGCGATGATCCCAAGAAATCTAAGTTTATATCCTGTTTGGCGCCAAAACAAGACTTCAACGTACCGGAGATCGCAGTCCGGACGCGACCGGCTGACTCATTCCGGCCTTGACCACATAACGAAGTTCTTGAATACGTAAATCCAAGGCACTATCAGCGCGACAAAAGGCGCGGCGACAAAGACGTGCGCCATTTCGTCGGCCGGCGAACCGGCTAAAGTGCCTGCCTGCCAAAGCGGATAGGCAACGACAAAAAGCCACAGGGTCTTGTAGAAGATCATAAAGATGACCAGGGGAAGCCACTTGAGCGGCCGCAGCAGCCCGAAAATACCCAAGGTCGGATATGCGGCCCAGACGCACCAGGCGACCGCTTTTGTGTGGTCCCAAGGGCCTTCGTGTTTGAAGATCGTCTGCCAAGCCTCGGTCGCGACGCCGACGATCATCAGGAAATAGAGGACCCGCAGCAAGTAGATGTTTATCGGGCGAACGCCCTCATATTTCTCTTGGTTTGGCGTGAAAATGTATTTGAAGAATCGCATAATCAAACTTACGGTCAGCTCAAGAGAATCGTTCCGTCGAACGTGTTTTTTTGGTCGGCGTCAGGCTGTGCCGAATTCCGTTTCGCCGGCGCTTCCATCGGAGAGGCCCTTTGCAATCAGCCAAATCGCTGCGGCGGCATGGATCGGAGCGAGCGGCATCGCTAAATAGCCCAACGACGGGTAACCGAGGAACATCATCGCCGTGACACCCGTAAACTGACTTGCAACACCGACAATGCCAACCATCGACAGTTGACGCGGTACAAGCCGAAACCGCCAAAGAGAAATGTAAAACGTCATCATCCACGCGCCGATCGCGACGAGCTGGACCACGTGGGCCGACCGCCGCATCGAGGCCGCCACCGCGCCCCACGCCTGATAAACGGCTGCCTCGGCTCCGCCCGAGTTCGTAAACCGCTCGCTGACCGAGAGCATCGACATCACCGTCGAGTTGTGCACCGCGTCGAGTCCGCAACTGATCGCGCATATTCCCAGAAACCAAAGCGCGGCCCCCAAACTATGCTGCCGCAGGACGGGGAACATCTTGATACCCAAAAACAGTGTCAGCGCGGCGCCGGCGAATGCGAGTCCGATTCCCGTTCGTATCTGCGCGCCGCTCGCCGCCGCCGCCTCAAGAAAGTCAGGATATCCGCCGTTCAATCCGCGCATCAACACAAATGGGAATATCAGCGCGGAAACCATCTGCAGCAACAGTAAAATGCCCACCGTTCGCCCGACGCTTGTCGCAGTTCTCATACGCGAGTTCCTCCTTATCCTGTGACTTGTCTTGCTTTACGACCTGACCTTCGGAAAGTTTCGCTTCGCCCGATTCCGGCGATTTGAGCAGTCGGAATTTCATTCGTGAACCGAGATCACGACCTTTCCGCGGGCGTGTCTGGTGTCGACATAGCGGATCGCGTCCGGAACTTCACTCAGCTGATAAGTGCGGTCGATGGCCGGTGTTAACGTGCCGCACTCGATCAGACCGGCCAGAATCTGCAGGTCATCGCTGCCGGTTTTCGCCATGAACGAGGTTAATTTTTGACCGGCGAAGAGAGACAGCAACGGAGTCTTGAAAGTGCTTGCGAACATATTGATCATCGACGTGTCGACCCCGAGGACGCCGGCGCCGACCCATTTTCCTTTCGGGGTCAATATGCGCCTCAAAGCCAGAAGCGGCTTGTCTGAAACGAGATCTAAGATTACGTCATAGCGTTCGCCGCTCTCGAGCATATCCTCGCGTGTGTAATCGATCACAAGATCAGCCCCGAGGCCGCGCGCGAGATCTACGTTTCGCGTGCTGCAAACAGCGGTTACATCGGCGCCCATCCATTTTGCGATCTGCACGGCGAACGTTCCGACTCCCCGAAGCCCCGTTGATCAGCACCTTTTGGCCGGGAACAACACCGGCGACGTCCCGAAGGCCCTGCAGCGCGGTAATGCCCGCGACAGTGACACATGCCGCCGCTTCAAATCCGATACTCGGGGGGTTTGCGACAACTTTCGACTCGCGCGGACACGCATACTCGGCAAAACCTCCGCCGCCGGAACCTCCGAATACAGCATCGCCGGGCTTGAAACGGGTGACGTTTCGCCCGATCGCTTCAACCTCGCCCGCGACATCGGCGCCCGGACGTCTGACCTTTGTCCCGATCATCCGGAACATCAGATTTCGCAACCACGGTGCGGTCTTCAGCAGATGCCCGTCGAGCGGATTCACCGACGCCGATCGGACACGCAGCAATACTTCGTCGTCCGCCGGTACGGGCTTTTCAATCTCGGCGAGATGCACTGTATGCGAAGGGCCGTAAACGATCGCTTTCATTTAATGGATTTACGAGAGCGGAACCGAAAAGTTCGAGTGATATCGCCAGCATCGCGCGAGGCTGAAACGAACAGCATGTGCACCGAGTCATTTTCGGGACAGGATCAGCCTTCAGATCGGTAATTAAATCAAAATCCGCTTTTCGTTAAATCAAGATTGCTCAATAGTGAAATTCTGCCCGCAAATCTTCGCTGATCCGCGCGAATGGAAATCCGGACCAACGCGCTGCAAGAGAGGCGGGGTTTTGAAATTCAGCCGCCCGACGGGCCAAAGTGTTGAAATGCCCTTTGTTCGTGAGGATCCAGTAGAATAATGTTCGCGCGGATTGGCGGAGATTCGCGGGCGAATGTTCCTTTGCTTAATCCGAGTTAGATCTTTCCGGTTTCCGGACGTGATAATCGCTTGTTCCGCGGCCGGGGCGTCTCGCCCGGTTTACGAACCGAAGAAAAGAACTTGTGAGTAGATGAAGTCATTCACACGGCATCAATGGCGGCATTTTGAAATCAATCGGGAGGAACCATTTCGATCGTGTTCCTTATGAAAAGCTTTCGCTTCTCGCCGTTTGGCCCGTCGGCACCGTCAGTTTTCGCTGTTTTTTGCTTTTTTTTGACATCTTTGGACGAATTGCCCGGCTGTTGGACTTCGCTTCGCTCACTCGCCCTCCAATGAGTCACAATCAATCAAAAGACTTGTCCCGATTCTCACGACTCCATTTTTTCTGCGCCTTCCGGCACTTTGAGCAGTAAAGCACCCCGGCATCTTAGGACTGATCTGTTGGCCCGTCTCTTCCCGGTGTCGCTGTCGATCACGCAACCGCCACCGGCATAGGTATTTGCGTGCGGAAACAATTTCTCTTCCGCTTCGAGAAATCCTTTTTTATACCTCAACAATCCATAGACAATTTCAACCCGGTCTTTTTTAAGAAGTTCGCCGTGAATCTCGCATCTGTCGGTTTTCGGTTGCCAATTTTTCGGTATATGGCTCTCGGTCTCGGAAACTCCGGGCTCACGGTCAATTTGACCTCCAAATCGAGTCCGTACGGAGAACTACAGAACCGACCCGCGGCCGTCATAAACTGAATTCGTATAGTCAAAAATCAAACGCAGATCGCGCGCCTCTTTCCTCGGGCAAACTTCCATTGCAA
>JADKBM010000008.1 GCA_016715115.1 Acidobacteriota bacterium
ATGCGGCGTGGGCGGCGTGGGTGGCGCGGGCGGCGCGGGCGGCGGAGGATCAGCGTGAAACCGCCGACATCGTGCGCCAGACCATACCGATTGAATTATGGAAGATCGTTGAGGATTAGCCGAACGCCTTTGCGATCATCAGAACGGCAACCGCGCCGATGACGATGATCGCGAAGGCAATCAGAATCCCGACCGCGACGGCGTACACCAACGCACCGCACCGTTCGGGATCGTCTGGATCGTAGTAACCCACTTACAGTTTGATTGGACTCGACGCGACGAGGGACGCGGCATACTCACACATCGTACCAAGAATGTCTTGAAGGTCTTCAAGCCATTCGTGGTCGTCCTCTCCTTCCGATGGAGTGCCGATCCGTGCGTGAACTGCTTCCGCCTGTTCGCGGAGCGTTTGAAGGTCGCTCGTCTCGGTGTTGGTTGCGCCTTTCAGCGTTTTGATGCGATCCAATATAATCACAATATCGTGGCTTTCAGGTGTTGGCATTTCGATTACTTCTCCTTTGATTGTTGTGTCAGTAGTTGGTCGAGTGCGGTCAGTTGCGGTTTCGGCGGCAATACCGTCAACTCGTTTGGTAAATTGCATCCGCTTCGTTGCGCTTTGCAATGCTCTAATAGACGGGTTGCGAACCGTTCGGTTTCGATCAATGCGGTTTCTCTTGCCTTCGCCGCGTCGATCAGTCCCTTGTTGAAATAGGCATCGCGAACGTCGAGACGGTGCTTGATGTCGGTGTTTTCACGCGAGACGCTCCACGTTAAAAGCAAAAATGCCGTCGAGACGATGCCCGACAACACATAAACAATAATTTTCACTTGATCCGTCAGATGGTGGGATGACATCCGGCAAATCCTCCTATGGTTTATTTCGATAAGTGAATATCGTCCAAGTGCTTGATCAAGTCTTTGGCGTGGACGGCTAAATTGCCGTCCGCTTTCGAGTGTTCAATGATGAAATTCAAGAACAACTGAATCATCTTTTCTTCACGCGCCTCTTTTTTCTCGATCACGTTGGTGAAATAGCGAAACATAAAAACGCACGTTCCGATGAAAGCGGCCGACATCCCGATGTCTTTGTACGGCGACAGTCCAAAATCCTGCAAAAGCGCAAGAACATTGAACGCGAGAAAAATGGAGAAACTGATAATGGCCATAATCAAATTTTCCATTATTTTTTGCGCGATCCGTTGCCGGATGTCATTGCTATCAGGATAAAAGCCGCGCCCGCGAGCGCGAACCCGAACGAGGACGGTAACGCGATCTCGTTCGTGTCGTGGACGAAAAACTTGTTCACTTCGGGCGACAGATGCGTGAGGGTATCGAACCCGGTCGCGACACCCGTAAACATCAGGGTGCAGCCGATTGCGAACAATAGTGATTTGACTGTTTGCGGTTTCATCAATACCTCACCTTGATCAGTCCAAACAGAAACGAGATTTTGCGCCCGCTCTGTTTCTTGTAAATCTCAATTAATTTAACCTGTTCGCTGATTACGGTTTCCTTTGCGGTCAAAATCTGCTCGTTTACCGCGTTTAATCGACGCAAGGCCGCGTTTTCGGCTTCAAGTGCGGTAACTAGCCGTTCTGCCTTGTCGAGCGCGTCAAGAGCCTTTAACAGTCGTTGTTCGCAAACGTCGGACGTTTGTTTTTCGACCGTACTTGGAAGCGTCGATTGACCATAACTTCCTAACGTTAAAAAAAGCCCAAGTGTCGTTGCAATTACAAAGTTTCGCATCGATCAATATGCCTCCACGTTCGCTGCGCTTTAATATCCGAAACCACCGACGGCGATACGCCAAACTGCCGAGCTACAACTTTTTGGACGCACCCTTGCTTCAACAACGTCAAAATTTGATGCACGTCCGCTTCCCGCAATTTCGCCACACGTTGCTGTTCACCACGCACGCTTCGACCTCGCTCGACCATGTCACGGGCATTGTCTTTAGCAGTTCCTTCGCGCAAATGCGCCGGATTTACGCACAAGCGGCTATCACACGAATGCAATAGCATTTGCGTAGGAAGCGATCCATGTGTCAACAACCACGCATACCGATGCGTTGTATAAGAGCGGTAATTTACGGTAATTTGCCCATATCCGTGGCTTCCGGGGCGACCTGTCCACCGCCAACACCCATTGGACTCTTTTTGCACTCGACTCCAAAACCGTTCTTCAGCCGTCGATCCAACACCTCGCCGTTTGCGCGGCTCATAATGCGGAGTACCAAAACGCATTAACCGTAGATAATGCGTAGTGCAGTACCCCTTTATAATTCTCGTCTGATTGTCGCAACCATTCACGGCACATGTCGTGGCGTGCATCAATTTGCAGACAGACGGATCTCCGTGTCGTCTAACTCGTGCGCGATGCATCGCACACATTCCACGCCCGCCGCCACGATAGGAATTGAACGGTTTGTCGCATCCGTCAATGATGCAAGATTGAAGATGTCCGTCGTTCGATGATAATCTGATTTTACTCATGTCAAATACTCCAGTTGTTTGATGTGACAGGAAAAGAGCTGCACTCGTAATGCGCTCTTTTCCGTCTGTTATTTTAACGCTTAACTCCCGCATTTACAACGTTTTGCAATCAGTATTCCATTACCTCTGGATGACGCTTGCGCCATTCAAAGCATGACGAGTCGTTCGGAAACTTTCGGCAGAACTTATCTTCGGAGTTTCCTGTGAAAACGCCGGAATCAGTCCGGCGAGAATTATCAAGATCGCGCCGAGCATTATTTGTATTTTGTTCACTTCGATTCACCTCTCCGTTTATGTTCGCCTTCTCATTCGCCAGAATGTTGCCGATGACGTTCTGCTCCGTAATGTTGCCCTCGATCCGATCTATTTTCTTCTCGAGCGAATCCCGGCGGCACGATTGAATGTAGCCGCCGATGACGATGAACAACACAAGCGCGACGATCAGATACCAGTATTTGACCGCGAACGCCAACGCGCCAAAGCCAAAGTCGATCAACAGGAATTTCAGTTTCGCCCAATTCATAATCTAGGGAAAGATCGGATGAATATCACGTTCTCCCGTGTAGTAGTAAAACAAGTTTTGATCGTTGCTCCAGAGAGCCGAATGCTCTGACTCGTGACGCGCGGGCGCTTTCAAGTAATCGAGATGCGCCCAATCCGTCGCGCCTTGATGCGGCAAGATTATCACGCTCGGAACGTGTCCATCGTCGCCAACACCGATAACCGTTCCCGCCGACTGAATGCCGCGAACCATCAGCGCGGGTGATCCGTCCATATTGGTTGCGGTCGGTTCGATCAGCGCGACGTTGTATTCCTCGATCTGCCGTTGTCGCGTCCAATAGATCGGAGTCGTTGCAATTTGCTGGAGTATCCCGGCAGTTATCGTGGCGACCACATTCCTGGGAACAGGCGGCCGGCTCGATCAACGGCGCGCCGAGACGGTCGATCACGTAAGGGAAACGATCCGGCAACGTGACGGGCAGACCAGTCAAAACTTGTTCTTTGCGCGAACGCGAACGCCACCAAAGCGCAACACCGATGCCGATGCCGACCGCTCCGAGAATCAAAATTGTCAGCGTCAAGGGAAGCTCGCCCGACCATTCGCGCTGTATCATCCGGGCGGGCCTGGGTCCGGCGCCTTTCCAAATGCTAAAAATCAAGTCGCTCATCGTTCCAAAGTCGCGATCTCGGTATGTGTTACGCTTCCGTCCCGGTAACGGAAAAACACCGCGTGACGGTCGTGCGGCGCGAAGTCGAACCAAAAGTCGAGCAGTTCGCCCGAATCGCCGACCACCTCGCGCACCTTTTCAACCGCTTGCGGGCAGTTGCCAAACATCTGCTCAAGAGCAGTCAGCTTCGATTCGCAAAGGCATCGGGCAACGTGCATCACGGTTTCCGTGTCCACCAATAGATGAACAAAATCACGGCGGCAAACGCGCCGAACGATGCGATGACTATGATCGTATCCCAATTCATTGCGGTTTCACCTCGATGTCAACGCGGTTCGGATCGGCGGCAATTCCCATCGTAAGCCAAAGCGTGATTTGTTTATAAAGTTTTTTCAACATCAAGCCGACAACAATCAATCCAACCAAGAGCATCACGTATTTCGTGTTGTCTTTGATGAATCCGATTATTGCCGCGCCGACTTCTGCCGCCGATATGAATCCGTTCGACATAGCCGACTGAACCGCCGTCACCAGTCCGACAAGAAACCCCGGCACGGTGATTCCCGCGATGGTCAGCTTGGTCGCGGTTTCGGTCGAACCTTCCTTCGGCGGTGCTTCGACTGTCTTGATCTCTGGAATTGTGGTCGGCGGTTGTTCGTTCTGCGGCATCGTCGTTAGCGGTTCAGTCGCCGGATCATTCAAGGATTCCGGCGTAGTATCTGGTTGGCTCGTGACGGGATTGACTGCGGGAACAACCGCCGATTTCAAAATCCTTTCAAGTGTTTGGGCGTAACGCGCAATTTCTCCGGCGCGATCCTGGCTGTTGATGATTCGCCGCGCTCCAGCGTAATCGCATATTGCCACGTTGATGTAATGCTTGAAACTGCGCCCTGTAAAATCGCCGCGGAACATTCCAAGCGACATTATCTTGAATGCCGTAGCAGGATCGAGCGCGAGTGCCGGGTTGTTGACGAGATCAATCTTTAAGAGTGCCGCGAACAACGTGTAGTTTCGTCGCCCCGTGATCTGCACAAACCCGCGACCTTTGAAGCGCAATCCGTCGCCCGGCTTGTTGTTGCCGAGGTCAGCGCGCCCATCGTATTTGCTGAAATAGGAATCGCGACCGTATTCGGTGATCGGCTTGAAAGTCCAAGCGGTTTCTATCGAGATCGTCGCGAGAGCGTAAGCGATGTGCCTGATGTCAGACCAGACGGGCATCTGCTCAAATGCGCCAAGCAAGAACTCGACGGCATCGACCTGAGATTGAAGTAGTCCGCCGTGTCCCGTGTCGCGGATGTAATCGCGGAAGCCGTCAAAGAATATGTCGCGGTCAAGTTTCACAATGCTATTTTACACAAATGGTTTTGGCATTGTTCAGCACCAGTTTTACCAGCTGATAATGTATATCGCGCCCGCGCCGCCCGCGCCGCCCGCTCCGCCAAGACCGGGGTTCGTTCCCGCACCGCCGCCTCCGCCGCCGCCTCCGTGACTGCCACCCGCACCACCCGCACCGCCAGTTCCCGACGCCGCCCAAGTCGAACCGCCGCCTCCTCCGCCGCCTCCGCCGATCGCGGAATTGCCGGGACTGCCGCCAGTTCCCGCCGTTGGCACACCGCCCGACGTTCCGACCGCCGCGCCGCCGCCTGCCGTATAGGTGTTCGACAATCCCCCTGCCGTTCCCGCAACGAGAGTAGGTGAGGTCGCGGTCTTGTGACCACCAGTCCCGCCGCCGCCACCACCGCGCAAGGACGATCCGCCGACGCACGATGTCGGAGTCGCGGTCGAACCGCCCCCGCCACCGCCGCCGTATTCTCCGTTATGTGTCGTAATTACCGTAACAGGGCCGGGAGTTCCAGAACCGCCCGTATACGCGATGCCACCCGCCGGAGCACCTGCCGCGCCTGCCGCAGTTCCCGATGCGGTCGCACCCGCCGAAGCAGTTCCGCCGCCTCCGCCTCCGCCCGTCGCCGCGCCGGAGATCGCACCGCCTCTACCGCCACCGCCACCTCCGGCAAGCAACCGAACGGTCGTGCCGAAAGTGGTGTTTGTTCCCGCGACTCCGTCATTGCCTGCCGCTCCCGCCGCTCCCGACGTTCCGCCTGTTCCGCCCTGACCGACCGTGTAACTCTCAACCGACAAAAGATCGCTCGCGGCGAACGTGCGCTCATTGTACGCACCACCGCCGCCTCCACCGCCGCCCTTGACAATCGTTGCGGTCGCCAGATTGCCGCCGCCCGCGCCACCGCCTCCCGCTCCCCACATTACGACCCGAACGGTTTTCGGCGTGAAGGAAGTCGGCTTGTTCCAATTGTAAGTTCCCTGCGTCGTCTGGCTCTGGATATCGACCGGGCCGCCCGTGGCGATCTGCATCACGCCGCCGCTTGACATCCGTTGCCACCCGCCGCCTTCCACGAACTGCAATGCCTCTCCCGCGAGAAGTGTTCCTTTCCACAGAATACGTTCCGTTCCGTTCGCGTCGAACTTGACCGTGACGGTCGCTGAAACCGTGTCGTTGTTGTAAACGCTCACCAGATCGACCACCCGTTGAGTCGAGCCGAGCGGTGCGGGCACGATGCTGACATCGGTCGTATTGTTCGTTGCGGTAACAGTGCGTCCCGGCGCGTAGGTCGTGGTCGTGACATCGCGCCAGACCGCGAAGCAGTCGAGCTGATTCGTCGTGACGTTGCCGCCAAGAACCACTTGCAGATTGTCGGTTGTTTCCGAAAGTACGATCATATTTTTAACATCCCAAAGTTCTCGCCATAACTTGCGGTTGAGTCAGTCCGCCTACTCCGGCATCAAGAGACATCACAGTCCCGCCGCCCGATACGGTGATGTCGCCGTAGTCGCCATCTGACAGACCCGTTCCGGCAGGCGGCGTGAATGCCTCAAACGCCGTATCTAAGGCATTGCGCCGGATCGCCTGTCCAGCCGCGACGGTGATGTTGCTTGGGATTGCTCCGCTTCGTTCGCTCATTTTACAAGTTCAGATCGTCAATGATCGTCGCCACCACATCCGCCAACTCGTCAATCGTTGTCGCGTTTGCATCAAACGTCCGATCCGCCGTGTCGTTCGTGACCGTGTACGCCGAAATCGGATTGAATGTAAACGTGGTCGTTTGCCCGTTTTCCTCGGCTTGTCCGTTTGTCACCGCTTTGATCGTGACCGTTTCCCCGACATCGGAATTATCGAGCGGAAACCATCTGACCGCTTCGGTGAATACGGTCGCGTATTCGTCCGCCGCGTGACTGCCGATCTCGGCGGTCGTGCCAAACGTGCCACGGGTCAGATTTGAGATTCTCCACTTCGACCGATACGGCGAATTTTCCTCAAGCGTCTGCGCCGTCGCCGTGCGGAACTGCAACCACTCGTCGCCGACGCGGATCAGATTCAAGGTCGGATAACGTACCAGATCGGCAAGCAAGACCGATTCCAGCGTGATCGCGTCAAAGAACCAGATATCAAGCACGTTCGTCGTGTCCTCATCCTCGCTCAGGTGATTGCCGAGCGTATCTTCGCAAATGCCCATCAACGCCGGGGAATCCGCGACATACTGCAAAATATAATTGTCCGTGTCATATTCACGATAAACCGCGATGTTCTCAGCCGCGCCGCGACCGCGACCGCAAACGGCGAGATAAACGCCGAGTTTTCCGCGATCCCTTGCGGTCAGCGGCGGCGAGATGATCGCAACCGGCACGGAGTTGCGCGGGAACTGAGTCGTGACGAGTTGCTGGCGACGAATGGGCGCAACCGATGTTACGTCATCTTGATAATAGGTCGGCGTAAATTCGGAAAGCGTGACGCCTTGAAAGCGAATTTTGCCCAAAGGCAACGTCATCTGCTTTTTCTCGATCCGCATTTTGACGTTCGTTCCGTTGATCGGCACGGTGATGACATCGCCGACCGAATAGATCGCCATTTCCGGCATCCCGAAAAACTCAATACTTTTATACTCCGAATGCGCCTTGAGAATAAGCCGCTCTGCCACGTTCCGCGCTTCGTCAGGACGCTCGACCAACGGGAACGTGTATTCGACAGACTCGGTAGCGTCAAGCGAACCGAACAACGCTGACGCGACACTCTCATTTTTGTATTCAAGATCGGGATTCATCACCGACACGCGGATTTCACGCGGCAACTGCGATTCTTCCTTGACCATTATTTCCGCGTCAAAGTTCGGCATCTCATTGCCGTCATCGTGCGCCCGAAGCAGATCAGCGTCAATCGTCGCGCTCGATGTCAGCGTATCGAGAACCGTCACGATCTTGCCGTCACGTTCGGCGATTCTGAAAAAGAAGTATCGCTCAAGTGCTTCGATCAGTTGCCGCCGCGATCCCGCCGTGTGTTCGATGCAACCCACGAACGTCAGTCCGTTCGTCGCCGTCAAGGTCAGATCGCCGGACACAAGGCCGACATCCGTGAACAGATCGGTCAGCACCGCGTTCACGTTCGCATTGGCAAGATCCACCTCAAAGGTAAAGTTTTCGACGCGCGCCTGTTTCAACACGCGGTTTTCAAACATCACCCAAGCAAGCCCGCGATGACCCGAAGCGCGAAGAATGCCTTCGCCCGCGCCGTATTTCGCGTTCAGCCAAGTTATCTCCGCCGCGTCTTGATCTTGCGTCTGAGTGCCTTTGTAATATCGCGTTGCTCCGACCGGGATTGTCAGCGCGACCTTGCCCGTGCCGTCATCCGAGATCGCGGCATTGTAGTATGCTGACGGATCGTTTACATCGAGCGGATAGACGATGTTCGCGTTGACGTTCCCGGTCACGTTGAAGGTCGGCGTTTTGAACGTGTTCGGGTTTTCGAGAATGTCGATAAACCAATACTTTTCGATCACTATCAGATCGAGATCGGGCGCGGCGGCGATTGCGTTCTTGAATACGAGCGAATCGACAAACCCCGGCACCTGATGTGTGATTGCCGTCCAACTGCCGTTCGTATCGAGAAAATCAAGCGTAAAGTCCGCCGTCGTGTCCGTGTCGATGGTCGCTTGCAGATCGGAATTGCATTTGTAAAAGAACTCGATCCGCGTATAGGCAAGCGCAATCTCGTTCGGATCGCTGATGTTCGGATACGGCGGATCGCCGATGGAACTGAAATCGAACGCGGCCTGACCGCCCGAACCCAGACCCGTAGCGTAGTTCCCGCCGGACGCATTGACATCGACCGCTGATGACGCACCGCCGCTCAATGTTGCCGCTTCAGCCTCAAACGATCCGCCGAGAATGTCGCCGTTACCAAGAATTAGATCGGCATCCGCCCAAGTCCGCAAGAAGTTTGAGACTTGACCGCGACATATCAGAACGCCGATTGAACTGGTGTAAGTATGCGTCCGAGTCGCCGGTGCTTGCGGAACGCCTTTGCCGCCGCCCGATGGCGTATTCTGGATCGTATGAACCACGCCGTCTGAAAAGATGATATTGCCGCCGACGCGCGCGCGACCCCAGACGCGGGGAATGAATGAACCATACTCCGAACCCGTGATCCGAATATCGTCCAGTTTGCCCTTGTCGGTCGGCGTTTGCTTGATGCGCGGTTGCAGAAGGAACTGCAACGCCATCGACGCGCCGCCGATAATCAGCGGAAGTGCGACTGCCATTCCCATTAGTCAAGCACCCCCCGAAGCCGGAACGCGGCAACAAACCACGAAGCGGGAAAATTAGTCTTATCCTCGACGCGAACGCCCGAAGCCGAAGCGTGGAGAACGCTTGCGCGACCATTGTAGTTTGCGGCAAAGCCAACGTGACGAGGTTTGATCCCGCCCATTCTCATAAGGTAAACATCGCCGTCGCGCACATCGCTCATTGCAATTTCGTCGGTTGTCGCGTTCAGCATCTGCCGGATCACTTCGGCGGACGGGACGCGCCGATACGCGGCAACGTCATCGACGTGCGGATACTCGACCCGCTTGCCGACCTCGACAAGCAGACCGACGCAATCAAGGCCGGTCGCCGGATCGCGCCCTTGATGCAAGAATCTCACGCCGACAAGATCGAGCGCGGACTGGATAATTTGTGATCTCGTAAATCCCATTTAGAATCCAGATGTGATGCGGTTCGCCGCTTCGATGCCGGGAACAAACGCTTCAGCGTCGAAGTTCACGGCGTTGTGATATGCGCGGCAATCCTCAAGGCGGCGTTTGCAACCCATCGTCAAATCAAACAACGTGTTTGTGTCAACCGCAAACGGGAACGGACGCTTCAATTCGATTCTGGCGTATGGATGCAAGCCGGTCGCTTCCGATGCCGTCGCGATCTCGCGGGTGATTCCGGCGTTCGGGCCATCAACCGCCGTAAGCGTTCCGTTCGGAAAATATGCCAGCCACGCGACGAAATTCGGTGATGTCGGCACGACACCCGCAAAGGTCGAAGTGTCGAAAATCATCACTTGGTTTTCGGTATCCGAACCCGATGCCGATCCGATGCCGGTCACGGATGATTGCTTGATCTTGTAAACGACCGAACCTATGATGACCGCACCGCGATTGACCGTTATCGTACCAGCCGCCGCCGTCAACGTGATCCCCGTTCCGGCGACCGCGTTCGCGTATGTCGTGGCAAGTTTGAATGTGTCAGCCGTTGCGCGGATCACAAAATAACCCGTGTTGACTGTCAGTTCGGGATTGATCGCTCCAGCTGAAATCGTCAGATAAACCGTCTCGCCCGTGGTCATTCCGTGCGCCGTTTCCGTGATGACGGCTCCGGCAACGTCCGATGTCGCGTTGTACGTGAATGAACCCGTCAGAACCTTCTTGCATCGCGTGTTGCCGAACTCTTTGACGCGACACATTCGCTGAGTCGCAACAACGACATCATTGGAAAGTCGCCCGATCAGTCCGCGCCCTTCTGCCGTAAAGTATGTGCCGTAGTCGCGGAACTCGCCGAGGTTGCCGCGAAAGTGGACAAGCTCGCCCAAGTCCGTGTTATTCCAACACGCGGAAAATACCTCGATCTCCGAGAACGACCATTGACCCGCGATGACATCAAGACGCTCAAAGATGCCTGTTTGGTAAACGCCCGTCAGTTCAAGGTTGGCAACATCGCCCAAACCCTGTTCAACGATTGTCGGTGTGATGCCTGGCGACGAATAGAACGTCACGCCAGGATGACCGGGCAACGTCATATTTCGCGTGTTCGATGTGAACCCGATGGCGGATACGCCAGTCCAGTCGGCCTTCGGCGTGAGTTTTACAAACAACGCCATTCGCGGATTCGTTGAACCCCATTGCGTCCAGAAGTCGGCGGCGACATTCGGTGCTTGTATATTTCTTGGAGTGTGCGCCATAACGGAAATCGTCAACAACAAAAACAGAATCAATTTACTCATTCGGGTAGCGAACCTCGACAAGTGGAATATCGGGAATCTGCACGTTCGATGCCGACGCGCCCGACGACAGCCAATAAGACAACATCTCAACCGGCAAAGTATCCGTGTCGAATCGCACAGGCACGTAAAACTCCGCGCACGATGCCTCAACCGCGTGACCGTTCGGCACAGGCGACGGTGATGTAATCGTTATCACGCCTGTTGATGCCGAATGCGACCGATCCGCCGCCGCGACTACCGAACCGTTCACCCAAACAAGAACGCCCGTTGAGTCCTCGGCAGACTTCGGCTTCGTGATCGTCCGCTGATACGACCCGAAAGATGTCGTGTACGTCTTGATAAGTTGAAACGTAGTCGCCACGCCGTCGCCTGTCGCAATCGTCTGCCGTGCAATCGCGAAATCGGAATAGTCCTTAATCAGAAACGACTGCTCACGACCCTTGACCGCGTGAAAGAACTCAACCAGCGTCTCGATGTCCGCATACGTCTTGATCGAGAACGCGGCGTTATATCGATATAGCGGATCTTGCCAGATGGCATTACGGACTTCCTGACCGTTCCGACCTCGCGTGATGTCGGTCAGATACGATGGCGCGGCTTGCCATTGCGTCACCGCCAAAGGGAAATTGATAAAGGTTTGCACTCATTTATTTGTTCCGGCGTTCGCTCATCCGAATCGCCGCGATGACCTCGGAAACGATCTGCGACCGTGTGCGCGAATCGACCTGACCGCCGCCGCCCATCGTAAAATTGAAATTGTTCGTCTTGTTTGAATTGTTGTTCGTGGTCATCCCGCTTGCTCCCGCGTATGCCATCGCGCCCGGCATCTGCATATTCCGCAAGGATTCCATCAACCCAAGACCCCAATGCTTTGACCGATTCCATCGGCATCACGAACTCGCCGCGATGGACGATGCCGGCCGGTTCGTGTTTCGCGCCCGATCCCGTGTATCCGCCCTCGGCGAACACTCGCGCTCCAGCAGTTGCGCCACCCGCACCAACGCCGGGGATCACCGACGCGGACGAACCCGAAGTCCAACCCGGCGCAGATTGCGACAAACCGCCGCCGACCAGTCCCGCGATCTTCAACACGGCTTGCATAACCGCGATCCGAATCAGGTCAGCAATGATCTGCTTTGCCATCTGAGCGAAGCCTTGCGCCAACGAGCGGAAGAACCCTTGCGCCGTGCCGTCCCATTGCGTGACCGCGTTGGCGAACACATCGCCGATCTGTGAAAGCGAATCAATGAACGTCTCGCCGATCAACTCATTCGTGTTGCTCAATGAATCACGCATCTCGGCGATCCGTGCGGCGAATGTGTCAAAGAAGTTTGTCCACGCGGCAGTTGCTTGCGGAACGATTACGAGCAGATTGGCGAATTCATCCGCGCCGTTACCTGGTAACGTCAATCCATCACCTTCGCCCGTGCCGCGCTCCGAACCGCCGCCGCGACCCGCTCCACGCATTGCCCTGTCCATCGTGTCAAACAACGCGGTAAATTCGTCACGTTGCTGAGCGATTTTCAAAAACTCTTTCAATTCGTCAACGGTATAACCCATTTCCTTTGCGAGAGTGGCAAGTCCCTTCGCATACTTCGGATCGTCAAACAGTTTGAACAGATCGCCCATTGTCGGTGCGGCGGCGGTAACCTCACGAATCTTTGAAGCCAACGCGCCGAGCATTCCGTCGATAAACTCTTTCGATTTTGCCACCGCCGCGCCCAGTTTCGAGCCAAGACCGATGACAAGACCATCGCCCATATCTGCG